>JAZKHR010000058.1:50374-55667 GCA_040385305.1 Pseudomonadota bacterium
GCATTCCGCGAGCGCGATGCGCTCACGCCGGTGGTCCTGATGGGTTACCTGAACCCCGTGGAGATCCGCGGCGCCGCGGCCTTCGCGGCCGCTGCGGCAGAGGCCGGCATCGATGGCGTGCTGCTGGTCGACCTGCCGCCGGAAGAGGCGTTGGAATACCGCGCGGCCTTCGCATCCCAGGGAATCGCCCTGATTTCGCTGGCCTCCCCGACCACGCCCGACGCGCGCCTGCAGCGCCTGTGCGAGGAGTCCGACGGCTATCTGTACTACGTCAGCTTCGCCGGGGTGACGGGCGCGGACCGGCTCCACGTGGCCGACGCCGGCCAGCGCCTGCGCCAGCTACGCAGCATGGGCCGGATGCCGGTGTACGCGGGTTTCGGAATCCGCGATGCCGACAGCGCCCGCGCCATGGCCGAGCATGCCGATGGCGTGGTGGTCGGCAGCGCCCTGGTGTCTGCACTGGACGGCAGCGTGGATGCCGCCGATGCCGCCGCCCGCGCCGGCGCGTTCCTGCAGCCGCTGCGCGCGGCGCTGGACGGCCTGGTCGCCGCTGCGGCCTGAGCTAGACTGCCGAACCTGTCGCGGCCTTGCGGCCGCACGCCTGGAGCCGCCTGAATTCCATGTCCTGGTTGAAGAAATTGATGCCGGCGCGGATCCGCACGGATACCGCGGTGGACCGCAAGCGCAGCGTGCCGGAAGGCCTGTGGGAAAAGTGCGAGCGCTGCGGGGTAGTGCTGTACCGGCCGGAATTGGAGGAAAACCTCGAGGTCTGCCCGAAGTGCAACTTCCACATGCCGATCCGCGCCCGCGCCCGCCTCGCGGCACTGCTCGACGATGGCCTGGGCGTTGAGATCGGCGCCGCGCTGGGGCCGGTGGACGTGCTCAAGTTCAAGGACCAGAAGAAGTATTCCGAACGCATCAAGGCCGCGCAGAAGAACACCGGCGAGCGCGATGCGCTGGTCGCGATGCAAGGCAAGCTCAAGGGCCACGACCTGGTCGCCGCCGCGTTCGACTTCGCCTACATGGGCGGCTCGATGGGATCGGTGGTGGGCGAGCGCTTCACCCTGGCCGCCGAGCGCGCTCTGGAACTGGGCTGCCCGTTCGTGTGCTTCTCCGCCAGCGGCGGCGCGCGCATGCAGGAAAGCCTGTTCTCGCTGATGCAGATGGCCAAGACCTCGGCAGCGCTCGGACGCCTTCGCGCCGCGGGCCTGCCGTACATTTCGGTGATGACCCATCCGACCACCGGCGGCGTGTCCGCCAGCTTCGCCATGCTGGGCGACCTCAACCTGGCCGAACCCGAAGCCCTGATCGGCTTCGCCGGCCAGCGCGTGATCGAGCAGACCGTGCGCGAAAAGCTCCCCGAGGGCTTCCAGCGCAGCGAGTTCCTGCTGCAGCACGGCGCGATCGACCAGATCTGCGACCGCCGCGAACTGCGCGAGCGGCTCGCCCACCTGCTGGCCATGATGATGCGGCGGCCCGCGCCGCTGGACGACGCGGAGGCCGCGGCATGAGCGCGCGCCGCTACTTCGGCACCGACGGCATCCGCGGCCGGGTGGGCGAGGGCACCATCTCGGCCGACTTCGTGCTGCGACTGGGCAATGCCTACGGCCATGCATTGAGCCAGGCCGCCGGCGCCGACCAGCGCATCTGGCGCAAGCCGATGGTGCTGATCGGCAAGGACACCCGCATTTCCAACTACATGTTCGAGGCCGCGCTGGAAGCCGGCCTGGTCGCCGCCGGCGTGGACGTGCAGCTGATGGGCCCGATGCCGACCCCGGCGGTGGCGCACCTGACCAACTCGATGCGCGCGGACGGCGGCATCGTGATCTCTGCCTCGCACAACCCGCACCACGACAACGGCATCAAGTTCTTCTCCGCGCTGGGCGAAAAACTCGATGACGCCACCGAACTGTCCATCGAAGCCGCGCTGGACCAACCGTTCCGCACGGTGCCGTCGGAGCAGCTGGGCAAGGCTGTACGCACCCGTGACACCATCGGCCGTTATGTCGAGGCCTGCAAGAATTCGGTGCCGAAGGGCTTCAACCTGCGTGGCATGCGCATCGTGCTGGACTGCGCGAATGGCGCCACCTACCAGCTCGGCCCGCTGGTGCTGCGCGAACTCGGCGCACGGCTGGAGGCGATCGGGGTGGAGCCGAACGGCCTCAACATCAACGACGGAGTGGGCTCGACGTATCCGCAGGCCCTGGCCGAACGCGTCCTCGCGTCCGGCGCGGACCTGGGCATCGCCTTCGATGGCGACGGCGACCGCGTGCTGTTCGTCGATGCCGAAGGCAACGTGCGCGACGGCGACGACCTGCTCTACGTGCTTGCCTGCGACTGGCAGGACAGCGGGCGCCTGAGTGGTCCGGTGGTGGGTACCCTGATGACCAACTTCGGGTTCGAGCGTGCCCTGGGCGAGCGCGGGATCGGCTTCGTGCGGGCCAAGGTCGGCGACCGCCACGTGCACCAGCAACTGCTGGCCCATGACGGTGTGTTGGGGGGCGAGGCCAGCGGCCACCTCCTGTGCCTGGACCGCACCAGTACCGGTGATGGCATTGTCAGCGCCCTGCAGGTGCTGGAAGTACTGCAACGTCGCGGCGTTGGCCTGGGGCAGGCGCTGCGGGGGCTGTCCAAGGTGCCGCAGAAAACCGTCAACGTCCGCTACCAGGGCGACGCCAGGCCCGCCGAGGCACCGGCGGTTCTGGCCGCGTTGGCCGAGGCGCAGCGGGCCGTCGAAGGCCGCGGCCGCGCCTTCCTGCGCCCGTCAGGTACCGAGCCGGTGGTAAGGGTGACGGTGGAAGCCGACGATGCCGCGCTGGTCGACGCCATCCTCGACGCCCTGGCCGCCGCCGTGCGCACCGCCGCGGCCTGACCCACGCCACTCCCTCACGCGGCGCCGGTGCACACTGGCGTTGCAACGTTCCAGGCCACAGCCAATGACCAGCCAGATCCCCACCTTCGACATCCGCCGCTTCACCCATCCATCCAGCGCGCAAGATCGCCAGGCATTCATCGACGAACTGGGCGCCGCCTACCGCGAATGGGGGTTCGCCGGCATCCGTAACCACGGCATCCCGCAGGCCCAGATCGACCAGGCTTACCGCACCTTCCAGGCATTCTTCGCCCTGCCGGAAGACACCAAGCGCAGCTATCACGTTCCCGGTGGCGGCGGCGCGCGCGGCTACACCCCGTTCGGGGTGGAGACCGCGAAGGGTGCCAAGTACTCCGACCTCAAGGAGTTCTGGCACATCGGGCGCGAGATCCCGGACGACTCGCCGTACCGTGCCGACATGCCGGCCAACAGCTGGCCGGAGGAAGTGCCGGATTTCAGGGCCGTCGGTTACGGCCTGTACCAGGCGCTGGACGGGCTGGGCTCGCAGGTTCTTTCCGCACTGGCGCTGCACCTTGGCCTGGCGGAGGATTTCTTCGCCGACAAGACCAACGTGGGCAATTCGATCCTGCGCCCGATCCATTACCCGCCGATCACCACCGACGACATCCCCAACGTCCGTGCAGGCGCGCACGAGGACATCAACCTGATCACCCTGCTGGTCGGCGCCAGCGCGGAAGGCCTGGAAGTGCTCTCCCGCAAGGGCGAATGGGTGCCGTTCACCGCGGACGCCGACACCATCGTGGTCAATATCGGCGACATGCTGCAGCGGCTGACCAACCACGTGTACCCGTCGACTACCCACCGCGTGGTCAACCCGCCGGGCGCAAAAGCGCGCCTGCCGCGCTATTCGACGCCGTTCTTCCTGCATCCGAACCCGGACTTCGTGATCGACGTGCTGCCGTCCACGATCACCGCGGACAATCCCAGCCGTTACCCCGAACCGATCACCGCGCAGGGCTATCTCGAAGAGCGCCTGCGCGAGATCAAGCTGAAGTAGCCCGTCCGTCACAGGAGCACACCATGCGCAAGACCATCGTCGCCGGAAACTGGAAGCTGCACGGCGACCGCGCGTTCGCCCGCGCGCTGTCCGATGCGATCAGCGCGGTACCCGCGCGCGCGGGAGTGGAGCGGGTCATCCTGCCGCCGCTGCCGTACCTGACCGACCTGATCGCGCGCTGCGAGGACTGCGGGCTGTCGTTCGGCGCACAGGACGTCAGCGCCAACGAACAGGGCGCCTACACCGGCGAAGTGTCCGCCTCGATGCTCAAGGACGTCGGCGCCCGTTACGGACTGGTGGGTCATTCCGAGCGCCGCCAACACCACCGCGAAAGCAATGAAACGGTGGCCGCCAAGTTCATCGCCGCCAAGAAGGCAGGGCTGGTGCCGATCCTGTGCGTCGGCGAATCCCAGCACGAGCACGATGCAGGGCAGGCCGAGTGGCGCATCGAACAGCAACTGCAGGCCGTGTTCGATGCCGCCGGCCCGCAGGCCTTTGCGGGCGCAGTCATCGCGTACGAGCCGGTATGGGCGATCGGCACCGGCCGCACCGCCACCCCAGCCCAGGCGCAGGCCATGCATGCCTTCATCCGTGGCGAGGTCGCAGCGCGCGATGCTACAATCGCTGGCTCGCTGCCGATCCTGTACGGGGGCAGCGTAAAGCCCGACAACGCCGCCAGTCTGTTCAGCCAGGCCGACGTCGATGGCGGGTTGATCGGCGGAGCCTCCCTGGTCGCCGCCGATTTCCTGGCAATTGCGGCGGCTGCTGCGGCCTGACCACGGCGGTCCGCATGACGGGCCGGCCCCACGAACAACGGAAAGACACGCGATGTGGCTGCAACTTGTGAATGTGCTGTACGTGCTGGTTGCGATCGCCATGATCGCCCTGATCCTGATGCAGCGAGGTGCCGGTGCGCAGGCCGGGTCCGGCTTCGGCGGCGGCGCGTCGGCGACCGTGTTCGGTTCGCGCGGCGCCTCCAACTTCCTGACCAAGAGCACCAAGTGGCTGGCTATCCTGTTCTTCACCATCAGCCTGGGCATGGCGTATTACGCCACCCATAGCGCGCGCGTGGATCGCACCCCGACGCAGTCCGACCTTGGCGTGATGGGCCAGGCAGCGCCCGTCCAGGTGCAGGAAGCGCCCGATACGCCTGTGCCAACCGCCCCGGCGCAACAGCCTGCCAGCCCAGTCGCAGTCCCCCAGTACGTGCCGCCAGCGCCTCCTGCTGACACGGCGACGCCAGCGCCAGCGCCGGCGCCTGCACAGGGACAGTGATCGGGCTTTACACTACACGCGCGGCGCGGTCGCGCACTGCATTGCCCAGGTGGCGGAATTGGTAGACGCACTACCTTGAGGTGGTAGCGATTTAGGTCGTAGGGGTTCGAGTCCCCTCTTGGGCACCA
>JAZKHR010000059.1:0-4896 GCA_040385305.1 Pseudomonadota bacterium
CGCGTCGCCGAAGTGGCGGCGCGGCTGGGCAAATCCTCCAAGCCGGCGAAGATGACCACGCTGCGGTCGTCGATCAAATCCTGGTTCAAGCCTGCGCTGGACGACAAGGCGGTGGACGCCATCGTGCAAAGCCTGCAGGCCGACAAGGTGATCGTGGTGGACGGGACGAGAGTCAGCTACGCGCTGTAGCCGCGCCCCGGGCATCACCAGCCGGCGGCGCCTGACTCCTCGACCCGGCTGAAAGACGAATGCGCGCCGCTGGCATGGCTGGCCACGCCGGTGGCGAAGTACGCCACGCCGGTGCCGGCGGCGCGGTCGATCCACAACCCCGACAACAGGCCGTAGGCATTGCCGCTGTGGCCCATGCGCGGGCGGCCATCGGCGAACAGGTCGTCGCGGCAGGTGGTGCCGTTGCCGCGGGCCACGTGGTGTACGGCCAAGCCGTAGCTGCAGAAGACGTTGCCGCTGTCGGGCTCGTCCTCTTCGCCCATCACGCCGTTGTCGTCGTTGCTTGTCCACACAGGCGTGGCCAGCAATTGCACGCTGCCCGGTTGCAGCACGCGCACGCCGTCGAGCACGCCGTCGTTCAACAGCATGCGGCCGATGCGGGCGAGATCCCGCGCGGAAATGCGCAGGCCGCCCTGTGGGGAATAGAGCGCACCGTTCTGGCCGGCCTGCCAGCGCGCGAGGTCGCAGTTGCCATCGGCCGGGGCGATGACCGGGCAGGCAGGCGCCACGCCCTTCAGGTCATCGCGTTGCGGCTTGCCCTGCGCGTCGTACAGCACCACCGCGCGTTTTATCGCGGCATTGCTGCAGCCAGACCAGTTGAAGCAGGCATCGAGCTGCATCGGTTCCAGCACCAGTCGCCGCATCAACGTGTCGAAGCGCTCGCCCGTGGCGTGCTCCATCAGTTGCGCGACCAGCGGGAAGTTGAGGTTGGTGTAGCGGAAGAACGTGCCCGGCGGATGCGCCGCGTCCCACGCCCTCGCTTCACTCGTGATTGTCTGGATGCCGCCGCCCAGCGGCACGTTCCAGTAGCCGGCGCTGTCGGTCAGGCTTGAGGTGTGCGAGAGCAACATGCGCAGGGTGATCGGCGCATCCTGGAAGGCGGGGTTGCGCAGCGCGAAGCCGAGTTTCTGCGATACATCCTCGTCCAGCAGCAGCTTGCCCTGTTCGACCAGCCGCAACACGCCGATGGACACGGCGAGCTTGCTGATCGATGCGATGCGCACCGGATCATCCGCGGTCAGCGCACGCTGCGCGGCCACGTTGGCGAACCCTTCGGACTGCATGCTGGTTTCGCCATTGCGGTCGAAGGTGACGCGCACGCGCGCGACCGGTTCGGCGGCGCCGGCGCTGCTGCATGACATCACCAGCATCAGGAGCAGGATCAGGGGGCGCATGCGGTCTCCAGGAAGGGGAGGAAGGGGCGAGCGTACCGAATCAGCGACGCTTGTCTTTGCCTTTGCCCTTGCCCTTGTTCTTGCCACGGCCGCCACCGAAGACGCGTTGGCGGAACGACTGCCAACGTGAGGCAGGCCGCGGCTGGGCGTTGCCGCCTTCCCCACGGAGCGCAGGTGCGCCCAGTGCGCGCGCACCTATGGCCGGGGCGACGAAGCGTGCCCAGGTCAGCGCCGGCAGGCCTCCGCCGGTGACGTCCTGCATCGGCGTGTTGTCGTCATTGCCCATCCACACACCGACTGCCAGATCGCCGGCCAGGCCGATGAACAAGGCGTCGCGATAGTCCTGGGTGGTGCCGGTCTTGCCGAACGCGGGCACCGACAGCCGCGCGGCGCGCGCCGTGCCGTGGTCGACCGCCGCGCCCAGCAGGTCCAGCAGGTCGGCGCGCTCCTGCAGGCTCAGCACGTTGTCGTCGTCGCTCGCGTCCGCGGCCGGCTGGGGAAGACCGCGCGGTATCACCGGTGCGCGGCGGGAGCCCAGGGTGGCGAAGGCGGCGGTCATTTCCAGCAGATTGGTTTCGGAAACCCCCAGGGCCAGCATCGGGTCGTTCTTGAGCGGACTGCTCACCCCGAGGTCCTGCGCGGCGCGGATCACCGCGCGCGCGCCGACGCGATCGATCAGGCGCGCGGCGGCCACGTTGCTTGACTGCGCGAATGCCTCTCGCAACGGCATCGGACCCGCGTACGTGTCGCTGTAGTTGCGAGGGGTCCAGTCGCCGATGGTGATCGGCGCATCCTCGATGATCTCGTCCGGGCGCAGCCCATCGCGGAGCGCGGCCAGGTAGACGAACAGCTTGAACGTCGAGCCGGGTTGACGCTGGGCCTGGGTGGCGCGGTTGAACGCGCTGCCCGCGTAGTCGCGGCCGCCCACCATCGCCACCACGTCGCCATTGGTGCGCATGGCCACCAGCGCCGCCTGGCCCACGCCACTGCGGGCGCCCTGGCGCAGGGCGTCACTCACGACGCGCTCGGCCAGCTTCTGCAGGCGTGGATCAAGCGTGGTGGGCACGCGCACTTCGCCGTACTCGGCATTGAACGCCTCCTTGGCCTGAGGCGACACCCAGTCCGCGAAATAACTGCCCACCGGCAGGTCATCGCGGCCATTGCGCAAGCGCACGGGCCGGACCTCGCGCGCTTCGCGCTCGGTGATTTTCCCGGCATCGACCATGGCGTCCAGCACGACCTTGGCGCGCGCGCGTGCGCCGGCAAGGTTGCCGGTCGGTGCCAGGGTCGAGGGGGCCTTGATGATGCCGGCCAGCATCGCCGCCTGGCCCAGGTCGAGTTCTTCAGGGGAGGTATCGAAATAGTGGCGCGCCGCGGCCCGCAGGCCATAGGTGCCATCGCCGAAATAGATGCTGCTCAGGTAGCGCGACAGGATCTCGTCCTTGTCCAGGCGCGCTTCCAGCCACAACGCGATCAGCGCTTCCTGCGCCTTGCGCCGGAACGTGCGGTCTGCCGGCAGGAACGAGGTCTTGGCCAGTTGCTGGGTGATGGTGCTGCCGCCTTGTTCCACCTTGCCCGCCGCCGCGTTGTGCTTCGCCGCGCGCGCAATGCCCCGCAGGTCGATGCCGAAATGCGACTCGAAGCGGCGGTCTTCGATCGAGAGCACGGCGTCGCGCACGTGGGCCGGCAGGTTGCGCGCCTCCACCGGGGCTTCCTTCAATGCCCCGCGGCGGGCGAAGGCATTGCCTTCGCTGTCGACCAGCACAAGGGTGGCTTCGGGCAGGGGCTCCAGCGCCCGGGAGACCGGCAGCGCCCAGCTCAGCCAGGTGAAACCGAGCAGCAGGACGCCCAGCGCGATGCCGGCGGCCTGCAGGCGATGCGTCATGACCCAGCCGGGGACGGCCCGCGCATGGCCGGAAGCCGCCGCGGTGAGGCGGGTCCACCGGGATTGGCTGGGATCGGCGGGGGCGTTCATCACCTCATTCATCGATCCAGTATCGGATTTCAGCCGTCATGGCCGACGTGAGGGCGTGGCGCGAGATTTTCCGGGGGTGTGCAGTCCGTGGGCACGGCGGGCGTTGGCCTCAATGGAAATCCCGCGACGTCGCCGGCAGGTCGCCCAGCAGATGGCTGATGTCGCGCAGGTCCCGCGCGATCAGGTGCTGCACCCCGTCGACGTGTTCCCAGCGCCCCCGCACGGCCAGCAGGCGCGCGCCGAGCAGGGCCTTGCGCGCGCGTAGGGCCACGTCTCGCCAGACCACCACATTGACCATGCCGTGTTCGTCTTCCAGGGTCACGAAGATGGTGCCGCCGGCGGTGGCCGGACGCTGGCGCTGGGTCACCAGGCCGGCCGAATACGCGCCGCGTCCATGCGGCAACCCACGCAGCTGGCGCGAATCCAGCAGGCGTTCGCGCTGCAACCGCGTGCGCAGCAGGGCCAGCGGATGCGCCTGCAGGGTGAGGCCGGTGGCGCGGTAATCGGCGAGCGTGTCTTCGCCGGCGGTCGGCATCGGCAGCACGATGGCGTCTTCATCGGGACTATCCGGCAGCAGCGGGCGCTGGCGTTCGATGCCGGCCACCGCCCAGCGTGCGGCGTGGCGATGCCCGGCCAGGGCTTCCAGCGCGCCCGCTTCGGCCAACGCATGGCGGGATTTTTCGTCGAGCCCGGCGCGCAACGATAGATCGCGCACATCGATGAAAGGCCGCTCCGCGCGTGCGCGTTCGATGCGCTGCCCGACGGCTTCCTGCAGGCCGGCCACTTGCCGCAGGCCCAGGCGGATGGCCGGTTGCCCGCCATCGTCCACGCCGCGCCGCGCGTGCCCGCCTTCCAGCGTGCAATCCCAATCGCTGATGGTGACGTCGACCGGATGCACGTCCACGCCCACGCGCCCGCCGTTGCCGCGGCGCGCGTCCTGCACGATCTGGCTGGGCTGGTAGAAGCCCATCGGCTGCGCATTGAGCAGGGCGCAGGCGAACGCGGCGGGCTCGTGGCGTTTCAGCCAGCAACTGATGAACACCAGTTTCGCGAACGAGGCGGCGTGGCTCTGCGGAAAACCATACGAGCCAAAGCCCCGGATCTGCTCGAAGATCTGCTCGATGAACTCCGGCGCGTAGCCCTTCGCATCCATCAGGTCGCGGATGCGCGCGCGATGCGGCTGCATGTCGCCGCCCTGCCGCCACGCCGCCATCGAACGGCGCAGGTTGTCGGCCTCGCCCGCGGTGTAGCCGGCGTGGATCACCAGCTCCATCACCTGTTCCTGGAACAGCGGGATGCCCAGGGTCTTGCCGAGGATGTCCTGGATGCCGACGGACGGGTAGGTGATGGGATCCAGCCCCTGCCGTCGCCGCAGATAGGGATGGACCATGCCGCCCTGGATGGGCCCGGGCCGCACGATGGCGACCTCCACGACGAGGTCGTAGAACTCCTTCGGTTTCAGCCGCGGCAGCATGCTCATCTGCGCGCGCGATTCGATCTGGAACACGCCCACCGTGT
>JAZKHR010000060.1:0-4866 GCA_040385305.1 Pseudomonadota bacterium
TCCGATTCGGTGAAGAACATGTTGTCCTTGTAGTTGTCCCAGTGGCCGGACTTCTGCCACAGGGTCACGTCCAGGATCTGCGGGCAACGCACTTCGCCGTAGCCAGTCTGCCGATACACGCGGCGCATGTATTGCTCCACCACCTGCCACAGCGACCAACCCTTCGGATGCCAGAACACCAGGCCCGGCGCTTCTTCCTGCAGGTGGAACAGGTCCTGCTGCTTGGCGATCTTGCGGTGGTCGCGCTTCTCCGCTTCCTCGACGCGCTGGATGTAGGCGTCGAGCTGCTTCTTGTCCGCCCAGGCGGTGCCGTAGATGCGCTGCAACTGCTCGTTGGCGGCATCGCCGCGCCAGTAGGCCCCGGAGATGCGGGTGAGCTTGAACGCCTTCAGGAAACGCGTGTTGGGCACGTGCGGGCCGCGGCACATGTCCACGTATTCCTGGTGGTAGTACAGGCCCATCGCCTCGATGTCGGCCGGCATGTCGTCGATCAGGCGCAGTTTGTATTCCTCGCCACGGGCCCCGAACACCTCCACCACGTCCGCGCGCGGGGTCAGCTTCTTGACCACGTCGTAATCCTGCTCGATCAGCTCGCGCATCCGCTGTTCGATCGCGGCCAGGTCCTCCGGGGTAAACGGACGCTCGTTGTGGATGTCGTAATAAAAGCCCTCGGCAATCACCGGGCCAATCACCATCTTGGCGTCCGGGTACAGCTGCTTGACCGCATGCCCGACCAGGTGCGCGCAGGAGTGGCGGATGATCTCGACGCCTTCGGCATCCTTTGGCGTGATGATGCGCAAGGTGGCGTCGCAGTCAATGACGTCGCTGGCGTCCACCAGGCGGCCATCCACTTCACCCGCGACCGTAGCCTTGGCCAGGCCGGCACCGATGGATTGGGCAACCTCCATCACCGAGACGGGGTGTTCGAATTCGCGGCGGCTGCCGTCGGGAAGGGTGATCGCGATCATTGTCTGCTTGCTCCCCCTCTGCCGCCGCGCGGGAAAGGGTTGGTGGTGGCCCGAAAAACAAAAAGGCGCCGAGGCGCCTTCCGATGGATCGAATGCGTCGGCGGGTCAGCAGGAGACGATGCTAGTGCTCATGTCGCACGCTCGGCCGGCGTTGCCGCGGGCCACCTCGATCATTCGAAGGTCAAGCGAGGGAATGTCATGCCACGCCCATGATGTGTCCATCATCGCGTGGTGGGCGGTGAGGGTTTCGAACCCCCGACCCCTACCATGTCAAGGTAGTGCTCTACCACTGAGCTAACCGCCCGACAGTCCCTTCGCGGGGCCGGCAGTGTAGCCCAGCCACGGGGCCGCGGACAACCGCAGCCCCGGGCAAAACGGAAAAACCTGGGCCGTGAATCAGACTTCTGCGGGAATCCGCAGAACCTGGCCGGGGTAGATCTTGTCGGGGTCCTTCAGCATGGGCTGGTTCGCCTCGAAGATCTGGTTGTACTTGTTGGCCTCGCCGTAGAACTCCTTGGCGATCTTGGACAGGGTATCGCCGGACTTGACCGTGTAGGTCTTGCTTTCCCAGCCTTCGCCGCCCGCCGACCCCAAACCGCCACCCGCCCTGCCCGCACCCAGGGGCGCCTCGGTGCTGGCGACGCTGCCGCTGACGTTGGAAAAGTCCGGCTTGCCGGCCAGCGACGGCGACCCCGCGGAGGCACCGGTCACGGTCAGTCGGTCGTCGACCTTGTCGATGCCGTCCACGTTGCCTGCAATCAGTACCGCCTTCTCGCGCGCAGCAGTGCTTCCCACCCGGCCGGTGAGAATGGCGGTATCGCCGTTCACCTCCACCTTGACGCCCGAATAATCACCGCCGTACCCGCCCAGATGCTTCTCGATCGCGGTTTCCCGCTTCGCATCGCCAGGCTGGAAAATCTGCTCGCCGGCGCCTTTCATGAAATCGAAAATGCCCATCGTTGACTCCTCGTGTGGGGATGGAAATCGAGGGCCAAGGGTGTCACGGCGGCCGTGAGGGGGGCTTTAACGCAGCGCGCTAGAGCATCGCCTCGCGCAGGCGCAGCAGCTGGTCGCGGACACGCGCTGCGTCCTCGAATTCCAGGTCGCGGGCGTGCTGGTGCATCTGCTGTTCCAGCGCCTTGAGCTTCGTCGCTTGCTGGGCCGGGGTCATGCGCAGGTAATCCTCGGCCGGGTCGGCGACGCGCTTGGCCTTGCCGCGTCCCTTGAGTTCGCCAGGTTCGTAGCGCGCGCCTTCCATCACATCGGCCACCGCGCGCACGATCGACTGCGGAGTGATCCCGTACTCGAGGTTGTATTCCACCTGCTTGGCACGGCGACGGTCTGTCTCGTCCAGCGCTTTCTGCATCGAGTTGGTGACCCGGTCCGCATACAGGATCGCCTTGCCGCGCAGGTTGCGCGCCGCGCGGCCGATGGTCTGGATCAGCGACCCGGCCGAGCGCAGGAAACCCTCCTTGTCTGCATCCAGGATTGCCACCAGCGATACCTCCGGCATGTCCAGGCCTTCGCGCAGCAGGTTGATGCCCACCAGCACGTCGAACACGCCCAGGCGCAGGTCGCGGATGATCTCCACCCGCTCCACGGTATCCACGTCGGAGTGCAGGTAACGCACCCGCACGCCATGCTCGGAGAGGTATTCGGTCAGGTTCTCGGCCATGCGCTTGGTCAGGGTGGTGATCAGCACGCGGTCGCCCCAGCCCACGCGTTCCTTGATCTCGGAGAGCACGTCGTCGACCTGGGTCGCGACCGGGCGGATCTCGACAGGCGGATCGATCAATCCAGTCGGCCGCACCACCAGCTCGATGATGTCATCCGGCGCCTCGCGCAGTTCATAGGGCCCCGGCGTTGCCGACACGAAGACCGCACGGGGGGCGCGCTCCTCCCACTCCTCGAATTTCAGCGGACGGTTGTCCAGCGCCGATGGCAGCCGGAACCCGAAGTCCACCAGGGTCTCCTTGCGCGCGCGGTCGCCCTTGTACATCGCGCCGATCTGCGGAATGGTCACGTGCGATTCGTCCACCACCAGCAAGGCATCGGACGGCAGGTAGTCGAACAGCGTGGGCGGCGCCTCGCCCGGCGCGCGTCCAGTCAGGTGCCGCGAGTAGTTCTCGATGCCGTTGCAGTAGCCCACCTCGGCCATCATCTCCAGGTCGAACTGGGTGCGTTGCGACAGGCGCTGCACCTCCAGCAACTTGTTGGCGCCGTACAAATGCTCTTGCCGCTCGCGCAATTCGAGCTTGATCGTGTCCACCGCCGACAGCGTACGTTCGCGTGGCGTCGCGTAATGCGTCTTCGGATAAATGGTGTAGCGCGGCAGCTTGCGGAACACCTCGCCGGTGAGCGGATCGAACATCGACAGCTGCTCCACCTCGCCATCGAACAGTTCGATCCGCAGCGCCTCCAGGTCCGACTCCGCGGGGAACACATCGATGGTCTCGCCACGCACGCGGAAGGTACCGCGGGTCAGGTCCATCTCGTTGCGGCTGTACTGCAAGGTGGTGAGGTGCCTCAACAATTCGCGCTGGTCGATGCGTTCCCCGCGCGACAGGATCAGCCGCATGGACAGGTAATCGGCCGGCGCGCCCAGACCGTAGATCGCCGACACCGAGGCCACCACGATGGTGTCCCGCCGCGACAGCAGCGCCTTGGTCGCGGCCAGGCGCATCTGCTCGATGTGGTCGTTGATCGAGCTGTCCTTCTCGATGTAAGTGTCCGACGACGGCACGTACGCCTCGGGCTGGTAGTAGTCGTAATAGCTGACGAAATACTCCACCGAGTTGCGCGGGAAGAACGACTTGAACTCGCCATACAGCTGCGCCGCCAGTGTCTTGTTCGGCGCCATCACCAATGTCGGCTTCTGGATCGCCTGGATCATGTTGGCGATGGTGTAGGTCTTGCCCGACCCGGTCACGCCCAGCAGCACCTGCTTGGCCACGCCCGCCTCGAAATTGCGCACCAGCTTCTCGATGGCCTGCGGCTGGTCGCCCGCCGGCGAATACGGAGAGACCAGCTGGAAGCGGTCTGACGCGCTGCTGAGGTCGAGGTCGGGGGCGTCGGTCATGGCTGCGGCGTCTGCGGGCAACCGTTGAGTTTACGCCGCGAGACCGACGCGGCCGGCGATGCCGATGGCCTGCATTCATGCGCGGCCCGGCGCGGGGTATTCCTACCCGCCGCTTCGGCCTGCCCTGATCCAGCGCATGGCGCGCCGGCCATAGCCTGCTTCCACCTCATCACGGGAGCCCGCCATGCGCCGCCACGCCGGTTTCACCCTCATCGAAGCAGTCATCGCCATGTCCGCGGTCGGCATCATTGCCGGGATCGCCGTGCCCGCCTTCCGCGACGCAGGCGAAGCCGCGCGCTCGGGTGCTGCCAAGGGCGTGCTGCTGGAGGCGTGGCTGGGCGGCGTCAGCCACGCCGCCGCGACCGGCACCGAAGTCGTCCTTTGCCCCGGCGACGCCAGCGGCTGTCGCCAAAGCACTGACTGGACGCCGGGCTGGATCGTGTTCGCGGACCTGGACGGCAACCGCACCCGCAGCCCCAACGAAACCCTGCTGCATGCCAGCGGCGCGCTGGGCGGCAAAGTCCACCTGCGCAGCACCAGCGGCCGCACCCGCATGGTGTTCCAGCCCAACGGCGGCAATGCGGGCAGCAACATCACCTGGACCCTGTGCGATGGGCGCGGGCCCGAGAAGGCTTCGACCATCGTAGTGGCCAACACCGGTCGCCTGCGGGCCGGAACGCCTACCCCAGCTGCGGCACAGGCTTGCATCCAGGCGATGTAACGGGCGGTCCGGAAACGGAAAAGCCAGCCTTGCGGCTGGCTTTTCGCTATATGGCGCCCGAAGTTGGACTCGAACCAACGACCCCCTGATTAACAGTC
>JAZKHR010000061.1:0-3023 GCA_040385305.1 Pseudomonadota bacterium
TGGGCGAGGAAATCGAGATCGTCGGCATCCGCGACACCCAGAAGACCGTGGTGACGGGCGTCGAGATGTTCCGCAAGCTGCTGGACCAGGGCCAGGCGGGCGACAACGCCGGCCTGCTGCTGCGCGGCACCAAGCGTGACGACGTGGAGCGTGGCCAGGTGCTGTGCAAGCCGGGCAGCATCAAGCCGCACACCGACTTCGAGGCCGAGGTCTATGTCCTGTCGAAGGACGAGGGCGGCCGCCACACGCCGTTCTTCAAGGGCTACCGCCCGCAGTTCTACTTCCGCACGACCGACATCACGGGCGCCTGCCAGTTGCCGGAAGGCGTGGAGATGGTGATGCCGGGCGACAACGTGAAGATGGTGGTGCAGTTGATCAACCCGGTGGCGATGGACGAAGGCCTGCGCTTCGCGATCCGCGAAGGCGGCCGTACCGTCGGCGCCGGCGTGGTGGCCAAGATCGTCAAGTAATCGATGTTGGATGGTGGCCATGCGGATGGCCGCCATCTTTTCCGTCAATTCTTCGGTTTTTGGGCTTGCGCAGGGGCCCTGAAGTCCGCTAGAATGCAAGACCACTCGCGGTATCCCTTGCGGATTACCTGCGAATCGCGAAAAGAGGTGCAGGAAGCGCCTCGTATTCGCCAGACAGGGAAATGTCGCGCGGCAAGGCCTCGTCCGTTCCGGAGATTTCCGGAGCACTTCGGCGGGGCCCGTCGGCGCGTTCATGGATCCCAACTGGCGGGCCGGGCAACCGGGCCGCCTTTTGTTTCGCTCCCTCTCTGCGGAAATGGCTCTACCCGTTCAGTTGTACCCGGTTCTTTCAACGGGGTGTGGCGCACCCAGCCGTTGCACCTGTCGCTCTTTAGATACAAGGACTTTCCCATGGCGGACCAGAAGATTCGCATCCGGCTGAAGGCGTTCGATCATCGTCTGATCGACCGCTCGGCCAGCGAGATCGTCGAGACGGCGAAGCGGACCGGCGCGCAGGTGCGCGGCCCGATCCCGCTGCCGACCAAGATCGAGCGTTACACCATCCTGACCTCGCCGCACGTCGACAAGGACGCGCGCGACCAGTACGAGACCCGCACGCACAAGCGCGTGCTGGACATCGTCGACCCGAACGACAAGACCGTGGACGCGCTGATGAAGCTCGAACTGGCTGCCGGCGTCGACGTCCAGATCAAGCTGACCTGAGGACGACACAGATGAGCGCGAAGAAGTATTCGCTCGGCATCGTCGGTCGCAAGGCCGGCATGAGCCGCATGTTCACCGAGGATGGCAAGTCCATCCCGGTGACCCTGATCGAAGCCACTCCCAACCGCATTACCCAGGTCAAGACCGTCGAATCCGACGGCTACTCGGCCGTGCAGGTGACCGCGGGCGTGAAGCGGGCTTCGCTGTTGAACAAGCCGGCCACCGGCCACCTGGCCAAGGCCAAGGTGGAAGCGGGCCGCGGCCTGTGGGAGCTGCGCGTGGAAGCCGACCAGATCGGTGGCTATGAAGTGGGCGGCGAGATCAAGGCCGACATCTTCAGCGAAGGCCAGATCGTCGACGTCCAGGGCGTGACCAAGGGCAAGGGTTTCCAGGGCACGATCAAGCGCTGGAACTTCAAGATGGGTGACGCCACCCACGGCAACTCGCTGTCGCACCGTTCGCCGGGCTCCATCGGCCAGCGGCAGACGCCGGGTCGCGTGTTCCCGGGCAAGAAGATGTCCGGCCACATGGGCGATGTCACCCAGACCACGCAGAACCTGACGGTGGTCAAGGTCGACGTCGAGCGTGGCCTGATCGCCGTGCGCGGCGCCGTCCCGGGTGCCCCGGGTGGCGACGTGATCGTGCGCCCGACCAGCAAGGGAGTCTGATCATGGAACTCGCTATCAATAACAGCAAGGACACGCTGTCGGTTTCCGACGCCGTGTTCGGCCGTGAATTCAGCAAGGACCTGGTGCACCAGGTCGTCGTTGCCTACCGCAATGCGGGTCGCGCCGGCACCAAGGCGCAGAAGACGCGATCGGAAGTCAACGGAACCACCAAGAAGTCGAAGAAGCAGAAGGGCGGCGGCGCGCGTCATGGCGCGTTGACGGCTCCGATCTTCGTCGGCGGCGGCGTGACCTTCGCGGCCAAGCCGCGCAGCTTCGCGCAGAAGGTCAACCGCAAGATGTACCGCGCCGCGATCGCCGCGATCCTGTCGGAGTTGAACCGCCAGGGCCGGATGATGGTGGTCGAGGACTTCGCGATGGATTCGCCGAAGACGACCGGCATGATCTCCAAGCTGAAGGACCTCAACGTGACCGGTCGGCGTCCGCTGATCGTCACCGAGGATGCGACTGAGAACGTCTACCTGTCCGCGCGCAACCTGCGCTACGTGCAGGTCCGCGACGTGCAGGGCCTGGACCCGGTTGCGCTGGTCGGTGCCGACACCGTCGTCATCACCTCCGATGCCGTCAAGAAGATCGAGGAGTGGCTGGCATGAGCATCTTGAACAACACCGCCAAGCTGTACGAAGTGATCCGTGCGCCGCGCGTGTCCGAAAAGACCGCGCGCCTGCAGGAAGTTTCCAACCAATATGCGTTCGAAGTTGCGAAGGACGCCACCAAGGCCGACATCAAGGTGGCGATCGAGAAGATCTTCGGCGTCAACGTGAAGGCCGTGAATGTTGTGAACGTGAAGGGCAAGAGCAAGTCCTTCAAGTTCCGCCAGGGCCGTCGTGGCGACTGGCGCAAGGCGTACGTGACCCTGGCCGACGGCCAGTCGATCGACGTGATGACGGCCTCGGCCTGAGGACTGACCAATGGCATTGATGACTTTCAAGCCCACTTCACCCGGCCGTCGTTCGATGGTCCGCGTGTTCACGCCTGGGCTGCACAAGGGCGCTCCGCACGCCGCGCTGCTTGAAAAGCAGAGCAACAGCGGTGGCCGCAACCACCATGGCCGGATCACCACCCGGCACATCGGTGGCGGCCACAAGCAGCATTACCGCATCATCGACTTCAAGCGCGACAAGGAAGGCATCCCGGCGCGCGT
>JAZKHR010000062.1:0-6828 GCA_040385305.1 Pseudomonadota bacterium
CGATGGACGAGGACAAGCTGGAAGAGCTCGCCTCCTCCATCCGTGCCCAGGGCGTGATCCAGCCCATCGTGGTGCGCGAGCAGACCGGCGCCGACGGCAAGCGCGGGCACACCTACGAGATCATCGCCGGCGAGCGCCGCTGGCGCGCGTCGCAACGCGCGGGCCTGACCGAGGTGCCAGTGGTGGTGCGGGTGGTCGACGACCGCACCGTGGTGGCGATGGCGCTGATCGAAAACATCCAGCGCGAAGACCTCAATCCGCTGGAAGAAGCACAGGCGCTGCAGCGGCTGATCGACGAATTCGACCTCACCCATGCTGCCGCCGCGGAAGCGGTGGGCCGTTCTCGCGCCGCGGTCAGCAACCTGCTGCGCCTGCTGGAACTGCCCGCGGACATCCGCGCACTGGTGCAGGCGGGCTCGCTGGAAATGGGCCATGCCCGCGCGCTGCTGTCGCTGGCGCCGCCGATGGCGGTCTCGCTTGCCAGGCAGGCCGCCGAGCATGGCTGGTCGGTGCGCGAGGTCGAGCACCGGGTGCAACAACTGTCCAGCGGCAAGGTCGCCACCGCGCGCAAGGCCGCGACGTCCAAGCCCAGGCCGCAGGCCGACATCGCAGCACTGGAACGCGAACTCTCCGAGGCCATCGGCAGCCGGGTGGACGTGGCCCACGGCCGCGGCGGCAAGGGCAAGCTGGTCATCCACTACGGCAGCCTGGATGCACTCGAAGGCGTGCTCGAGCGCCTGCGCAACACGCCTTGAGCGCGTCCAACCCATGAGTACGACGCCGCAACTCTCGGTGGTGGTGCCGGTCCACGATGAGGAAGACAACGTCGCGCCGCTGGTAGGCGAGATCCTGGCCGCGTTGCGCGGGCTCATCGACTTCGAGATCGTCTACGTCGACGACACCTCGAGCGATGCCACCCTCGAACGCCTGCGCGCGCTGCAGGCGACGACACCCGAATTGCGGGTGATCCGCCACCTCGGCAACGCCGGCCAGAGCACCGCCGTGCGCAACGGGGTCAAGGCCGCGCGTGCGCCGTGGATTGCCACCCTGGACGGCGACGGCCAGAATGATCCGGCCGACATCCCCAAGCTGCTCGCCCAGCGTGACGCCTCGACACCCGACACCAAGCTGTTCGCCGGCTGGCGGGTCAACCGCCAGGACTCCGGCAGCAAGCGCTGGGCATCGAAATGGGCCAACGCGATCCGCGCGCGCATGCTGCGCGACGACACGCCCGATACCGGCTGCGGGATCAAGCTGTTCGAGCGCGAGGCCTTCCTGGACTTGCCCTACTTCGACCACATGCACCGCTACCTGCCCGCATTGATGCAGCGCGCAGGCTGGAAAACCGTGAGCGTGCCGGTCAACCATCGCCACCGGACCGCCGGCGTGTCCAAGTACAACAACCTCAATCGTGCCCTGGTCGGCATCCGCGACCTGCGCGGCGTGGCCTGGCTGATCGTGCGCAGCCGCCGCACCGCCGTGGAGGAGTTGTTCGGCAAGGACGTGGCGCGATGATCGCCGCTGCACCCGGGTTCATGGATACCGCGCTGCCGTGGCTGGAATGGACCGGCATCCACATGAGTCCGTGGAAGCTGATCGGCATCGTCGGCGCACTGATGTTCGCGGGCCGCTGGCTGGTGCAGTTCGTCGCCAGCAAGCGCCACGGCAAGCCGGTGATCCCGCGCGTGTTCTGGTACATGAGCATCCTCGGCAGCCTGATGACGCTCAGCTATTTCATCTTCGGCAAGAACGACGCGGTCGGCATCCTGCAGAACCTGTTCCCCGGATTCATCGCGTCCTACAGCCTGTACCTCGATATCAAGCACCGCGGCTGGCACCGCGACCGCAACGACCACTGAGGCGGCGACTCCGTTACGATCCGGCCATCCCCGTGCCGGAAGCCCCGCCTTGAAATCGCTTGCCCTCGCCGTCCTCCTGCTGCTGCCCTTCGCGGCCAGTCCGTCCATTGCGCAGACACCACCCGCCGGCGCGCATGACCGGACATTCGAGGCGATCTACCAGTCCGAATGGGAGTGGCGCATCCAGCAGGCCCCGTCCTGGAACGAGGACAGCGACAACAGCAAGCGGCCCCCATCGCGCCAGCTGGCCGACGTGGGCGCGGACGCGCAGGGAAAACGGCTGGCCTACCTTGAGGACGTGCTGAGAAAGCTCGACGGCATCGACCCGCGCAAGCTGTCGTCGGTGCAGCAGGTGAATTACGCGGTGTACCGCCCGCAGGTGGAGCACATGGCCGCGGAACTCCGCTTTCGCGACTTCGAGATGCCGTTCAACGCCGACAGCTCGTTCTGGTCGGACCTCGGCTTCATGGCGCGGGCCACCCCGCGGGATGCCGACGGTTACCGCGCCTATGCCGCGCGCCTGCGCGACGTGCCGCGCTACTTCGACCAGCAGATGACCAACATGCGTGCGGGTCTTGCACGCGGGTTCTCGGTGCCGCGCGCTGTGCTGGACGGGCGCGACGGCTCGATTGCTGCCGTCGCCGAACTCAAGGACATCGAGTCCTCCAACTTCTTCGATCCATACCGCAAGATGCCGTCGACGATTCCGGCGGCGGAACAGGAAACCCTTCGCGCGGAAGGCCGCGCCGCGATCCGTGATGCGGTGGTGCCGGCGTTCGCAAGGCTGCTCGTGTTCTTCCGCAACGAGTACATGCCAGGGGCCCGCAATACGCTCGCCGCCGAAGCGATGCCGGACGGAGCGGCCTGGTACCGCGCGCAGATTCGCAAATACACAACGCTCGACCTGACCGCGGACGAGATCCACGCGATCGGCGTGACTGAAGTTGCCTCGATCCGCGCCGAGATGGACGCCATCATCAGGCAGCTAGCGTTTAAGGGCAGCTTCCCGGAGTTCCTTGCCTTCCTGCGCAGCGATCCGCAGTTCTACGCGAAGACGCCGCAGGAACTGCTGGATCGCGCCGCGTGGATTTCCAAGCGGGTGGACGGGCAGATCGGCAAGCTGATCGGCACGCTGCCGCGCGGGAGATTCACCATCGTGCCGGTGCCGCCGGACATCGCGCCTTACTGGACCGCCGGCCGCGGCGGCGCGGACACCTATTGGCTCAACACTTACGACCTGCCCTCGCGCCCGCTGTACAACCTGCCGGCGCTGACCCTGCACGAATCCGCACCAGGGCACGCCCTGCAGGGCTCGCTGGTGCGCGAACAGGGCGACGTGCCGGACTTCCGCAAGGATTACATCAGCGCCTATGGCGAGGGCTGGGGCCTGTATTCGGAGTGGTTGGGCAAGGAAATGGGCACCTACGAAACCCCATACGAGGACTTCGGGCGCCTGACCTACGCGATGTGGCGCGCCTGCCGGCTGGTGATCGACACCGGCGTCCACCACAAGGGCTGGACCCGCGAGCAGGCGCTGGCCTACCTGCGCGACAACACCGCGCTGTCCGAGCACGAGGTCACCACCGAGGTCGACCGCTACATCAGCTGGCCCGGCCAGGCGTTGAGCTACAAGCTCGGCGAGCTCACCATCATGCGCCTGCGCCGCGAAGCCGAAGCCGCGTTGGGCCCGAAGTTCGACGTGCGCGCCTTCCACGACGCCGTGCTGGCGCAGGGGTCGGTGCCGCTGCCGGTGCTGGAGTCGCAGATCCGGGCTTATATCGCCACAGCCAAGGCGTCCAAGGGGCGGTGATCTCCTGCCCGTTCTTCTCTTTCGCATCCGCGGAAAAATCCGAGAGCCTCGCCGGCCCCGGCAGGGCAAGGGTCGAGCGCGCCATGGACGGCGCGCGGCCGCGCATCGGAGCAAATGCGTAGCCTAAGCGGCGGCTCCTGCCTTGCCGGGGCCGGCGAGGCGGCCGAGACTGGCCCAAGTGCTTGCCGGCAAAGGGATTTGCCCGCATAATGCGCGGCTCGCTGCGTCCGGCACCTCCTTCTGGCAGGTTCCGGGTGGGTTCGAAGTACGTACTCGACCCGCCACTGGCAGCGCGACTTACTCCCGTTACGTGCGTCGCAAACCCTTCCGGGGATGCGTCGGGGCCGCCGCCTCCCGGGCTATGGGAAGCACCAACTACCTCTCGAGGTGCGTATGTCCCGCGAATGCCAAGTAACCGGCAAGCGCGTGCTGAGCGGCAACAACGTCTCGCACGCCAACAACAAGACCCGCCGCCGTTTCCTTCCCAACCTGCATGAACGCCGGTTCTGGGTTGCCAGCGAAAATCGCTGGGTGAAGCTGCGTGTTTCCATGGCCGCCCTGCGCACCATCGACAAGAACGGCATTGATGTCGTCCTGGCCGAGCTGCGCCAGCGCGGCGAAAAGGTCTGAGGAGAACACCATGGCTTCCAAGCGCGACAAGATCCGACTGATCTCCTCGGCCAACACCGGCCACTTCTACACCACTGACAAGAACAAGAAGAACACGCCTGCCAAGATGGAGATCAAGAAGTACGATCCCGTCGTCCGCAAGCACGTGATCTACAAGGAAGGCAAGATCAAGTAAGCCTTCCGGCTTGTTCGATGCGAAGAGACCCGCCGCCCGGCGGGTTTCTTTTTGGGCAGTACCCCGCGACACTCGGCTATCTCGTCTGCGGAGTGCTGATGCCGTGATCCCCGGCTGGGTCCTGCTGCTGGTGTCCGCCGGCTACGTCTGCCTGCTGTTCGCGGTGGCGTATGCAGGCGACAAGCGCCCGCCCGTGGGTGCGCGCCTGCGGCCACTGGTCTATGCGCTGGCGCTTGCGGTGTACTGCTCCTCGTGGACGTTCTACGGAGCCGTTGGCACGGCCGCGCGCGAAGGCCTGGCGTTCCTGCCCATCTACCTCGGCCCGCTGCTGTTGATGCTGTTCGGCTGGCGCATGCTGGAACGGCTGGTGCTGATCTCCGGCGAGCAGCGCATTGTTTCGATCGCCGATTTCCTGTCGTCGCGCTACGGTCGCGCGCCCGGGCTGGCCGCGCTGGTGGCGGGGGTCGCGGTGACTGCGGCGGTGCCGTACGTGGCGCTGCAGTTCAAGGCGGTGGCGATGAGCGTGGCGGTGCTGGCGCCCGGCGGCGACGGCGGGGCGCTCACCGACCCGGCGCTGTATGTGGCGGCGCTGCTGGCGCTGTTCGCCATCCTGTTCGGCACCCGCCAGATCGACGCCACCGAACACCATCGCGGCATGGTGCTGGCGGTGGCGCTGGAATCGCTGGTGAAGCTGCTGGCATTCCTGGCGATTGGCATGTTCGCGATGCTGCATTTGCCCGGCAGCGGCGGCATCGCGGACCGCGTGCTGCAAGCCGCGGGCACGGTGACCGCGCAGGGCATCCCGGGGAGCTTCGTGGCGCAGACCCTGATTGCCTTCACCGCGATCATCTGCCTGCCACGCCAATTCCACGTGGCCGTGGTGGAATGCCAGGATGCCAGCGACCTGCGGCCCGCGCGCTGGCTGTTCGGCGGTTACCTGGTGTTGATTTCGCTGTTCGTGCTGCCGATCACCCTCGCCGGCACCCACCTGCTGGCCGGCAGTGGAATTTCCCCGGATGCCTACGTGCTCGCCCTGCCGCTGGCGCTGGATCGCGAATCGCTGGCGCTGTTCGCCTACATCGGCGGCTTCTCCGCCGCCACCGGCATGGTGATCGTGTCCAGCGTGGCGCTGTCGACCATGGTCAGCAACGACATCGTGATGCCGCTGCTGCTGCGCAGTGGGGTGCTGCGCCATGACGAAGCGATCGATCGCCGCGTGCTGTGGGTGCGCCGCGCCACCATTGTCTGCATTGCCATGCTGGCGTTTGCCTACCATCGCGGCGCGCTCGGCAGCGACAGCCTGGCCCGGCACGGCCTGCTCGCGTTCGCGGCGGTGGCCCAGTTCGCACCGGCCCTGATCGGCGGCCTGTACTGGCGGGGGGCCAGCCGCGCGGGTGCTTTCGCCGGGCTGCTGGTGGGTGCGTTGCTGTGGGCCTACACCCTGCTGCTGCCGGAGCTGGCGCGCGGCGGCTGGTTTGGCACAGGCTGGATCGAGCAGGGGCCGTTCGGCATCGACAGCCTGCGCCCGCAGCGCCTGTTCGGTATGCAAGGCTGGGATGCGCTGACCCATGGCGTGTTCTGGTCGCTGCTGGCCAACGTCGGCACGTTCGTGTTCGTGTCGATGCGCTA
Organism: Pseudomonadota bacterium; assembly: GCA_040385305.1. Taxonomy (GTDB): domain Bacteria; phylum Pseudomonadota; class Gammaproteobacteria; order Xanthomonadales; family Xanthomonadaceae; genus Thermomonas. The sequence goes on from JAZKHR010000062.1 coordinate 6,104, forward strand.
CCGCCCGCGGCTGCAGGACCAGCTGCTGGCCTCGCCGTTCCTGGATCCGTACGCGCAGCGCCAGCCGCTCGGTCCCGGTGGTGGCGCCTGGAACGTGCGCGCCGGCGAACTGCTGGCGCTGGCCGAACGCATCCTCGGCGAACGCCATGCGCAACGCGCCTTCGCCGAACACGCGCAGCAATCGGGGCGAACCTGGTCCACCGACGTGCCGGCGGACCGCGCACTGCTGCAGTTCACCGAACGCCTGCTGGCATCGGCGATCGGCGCGGCCTCGGCACGCCTGACCCTGACTTCCGCGCTGCGCGGTTCCGGCATGGAGCTGGGCGAGGTGGTGTCCCTGCTCGACGAAGCCAGCCAGGAACTGCGCTTCAACCGGCAGGTGTTGTCGAGCACGCTGGAGAACATCAGCCAGGGCGTGAGCGTGGTCGATGCAGGGATGCGCCTAGTCGCCTGGAACCATCGCTACCAGGAATTGTTCGGCTATCCCGACGGCATGCTCTATGTGGGCCGTCCGGTCGCCGACCTGCTGCGCTGGAACGCCGAGCGTGGGGAGATGGGGCCGGGCGACATGGAGGCGCAGGTCGAGCGCCGGCTGGAACACCTGAAGGCCGGCACCCCGCACGTGTTCGAACGGGTGCGCGCCAACGGCCAGGTGATCGAACTGCTCGGCCGCGCGTTGCCGGGCGGCGGCTACGTCACCAGCTACAGCGACATCACCGATTACA
>JAZKHR010000063.1:0-9208 GCA_040385305.1 Pseudomonadota bacterium
ATCTACCAGGCGGAACGCGACTGGGAAAAGGCCATCGAGAACGCCAGCCGCTTCGAGGCCGCGACCGGCGAGCCCATGGGCAAGCTGATCAGCCAGTTCGAGTGTGAGTTGGCGGATCGCCAGCGAGCCGCCGGCGACAACGCCGCCGCGCGCGCTGCCATCGCGCGTGCGTATGCGGCGGACTCGACATCGGTCCGCGCCGGCATCAGCGAGGGCCGCATTGAAGCCGATGCCGGCAGTCCCGTCGCGGCGATTCGCGCCTTCGAGCGCGCCGCCCGCCATGACCCTGATTACCTGCCCGAGATACTGCCGCAGCTGCTGGCCGCCTACGACGAAGTCGGCGAGCGCAGCGGCGCGCGCGCCTTCCTCGCCGAGATGGCGGAGCACTACCGCGGGATCGCGCCGGTGCTGGCGCTGGCGCGGATGATCGAAGCGGAGGAGGGGGTGGGCGTCGCGCGCCGCTACCTGGCGCAGCAATTGAAGGACCGGCCCTCGGTGCGCGGCGAGGCGGCATTGATTGAGCTCAGCCTGGCCGACAACGCCGACGCAACCGCCACCCTGCAGGATCTCAGGCACATCACCGAGCAGTTGCTGGTGCGCAACCCGAGCTATCGCTGCAGCCGGTGCGGTTTTGGTGCGCGCAGCCACCACTGGCAATGTCCCAGCTGCAAGGAGTGGGGCACGGTGAAGCCATTGCTGAACTATGCCGTGGTCTGACCTGGCGTTGCTCGCCGCCATCGGCGCGGGCATGGCCGTGGTTTCGGCGGTGGGAACCCACCTGGCGCTGGCCTATGCGCTACGCAGGGGGATGGTCGATGAGCCCGGCGAGCGTCGCAGCCATTCCGCGGCGACGCCGCGGGGCGGCGGCGTCGGGATCATGGTGGCGTGCCTGGTGATGTTGATGGCGATCGCGGCAAGCGATGCGCATCCCTTGTCGTGGGTCTTGATTGCCACTGGGCTGCTGCTGGTGGCCGTGAGCGGCTGGTGGGACGACCATCGCCCATTGCAGGCCTGGCCTCGGTTGCTGGTGCATGCCATCGCGGCCGCTTTGCTGGGTTGGGCCTGTTGGCTACAGGGAGCGAGCCCGCTGGCCGCGTTGGCAGGTTCGGCGCTGGCACTGGGATTGGTCAACGCGTGGAACTTCATGGACGGCATTGATGGCCTCGCGGCGAGCCAGGCCTTGCTGTGCGGACTCGGCTTGGCGCTGGTGCTGTCCGGACCGTGGGCGGCGCTGGGGGTCGCCGTCGCGGGTGCCTGTCTCGGGTTCCTGCCGTCGAATCTGCCGCGAGCCAAAGTGTTCTTGGGCGATGTGGGCAGCGGTGCGCTGGGGTACCTGATTGCCGTCCTGCTCGCCGCCGGATTTGCGCAAAGACCCATCACCGACTGGACCGTCCTCCTACTGGCGCCCATGGCCATGCTGGTGGATACCGGCTTTACCCTGTGCTGGCGCATGCGACGCGGCGAGCGCTGGTGGCACGCGCACGTGCAACATCTTTTCCAGCGCAGAAGCCGGCGCCACGGACATGCCAGGGTCACCATCGCCTACGCGCTCTGGACGCTCGGCGCGATTGGGCTCATGCTTGTCCTCACAGGGCAACCCGCAACATTGGCGCTGTTCACCTCCATCGCCGCCTTCCTTGCAGGCGGCCTGGTTTGGCGATACCTGCACGGCGCCGGCGAATCGGCCACCGAAGGATTCGGGTCATGACCACATGGAAGGATCGCTACAAGTACGGGCTGCCCAGGCTGGCAGTGATCGCCCACGACCTGGCAATGGTCTGGGTCTGTTGGCAGGGACTGCACTACCTGCGCTACGCCTTGCAGCCGCAACCTCTGCCGCTGCCCCCGTTCTCCAGCACCGTGCTGATCGTGATGGTGGCGCAGGGGCTGGTGTCGTGGCGGGTGGGCCTGTACCGCGGGGTCTGGCGGTTTGCCAGCGTTCCCGACTTGCTCAACATCTTCAAGGCCAGCGTGCTGGGCCTGCTGGCGGTGATGGCTGGTTTGTTCTTCTACAGCCGGCTGGATCTGGTGTCGCGCGCCGCGTTGCTGCTGTACCCATTCGTGCTGACCATGCTGCTCGGTGCGCCGCGCCTGATCTTCCGCGCATGGAAGGACCAGCGCCTGCTGCGCCTCGATGAAAGCGCCGAGCGCGTCCTGATCCTGGGCGCAGGCCAGGCGGGCGAGGCACTGGTGCGTGACCTGCGCCGCACCGGCCGTTACCAGCCGATCGGGTTCCTTGATGATGCCAAGGCTCTGCGCGGCAGTCGATTGCAGGGCTTGCCGATCCTCGGCCGCGTGGCCGATGTCGGCCGGATCGCGCGCGAGACGGGCGTGCAGCTGCTGGTGATCGCGATGCCGTCGCTGGATGCCTCGTCGATGCGCCAGGTCGTGGGGGCGTGCGAAGTGAGCGGAGTGCCTTTTCGCACCGTACCGCGGCTGGCGGACATCCTGGAAGGGCGTTCGCTGCCGGGACAGCTCAAGGAAGTAGCAATCGAGGACCTGTTGGGCCGGCAACCGCTGAATCCCGACTGGAAAGCGATCCGTGCCTGGCTGGGTGGGCGCTCGGTGCTGGTCACCGGCGCCGGCGGCTCGATCGGCTCCGAGTTGTGCCGGCAGTGCGCACGCCACGGTGCGCGCCGGATCGCACTGCTGGAGGTGGATGAACTGGCCCTGCTCACCATCGAAGCCGATCTGCGCCGGGATTTCCCCGGCATCGAATGCACGCCGGTGCTCGGCGATTGCGGCGATCCGGCGGTGATCGCCTACGCCCTGGCACAGGCGGAGCCGGAGGCCGTGTTCCACGCCGCGGCCTACAAGCAGGTGCCGCTGCTGCAGCGCCAGCTACGCGAGGCAGTACGCAATAACGTGCTGACCACAGACGTGGTGGCGCGCGCCAGTCGCGAGGCCGGGGTGGGCACCTTCGTGCTGATCTCCACCGACAAGGCGGTGGACCCGGTCAATGTGCTGGGCGCCACCAAGCGGCTGGCGGAGATGGCGTGTCAGGCGTTGGTTGACGCGCGTTCGACACGCATGGTCACGGTGCGCTTCGGCAATGTGCTGGACTCGGCGGGCAGCGTGGTGCCGCTATTCCGCGAGCAGATCCGCCGTGGCGGCCCGGTTACCGTGACCGATCCCGACGTGACCCGCTACTTCATGACCATTCCCGAGGCCTGCCAGTTGATCCTGCAGGCTTCGTCGATCGGTGCCCAGCAGGCGGTCTACACCCTCGATATGGGCGAGCCGGTGTCCATCCGCATGCTGGCCGAGCAGATGATCCGCCTGGCCGGCAAGCAGCCCGAGCGCGATATCGCCATCGAATACACCGGCTTGCGTGCGGGGGAGAAACTGCACGAGACCCTGTTCCATTCCGACGAACGCTACACCGCCACCAGCCATCCGAAGATCCTGCAGGCGATGCCGCGTGGAGTGGCAACCGAGCGCGTGGAGCACGCAATGAAGGCCCTGCGTGGTGCAACGGCGTCCTATGACCTGGCCCTGCTGGCAGCGGCCTTGCGCGAAGCCGTTCCGGAATTCAACCCCGCCAGCGAAACCGAACCCATGCGCGACGCCACCGTGGTCGCGTTCCCGGCGCGTCGCTCGCGGCAGCACTGAGGACTCCATGCCAATCACGTCACATCAGCGCATCCGCAAGGCGGTGTTTCCGGTCGCCGGCCTCGGCACCCGGTTCCTGCCTGCAACCAAGACCGTGCCCAAGGAAATGCTCCCGATCGTCGACAAGCCGCTGATCCAGTACGCGGTCGACGAAGCGATAGAGGCGGGCTGCGACACCCTGGTGTTCGTCACCAATCGTTACAAGCACGCGGTTGCCGACTATTTCGACAAGGCCTACGAGCTCGAGCAGAAGCTGGAGCGCGCCGGCAAGACCGAACAACTGGAACTGATCCGAAACGTGTTGCCGCCCGGAGTGCGTGCGGTCTTCGTGACGCAGGCAGAAGCGTTGGGCCTGGGTCATGCGGTGCTCTGCGCCAAACCCGTGATCGGCGATGAACCCTTCGCGGTCCTGCTGCCGGATGACCTGATCTGGAGCCGTGGCGACAGCGCACTGAGGCAGATGGCGGATCGCGCAGAGGTCACCGGCGGCAGCGTGATCGCCGTGCAGGACGTGCCAAGTGAGCAAACCGGGAGTTACGGCATTGTCGCAACCGCCGGATTCGATGGGCGTGCGGGGCGCATTACCCAGATCGTGGAAAAGCCCAGCCCCGAGCACGCTCCAAGCAACTTGGCGGTGGTGGGACGCTACATCCTGGATCCGTCGATCTTCGACTTGCTGGAGAGGACGCAGAAGGGCGCGGGCGGCGAAATCCAGTTGACCGATGCCATCGCCCAGCTGCTGCCGCTTGCCCAGGTAGACGCTTTCCGTTTCAAGGGGACGCGGTTCGACTGCGGGACACACCTGGGCCTGATCGAAGCAACGGTACGCTATGCGCTCGACCACGAGCTGCTCAGCGACGCTGCGCGCACGCTCATGCAAAACGCACTGGACGAGTTGGGCGTGGTCGAGACCTGACCTGACTTCACGATCATCAAAAGAACGGGGTCAATCGGCCCCGTCTTCGTTTGCGAGCCGGGTGTTTCGCCTTACAGCGCCTCGAATATCCCCGCTGCGCCCATGCCGGTACCGATGCACATGGTCACCATGCCGTATTTTTGCTGACGCCGCCGCATGCCGTGGACAATGGTTGCGGTGCGCACCGCGCCCGTGGCGCCGAGTGGATGGCCCAGGGCGATCGCGCCACCCAGCGGATTTACCTTGGTCGGATCGAGCCCGCAGGTGCGGATCACGGCCACGGCCTGCGCGGCGAACGCTTCGTTGAGTTCTATCCAGTCAAGCTGGTCCTGGCTCAGGCCCGCCTGCTTCAACGCCTTCGGGATCGCGGCGATCGGGCCGATGCCCATCACTTCCGGACGCACGCCTGCTACCGAGAAACTGACGAAGCGGGCCAGCGGGGTCAGCCCGTAATCCTTGATCGCCTGCGCCGAAGCCAGCAGCACGGCGCCGGCGCCATCGCTCATCTGCGAAGAATTGCCGGCGGTGACGCTGCCGCCGAACTGGCCGTTGCGGAACACCGGCCGCAGCTTCCCCAGGCCTTCGATGGTGGTGTCTGGGCGCGGGCCTTCGTCGGTATCCACCAGGCGCTTGCGCAGCTGCACGGTGTTGCCGGCAAGGTCAGGCAAGTGGGAGAGCACTTCATAGGCGCTGATTTCGTCAGCGAATTCGCCGGCGGCGATCGCCGCTAGCGCCTTCTGGTGAGAGGTCAGCGCGAATGCGTCCTGGTCCTCGCGCGAGACTTTCCATTCCTCCGCCACCTTCTCCGCGGTAATGCCCATGCCGTAGGCGATGGCAACGTGGTCGTCGCGGAACACCGACGGCGCCAGCGCGACCTTGTTGCCCATCATCGGCACCATCGACATCGACTCGGTTCCGCCGGCCAGTACCAGGTCGGCATTGCCCAGGCGGATCTGGTCTGCCGCAAGTGCAACCGCCTGCAGGCCCGACGAGCAGAAACGGTTGATGGTCTGCGCCGCCACGGTGTCGGGCAGGCCGGCCAGCAGCACGCCGATGCGCGCCACGTTCATGCCTTGCTCGCCCTCGGGCATGGCGCAGCCGATGATGGCGTCGTCGATGCGGGACAGGTCGATGCCGGGTGCCTGCGCGACCACGCTGCGCAGCACATGGGCCAGCATGTCGTCGGGGCGGGTATTGCGGAACACGCCGCGCGGTGCCTTGCCGACCGGGGTGCGCGTGGCGGCGACGATGTAGGCGTCCTGGATTTGCTTGTGGCTGGTCATCATCAGTTCCTCAGCGGCTTGCCGGTCTTGAGCATGTGGGCGATGCGTTCCTGGGTCTTGGGCATCTGCGCCAAGGCGACGAAGTGCTCGCGCTCCAGCCGCAGCAGCCATTCTTCGTCCACCAGGGAGCCTCGGTCGACCTCGCCCCCACAGAGCACGGTGGCAATGCGTGTCGCGATTTCATAGTCATGCGCGGAGATGAAGCGGCCCTCCAGCATGTTGACCAGCATCATCTTGAAGGTGGCGATGCCGACATCGCCTGCCACTTGCACGCGTCTCGCCGGCATTGGCGGGCGGTAGCCGGATTCGACCAGTGAGAGCGCTTGCTGCTTCGCGATATGCAGCAGTTCGTAGGCGTTGAAGGCGATGGTGTCGGCGCTACGCAACAAGCCGAGTTCCTTCGCTTCCAGCGCCGAAGTTCCGACCTTGGCCATGGCCACCGCCTCGAAGGCGGGCTTGAGCTGGGCGAATACATCGCCGCCGGCCCCCGCCGCCGCGGAGGCGCGAACGGCGAGTTCCTTCAGGCCACCACCGGCTGGCAACAGGCCGACTCCAGCCTCGACCAGGCCGATGTAGCTCTCGAGGTGCGCGACCGTTCGCGCGGCATGCATCTGGAATTCGCAGCCCCCGCCCAGTGCCAGTCCGCGCACAGCCGCGACCACTGGCACAAGCGAATACTTGATGCGCTGGCTGGTGGCCTGGAAGTTGGCGACCATCGCGTCGAAGCCGTCCAGATCCCCGGATTGGAGCGACCCCAGTGCCCCAGCGAGGTCTGCGCCCGCGGAGAACGGCTCCTTGGGCTGCCAGATCACCATGCCGCGGAAATCGCGCTCGGCGATGCCGATGGCTTCCTGCAGGCCGGCCAGGACCTGGTCATTGACCGTGTGCAGCTTGGTCTTGAAGCTGGCCACGGCGATGCCGTCGCCGTCATGCCAGAGGCGCAGGCCGTCGTTCTCGAACACGGTTTCGCCGGGCGCGGGGACTTCGCCGAGCAAAGGATCCGGGAGGCGCTGGCGCTTGTAGACGGGCAGGGCGGAGCGCGGCAGCTTGGCATTGCGCGAGGGGCTGTAGCTGCCCTCCGCCCCATGCACGCCCTCGCGCCCGTCGAACACCCAGTCCGGCAGCGGCGCGCTGCTCATGGCCTTGCCGGCCACGATATCCTCGGCGATCCAGTCAGCCACCTGCCTCCAGCCGGCTGCCTGCCATGTCTCGAAGGGACCAAGCGACCAGCCGTATCCCCAGCGGATGGCGAGGTCCACGTCGCGTGCCGTCTCGGCGATGTCGGCGAGGTGGTAGGCGCTGTAGTGGAACAGGTCGCGGAACACCGCCCACAGGAAGCGCGCCTGCGGATGCTCGCTTGCGCGCAGCCTGGCGAACTTCTCCGCCGGGTTGCGCAGCTTGAGGATTTCGACCACCTCCGGCGCAGCCACGCGATCGGCGGGTCGATAGTCCTGGCTCGCCACATCGAGTACCACGATGTCCTTGCCGACCTTGCGGAAGATGCCGCCGCCCGCCTTCTGGCCGAGTGCGCCCTTGCCGATCAGCGCCCCCAGCCACGCCGGCGACTTGAAATGCTGGTGCCAGGGATCATCGGGCAAGGTGTCGGCCATGGTCTTGATGACGTGTGCCATGGTGTCCAGTCCGACCACGTCCGACGTACGGTAGGTGGCCGACTTGGGCCGCCCGATCAGCGGGCCCGTCAGCGCATCGACTTCATCGAAGCCGAGGCCAGACTGCGCGGTGTGGTGCGCGGTGGCCAGGATCGAGAAGACGCCGATCCGGTTGCCGATGAAGTTGGGCGTGTCCCGCGCGTACACCACGCCCTTGCCGAGGGTGGTCACCAGGAAACTTTCCAGCCCTGCCAGCACCGAGGCGTCGGTGGTCCTGGCCGGGATCAATTCGGCCAAGTGCATGTAACGGGGCGGGTTGAAGAAGTGCACGCCGCAGAACCGGTGCCGAAGTTGTTCTGGAAGGACATCCGCCAAGGCATTGATTCCCAAGCCGGATGTGTTGCTGGCAAGCACTGCATGGTCGGCCACGAAGGGGGCTATCTTGCGGTAGAGGTCCTGCTTCCAGTCCATTCGCTCCGCAATGGCTTCGATGATCAGGTCGCAGCCCTGCAGGAGTTCCAGGCCCGTCTCGTAGTTCGCGGGCACGACGGACTCCGCCAGCGATTTGCTCGCCAGCGGCGCTGGCGACAGCTTGCCGAGGTTGGCAAGTGCCTTCAGGACCACGCCATTGGGATCGCCGTCCTTGGCCGGGAGGTCAAACAGCACCGTATCGACGCCGGCATTGACCAGATGCGCGGCGATCTGCGCGCCCATCACCCCGGCGCCGAGCACGGCCGCACGGCGTACAAGTAATTTGTCGGACATGTCTCGCAACTCCTTCACTTCATTACGATTGAATGATTCAAACCGTGTCTGCTTTGAAGCCGGCGCTGGCAAAGCGGATCAGGGCCTTGGCGGCGCGCTGGCGGTGCGTTGCTTCGCTGACTCCGGCTGGCCGCTTGATCAGGCCGAAGTCGGCCATGGCGTAAGTCAGCGCACCGGACAGGAAGTCCAGCCGCCAGTACAAGGCTTCCTTGCCCAGCCCCGGCACGCAGGCGTCGATTGCCTTGGCGAAGTCGCGCAGCACGTGGCCGTACTGGTCGGACAGGAACTTGCGCAGGTTGTCGTTGCTTTCGGCATAAGTGCGGGCGATCACCCGGATGAACGCGCCCCCGCCATGGCGGTCCTGGGCCATGGCCAAGGCCGGCTCCACGAACGCGGCGAGGATCGGTTCCAGTTCGCCGGGATGCCCGGTCACCGCGGCATTCAACGCGGCCAGACGCTCCGCGCTCATGTCGTCCATGCGCCGGCGGAACACCTCGTTGACCAGGTTGTCCTTGCTGCCGAAGTGGTAGTTCACTGCCGCGATGTTGACGTCGGCGCGGCTGGTAACCTGGCGCAGGGAGGTCGAAGCAAAGCCCTGCTGGGCGAAGAGTTCCTCCGCCGCATGCAGGATCCGGTCCTTGGTGGAGAAGTGCTGCAGGCTCATCCGCGGGCTCCATGAATCAAACGCTTGTTTGATCATAGGACTGCCCGGCGCGGGCGTCAAACTGACCGCCGTGCAACGCAACGAAAAAGATGTGCAGGCCGCGTGCACGATCCGGTAGAATTACCGCAGCCATATCGGCCAAACCCGCGCCAGTGCTCGGGTTTTTCTGTTATCTTCGGGCCGCACGATGCTGCCGCCCGCCTCATCTGGAGTTTCCCATGGCGCTGGAGCGCACCCTTTCGATCATCAAGCCCGACGCGGTTGCCAAGAACGTGATCGGCGAAATCTATTCCCGCTTCGAGAAGGCCGGCCTCAAGGTCGTGGCCGCGAAGATGAAGCACCTGTCAAAGCAGGAAGC
>JAZKHR010000064.1:0-8398 GCA_040385305.1 Pseudomonadota bacterium
GAGTTGGGCTGCAGGCTGACCGCGTCGTAGCCGGTGCATTCCACCAGCATGGCTTCGAGGCTCTCGATCAGGTCCTTGTAGCCCGTGGTCTGCGCGGCGGGCGCGAACGGGTGGATGGCGCCGAACTCCGGCCATGTCACCGGGATCATCTCCGCGGTGGCGTTGAGCTTCATCGTGCAGCTGCCCAGCGGGATCATGGTGCGATCCATCGCCAGGTCCTTGTCGGCCAGCGAGCGCATGTAGCGCAGCATCTCGTGCTCGCTGTGGTGGGTATTGAACACCGGGTGGGTCATGAACGCGCTGGTGCGTTGCAGCGCCTGCGGGATCAGCGACGGCGTACTCGCGTCGAGCGCGTCGATGGAGGGAAGCGCGGCGTCATCGCTCGCGAAGATCCGCCACAGCAGTTCAAGGTCGGCGCGGGTGGTGGTTTCATCGAGCGAAATGCACAGCGAGCCATTGCCGCGCAGGCGCAGGTTGGCGCGATGGGCCTGGGCGCGGGCAAGGATCGCCGCGCCGTTGTCGCCGGCCTCGATGCACAGGGTATCGAAGGCGCTCGCATGCACAGTCGCATGGCCCAACTCGCGCAGGCCGGCAGCGAGGATCGCGGTCATCCGCGCAACCCGCGACGCAATGCGGGTCAAGCCTTCCGGCCCGTGGTAGACCGCATACATCGAGGCCATCACCGCCAGCAGCACCTGCGCGGTGCAGATGTTGGAGGTCGCCTTCTCGCGGCGGATGTGTTGCTCGCGGGTCTGCAACGTGAGGCGATAGGCCATGCCGCCTTCGGCATCGATCGACACGCCGATCAGGCGTCCCGGCATCGACCGCTTGAACGCATCGCGGCAAGCCATGAACGCCGCATGCGGGCCGCCGAAACCGAACGGCACGCCGAAGCGCTGGGTGTTGCCGATCACGATGTCCGCGCCCATTTCGCCCGGCGGCTTGAGCAGGGTCAGCGCGAGCAGGTCGGTGGCGACCACGAACAGCGCATTGTGCGAGTGGATGACGGCGGCATCGCCGTCCCAGTCGGCGATCCAGCCGCTGGATGCCGGGTACTGCACCAGCACGCCGAAGTAATCGCCGGCCGCGACTTTCTGATGGAACGCATCGGTCGAGCGCACCACATCGACCTTGATCCCCAGCGGCTCGGCGCGCGTGTGCAGCAGCGCAAGCGTCTGCGGGTGGGTGTCCCCTGCGACCAGGAAGGTATCGGATTTCGACTTCGCGGAACGCTTGGCCAGGGTCATCGCTTCTGCAGCGGCCGTGGCTTCGTCGAGCAGCGACGCATTGGCGATGTCCATGCCGGTAAGGTCGGTGCACATGGTCTGGAAGTTGATCAACGCTTCCATGCGGCCCTGCGAGATCTCCGCCTGGTAGGGCGTGTACGCGGTGTACCAGGCCGGGTTCTCGAGGATGTTGCGCAGGATCACGTTGGGCGTGTGGGTACCGTAATAGCCCTGGCCGATGAAGCTGCGGAACACCTGGTTCTTGTTGGCGATGCCGCGGATTTTCGCCAGCGCGTCGACTTCACTCATGGCATCGGGCAGTGCGAGTGGGCCAGCTGACTTGATCGAGGCCGGGACGATGGCGTCGGTCAGCGCGTCCAGCGAGTCTTGGCCGACCGCCGCGAGCATCGTCGCGATCTCGTCGTCGTTGGGGCCGATGTGGCGGGCGACGAAGGCGTCGTGGTGCTCGAGCGAGCGAAGCGTGGGCAGGGTCATGGCGGCATCCGGAAGCGCATCGGTGCCGGGGCACGTCGCGCGTGAGAGGGATGCCCGCTCTGTCCTTCTGCCTGAGAGTTTGGAGGCGCGCAGGCAGGGGAGGGGACCTGCAGCGACCTCTTGCCCCTTCGGCGCCGGGTGCGCTCCAGTCGAAGCGACGCCGATCTCTCCAGAGTGTGGTCACACGGCGGTCTTGGGCCTGAGCGATTCCGGGCGGTTGCGCCTTCGGCAGCGCGACCGGGCCAAGGCCCCGCGCGCTTCTCCCACCGTGCCCGTGCAGTATAAACCGCCACACCCGCATGCGCCTCCCGGCGGCGCTGGCTACCATGGCCCGATGCCGGCACTGCCCCGACCCTCCAATCGTCGCCTCGCGCTCATCCTGGGCGGGCTGGCGATGTTCGGCCCGTTCTCGATCGACACCATGTTCCCCGCGTTCCCGGCCATGGGCGCGCAGCTCGGCGCCGACAAGCTGGCCATGCAGCAGACCATCAGCGTGTACCTGCTGGCGTATGCGCTGACCAGCGTGGTGCACGGGCCGCTCTCCGATGCGATTGGCCGGCGTCGGGTGATCCTGGGTGGGCTGGTGCTGTTCGTGCTGGCCTCGGTGGGCTGTGCATTAGCCAGCGACCTCGGCACCTTGCTGCTGTTCCGGGCGCTGCAGGGACTGTCCGCCGGCGTCGGTTTGATCGTCGGGCGTGCGGTCATCCGGGACGTGCTGGATGGCGACGACGCGCAACGGCTGATGGCCCAGGTCTCGATGATCTTCGGCATCGCCCCGGCCATCGCCCCGATCATCGGCGGCTGGATCCTGGGCTGGACCGCGTGGCCGGTGATCTTCTGGTTCCTGGCGGCCTTTGCCTGCGTGCTGTTGCTGGCGACGTGGCGGTTCCTGCCGGAGACCCACCCGGTGGAGGCTCGCCTGTCGCTGGCGCCGCGGCCGCTGCTGCGCGGCTATGGGGGGATCTTCGTCAATCCGCGGTTCCAGCGGCTGGCGGCGGCGGGCGCGTTCAATTTCGGCGCGCTGTTCCTGTACATCGCATCGGCGCCGGCGCTGGTCATCGACCACCTTGGCCTCAACGAGCGCCAGTTCGGCTGGTTCTTCGTGCCGATGATCAGCGGGATGATGCTGGGCGCCTTCGTGTCGGGCCGGGCCGCGGGGCGCATCACGGGCGCGCGGCTGGCCGGCATCGGGTTTGCGTGTTGTGGCGTCGCTGCCGCGAGCAACATCGCCTACAACCTGTGGGTGGAGACGCCATCCATCCCGTGGGCGGTGTTGCCGATGTCGCTCAACGCGTTCGGCATTGCGTTGGTGTTCCCGATCCTGACCATCGCCATCCTCGACATGTATCCGCGCCAGCGCGGCAGTGCGTCATCGCTGCAGGCATTCACCAGCCTGCTCAGCAACGCGGTGGTGGCGGGCGTGCTGTCGCCGTTGCTGAGCGACGAGCCGCTGCACCTGGCCCTGGGCGCGGCGTGTTTCACCGTGGCGGGCTGGTTGTTCTGGCGCTGGGAAATACGCAGCGGCCACCGCGTGCCGGATTGTCCGGCGGCGCCCGCCGCGCTGGAGCCGACCGATCAGCTCTGAGCCGGCCTGCGCCGCATCCACAGGTAGACGGGGATGCCTGCCGCAAGCAGCACCACGCCCCAGAGCAAGGCTTCGCTGCCCGCCCCGAGCATGGCGTACACGCTGTAGACAAGGGCCAACGCAGCGACCCCGCGGCCACGCGTCCCGGCCTTGAGCCAGGCCGCGCTGGCAGCCGCATACGGGAGCAGGATCGCCGCCGTGGCCAGCAGCAGGATGAAGGTGAACAGATCCACCAGCGAACGGCTGTAGTTGGCGATCACCATCAGGCTGGCCAGGCTGGCGCCGACCACCAGGCCGAACGCCGGTGTCCCGTCGGAGTTGGTGCTGGCGAAGCGTCGCGGAAACAGGCCATCCGCAGCGGCGGCCAGCGACACCTGTGCGCACACCATCACCCAGCCGTTGATCGCACCAAAGGTCGACACAGCCGCCAGCGCGGCCACCGCAACGACGGCGCCCGGTCCCCACAAACGGCCCGCGGCATCCGCCATCGGCGCCTGCGATTGCGCCAGCTCGGCCGCCGGCATGACGCCAAGCACCGCGGTGCAGGCGACGATGGTGGCGATGCCCGCAAGTAGCGTGCCCAGCACGGTCGCGCGCGGGATGGCGCGTCCGGGATCGCGGATGGCACCGGCCGGGACCGTGGCTGCCTCCAGGCCGCAGAACGCCCACATGGTCAGGATCACGGTGACCTGGGCCACCTGCGGCAGGGTCTTGCCGCTGGGATTGAATGGCACGTAGTTGCGACCATCCACGAACCACAGCGCCACCAGCCCGAACAGCAGCAGCGGCAACAACTTGAGCGTCGTCACCAGCACCTGCAGCCCGCCCGCCTGGCGCAGCCCGGCGATGTTGATGAGGGTGCAGGTCCACACCGCCACCAGCGCGCACGCCGCGCCGCGCACGGGGGTGGCGGTCAGCGCCGGGAACAGCGCGCCCATGCTGCCGGCAAAGGCGACCGCGATGGCCGCGGTGCCCGCCCAGATCGAAATCCAGTAACTCCACGCAATGCCGAATCCGGCCGCGTCCCCGAACGCGCGTCGCACGTAGGCATACGGACCGCCCGTGCACGGCCAGTGCACCGCAAGCCGGGCGAAGGTTGCCGCCAGCAGAAGCGCGCCGCACAAGCTGATGCCCCAGCCAACCAGGCTTGCGGCGCCATAGGGCGCGAGCGTGGCCGGCAGCATGAACACACCGCTGCCGATCATGCTGCCCACCACCAGCGCCGTGGCCATCCACAAGCCGAGTGGCCGCGGCGCATCGTTGGCATTGACCGCGGGAAGGGCGTGCAGCGACTCGGCCATGCAAGTTTCCCTCGAGTTGGTTGCGCATCGCCCCCGGCGGAACGGGCTTACGGCTTGTCGGGCAAGGCCCCGCGATAAACCGCACGCAGCATCTCATGGAAATGATGGACGCCGGATTCGCGCAGTGGATTCAGCCGCCCGGGCACATAGGAGCCGGAGGCGAACCCGCGCTGTATGTCCTCGCAGATGCCGAGGTCCTCGTGCTGGACGTCGTCGCTGAAGGCCAGGTCCGCATCGCGCCTTGCCGATGCGTCATCGCTTTCGCCATCCAGCACGTAGTAACTGTCGAATTCCACCCGGCAGCGGTCCACGCCAAGCGGGATCACCCGGTTGGTCTGCAGCCGGCCGGGCAGGATGTTGAGCATCGTGTTGGGCCACAGCCAGTAGTACAGCGCATCGCCATTGCCGTACAGCGATGCGTCACTCTCCAGCGCACTCCACTGCAGCGAATGCCAGGCGCTGGTGATCGTCTCGTAGCTGCGGTAGTCGAGCATCCGGTTGAGCTCCGGATGTACGTGCGGGATGTGATAGCCCTCGAGGAAGTTGTCGATGTAGACCTTCCAGTTGCAGGCGATGTCATACCCGACGCGATGGTGGCGGCCATAGTGCTCGAGGCCGCGGTCGGATCCGAGGCGGGCATCGATGCCGGCGACGACCGCCGCGAAGTCCGGCACCTGCGCCGCATCGACCGCTGCGAAGACCAGTCCCTGCCAGACCTGCACCGCGAGTTGCGGCAGGCGGACGTCGGCAACGTTGAAATCGGTCGCGTCCTGCATCTCCGGCGCCGAGCGCAGCTCGCCATCGAGCGTGTAGGTCCAGCCGTGGTAGCGGCAACGCAATGCCTTCGCGCCGAGTCCATCGCATTGCGCGATTGGGCCCGCGCGATGCCGGCATACGTTGTGCATTACGCGGATCACGCGGTCCGCGCCGCGCACCGCGATCACCGGTAACCCCGCAAGGTCGGCGACCACGTGGTCGCCGGCATCGCGCAGCTGCGACACGTGCGCGACCAGCTGCCAGCCGCGGTCGAAAATCACCCGGCGTTCGAGCGCCGGCATCACCGCGTCCACGTAGTAACGGGCGGGCAGGGCGGTGGCAGTGGCGAGTGGTTGTGGAGCGAGGTGGTCGGGCATGTGGGGCAGTATCGGTCCCGATGCGATGAAAACGAAAGGCCGGCTTGCGCCGGCCCTGCGTTTCATCCTGGGGCGGCAGGCTCAGCCGGCTGGCGCAGGTGCCGGAGCGGGCGTTGCAGCCGGCGCCGCGGCAGTCGTGCCCGCGGCGTTCCATCCGCACTGTTGCCCGGCATTCTGTTCCTTCAACCAGGTCTGCAGCGGAGCGAAGTATTCCAGCACCGCGCTGGCGTCCATCTTCTCGCCGCCGGTCAGTTCCTTCATGGTCTGCTGCCAGGGCTGGCTGGCGCCCTTGCCCAGCATCGCCCAGAACTTCTGCCCGGCCGCCTGGTTGCCATAGAAGCTGCATTCGTACAGCGGGCCGGTGTGCCCGGCGCTGTCGCACAGGGCTTTGTAGAACTGGAACTGCAGCACGTGCGAGAGGAAGTAGCGGGTGTACGGGGTGTTGCCCGGCACGTGGTATTTCGCGCCCGGGTCGAAGAACACTTCGCCGCGCGGGGTGACCGGTGCCACGCCCTGGTACCTGGCCTTCAGGTCCCACCATGCCTTGTTGTACCCGTCGGGCTTGATCGAGCCGTCGAACACGCCCCAGCGCCAGCGGTCGATCATCAGCCCGAACGGCATGAACGCGACCTTGGCCAGCGCCATCCTCATCTGCGCGTTGATCAGGGCCTCATTGCTCTGCTGCTGCTCGCCGACCAGGCCCACCGAGGCCAGGTACTTCGGCGTCATCGCCAGCACGATGGTGTCGCCGATGGCTTCGTGGAATCCGTCATGCGCGCCGCCCTGGAAGATCGGCGGCTGCTTGTTGTAGGCCAGGTCGTAATAGATGTGCCCGAGCTCGTGGTAGATGGTGGTCAGCTCTTCCTCGCTGGGCACGATGCACATCTTGGTGCGCACGTCGCCCGCCATGTTCATGTCCCAGGCGCTGGCGTGGCAGACAACGTCGCGGTCCTGCGGCTTGATGAACTGCGAATTCTCCCAATAGCTCTGCGGCAGCTTGGGCATGCCCAGTGACACGTAGAAGTCCTGGGCGCGCTCGGTCATCTTCCTGGCCGTGGCGAGGGAGGCGGCGCGTTCGGCATTGACCTCGCGCTGCGCGGCGGAGGCGCCAGGTTCCGCGGGCATTGCGCGTGCGCTGGCCAGTTCAGCCTGTGCGAGGGTGCGCAGCGATGCGTTGATGTCCAGGCTGCCCGCGCCCGGATACGGCTGCAGCATGTCCCACAGGTTGCCCCAGTCCTGCTGCCACAGGTTGCCCATCAGGTGCGCGGGCAACAGGCCACCAGCGACCTGGCCCTTGCCGTTCCCGTACTGGGTTCCGAGCTTGCCGCGCGCGTAGCAATGCAGTTGTTCGTACAGCGGCTTGACCTGGTCCCAGAGGCGGTCGGACTCCGCGGACAGTTCGGCCGGGGTCATGTCGTAGCCGGAGCGCCACATCTCGCCGGCATCGGCGAAGCCCATTTCCTTGGCGCCTTCGTTGACCAGTTCGGCGAAGCGGGTGTAATCCTTGCGCATCGGCTGGCTGATGGTGTGCCAGCCCTGCCATGCGTCGAGTTGCGCGTCGTAGTCGCGGCTGGTCGCCAGCACTTCGCTGAGCTGGCCGATGTCGCGGCACACCTTGGCCTCGCCTTCGCCGGTGCAGTAGCTGCCCGCGCCATACATGCCTTCCATGCGGGTTGCTAGCTTGGTGAGTTCTTCCAGCTTGGCCGGATCCTTGGGCGCAGGCATCGCGGTCCACAGCTTGATCAGCTTGATCGCGCGTGCAGTCTCGGGCGACAGCTGTTGCCCATCGAAGCGCTTGGCCTGCTCGATCCACACGTTCAACTGGGTCAGCCAGCGCTCGTTGGCCTTGGCCGCCAGCATTTCACTGTCGCTGTTGATGTAGGTGTTCGACAGCCACTGCGCGGAATTCAGCTCGGCGGCGATCTTGCGGTATTCCTCGTTGACCCGGGCGACGAACTGGTCGGCAGTCTCGCTAGAGGGCGCGGCCACTTTGCCAGGGGTGGCCGCGGTTTCCGGGGCGGCATCGCGCTTGCAGGCGGAAAGTCCGAGGACGCCGACGATGGCAAGAGCGAGCAGGGCAGGGCGTAACGTCACTGGGTGATCCTCGTCAGCGCGGCTGCGCAGGGATCCCAAGGCTAGACCGGGCTTGCGGTTGGCCGCAAGTTGCCTTGTTCATGATTGCGACGCCGTTGGAGTTGGCCCAGCGCCGGCAAGCGAGGGGCGGGCGGCCCTGCTTGGGCTCGAAATGCCCTGCTCAGGACCGCCCGCCCCTCGCTTGCCTAATCGCGGGCCGGGAACAGCAAGGTGCGGCTGTCGTCGATCAGGTCGTGCTCGCGCAGCCACGTCCAGGCGTCTTCGGCGTCGTGTTCGATGTAGGCCGCCGCGGAACCAAGCCGGAAGGTGTAGCCCCAGGCATCCATGTCGGCCAGCACGCGGTCGCGACCGACGCCGGGCAACTGCTCGCCCAGCAACGCCTGCAGCACGCACACTGCATTCTCTTCGGCGATGGAATCGGTGGCGTCGGTATGGACGCTCGCGCGCTGCTCCGGCGGCAGCACGATCAGGTGGCAGGCTTCATGCAGCAGCGAGTGCACGGGCGTGTCGCCGCGCGCGTAGACGGTGGTGCCGATGATGCCGGCTTCGCATTCGCCCCAGAAA
>JAZKHR010000065.1:0-14519 GCA_040385305.1 Pseudomonadota bacterium
GCTCAGCGGAGTGGTAGTTCAGTCGGTTAGAATGCTGGCCTGTCACGCCGGAGGTCGCGGGTTCGAGTCCCGTCCACTCCGCCATTTACACCGAACGCCCGGAACCCAAAGTTCCGGGCGTTTTTTTTCGGGCATGGCCGCAGGGTGGCTTGCGGCCCGCCGCCCGCGGCTACGAATCGGCGCGGGGCGGGCGCAGGCGCGATCAACAGGCCCGCGTTAAACTAGATGGCTACGCACACCACGGTTCGCCCATGCTGCAGAAACTCCGCGACAAGACCTCCGGCTGGATCGCCACGGTCATCCTTGGCCTTCTGATCATCCCGTTTGCCTTCTTCGGGATGGAGTCTTACCTGTCGCAGCGGGTGGACACCCATGCGGCGCGCATTACCCAGCCGCCGGGGTGGTGGACGTCCGCGCCGGAGGTGTGGCCGATCCGCATGCTCTGGCGCACGCAGGACATCGAGAGCGCAGAGTTCCGCCAGCGCTTCGAGACCGCCCGCGCCCGCGCCCGCGACGAACAGGGCGACAAGTTCGATCCCAAGGCGTTCGAGTCGGTCGAGAACAAGCGCAAGATCCTCGACGAGATGATCGACGAGCAGGTCATGCGCATGACCGCGGAGCGCGATGGCATCGTGGTCGGCGACGCCGAGGTGCGCAACGCGATCGTGACCATCCCGGATTTCCAGGTCGATGGCCGCTTCGACGCCGACCGCTACCAGTTGCTCTTGGCCTCGCAGGCGCCCCCGCAGACGCCGCGCGAGTTCGAGCAGAAGATCCGCGATGGCCTGGAGTTCGGCCTCATACCCAGCCGCCTGGCGCAATCGGGCTTCGTCACCGACAGGGAACTCGACCGCCTGTTGCGGTTGCTCGGAGAACAGCGCGACGTCAGCCTGGTTGCGATGCCGCGGACTCCGCCTGACACCGCGCCGGTGACCGCCGCGCAGATCGGGGCCTGGTACAAGTCGCACCTGCGCGACTACCGGCGTCCGGAAACCGTGCGCATCGAATACGTGGAGATCGATGGCGCAACCCTGCCGGCGCCGGTGCTTGACGAGGCCGCGCTGCGCAAGCGTTACCAGGAACAGGTGGCGAAGTACTCCGCGGTCGAGCAGCGCCAGGTGTCGCACATCCTGGTGGAAGTCCCGGCGGGTGCCGATGCCGCCGCCACCAAGGCGGCCGAGGCGCGCGCGAATGCGCTGGCCGCCCAGGCGCGCGCGCCGGGCGCGGATTTCGCGGCGTTGGCCAAGGCCAGCAGCGACGATGCGGGCTCCAAGGACAAGGGCGGCGACCTTGGCCTGATGGCCAAGGGCACCTTGCCGGGGCCATTCGAGGATGCCGCCTTTGCGATGCAGTCCGGCGAAGTCCGCGGACCGGTCAAGAGCGATTTCGGCTGGCACGTGATCAAGGTGGGCGAGATCCGCGCCGGCAGCCAGCAGCCGTTCGAGTCGGTGCGTGCGCAGTTGCAGGCCGAACTGCAGGAATCCGAGCGCGAGCGCGCGTTCAACGATCTCAGTGGCAAGCTGGTGGACCAGGTCTACAAGAACCCGAGCGCGCTGGCGCCCGCCGCGCGTGCACTGGGCCTGGCCGTGCAGGCCACGCCGGCGTTCCCGCGAAGCGGCGGGCCCGGCATTGCCGCGGACCCCAAGGTCCTGCGCGCCGCGTTTTCCGAGACCCTGATCCAGGACGGTACCGCCAGCGACCCGATCGAACTCTCGCCCAGCCGCAGCGTCATGATCCGGGTGCTGGAGCATGAGCCGGAGCGTCCGCTCCCGTTGTCCGCGGTGTCCGCGTCGGTAGTGGCCGCCATTCGGGCCGACCGTCAGCGCAAGGCGGCCGAAGCCGCAGCTGATGCCCTCGTGAAAGCTGCCAAGGCACGTGGCCTGGTGCCCGCTGCAGCCGCCGCCGGGCTTGCCGTCAGCAACGCGGACGGCATGTTGCGCGGCGCGGTGGTGCCGTCGCCCGAGGCGGTGGAGGCGTTCTTCGCCACCCCGCGCCCGCGCGACAAGGCGATCCCGGTCGACAAGGTGGTCGTGGGCGGGCAATTCCTTGTCTACGCCATTCGCGCTGTTCGCGACGGCGACCTGACCCAGGTCAGCGCCCAGCAGCGCGATGAGTTGCGCCAGCAGCTGGCCAGCATTGCCGGCAACCAGGCGCAGAAGGCGTACGTGCGTGCCGCGCGCGCCAGGTACCGTATCGACGTGGCGGAAGACCGCCTCTGATTGCCATATGTCAGCCGCAATGAACAACGCCCGGCATTGCCGGGCGTTTTTTCAGCTGCGACGCGATGCCAACCGCATCACTCGATCCCGGTCATGCCCATGATGTTGTAACCGGCGTCGACGTAGGTGATCTCGCCGGTGATTCCGGCGGCAAGGTCCGAGCACAGGAATGCAGCGGCATTGCCCACGTCGTCGATGGTCACCACCCTCCGCAGCGGTGCCGCGGCCTCGAACTGGCCCAGCATCTTGCGGAAGTTGGCCACGCCGGACGCCGCCAGGGTGCGGATCGGGCCGGCCGAGATGGCGTTGACGCGCGTGCCTTCGGGCCCGAGCGCCATCGCCATGTAGCGCACGGTGGCCTCCAGGCTGGCCTTGGCCACGCCCATGGTGTTGTAGTTCGCCAGCGCCCGCTCGGCACCCAAGTAGCTCAGGGTCAGGATGCTGCCGTTGCGGCCCTTCATCATCGGCCGCGCAGCCTTGCCCAGCGCGGCCAGCGAGAACGCGCTGATGTCGTGGGCGATGCGGAAGTTCTCGCGACTGATGCCATCGAGGAAATCGCCCTCGATCGCCTCGCGCGGGGCAAAGGCGATGCAATGGACCAGGATGTCGAAGCCGTCCCAGTGCTTGCCGAGCTGCTCGAAACAGGCATCGATCTGGGCATCGTCGGCCACGTCGAGCGGCAGCACGATCTTGCTGTCGTAGCTGGCAGCGGCAGCCTCCACCCGCGACTTGAGTTTCTCGTTCTGGTAGGTCAGCGCCAGTTCCGCGCCTTGCCGGTGCATGGCGTCGGCAATGCCGCTGGCGATGGAGCGCTGGCTGGCGATGCCGGTGACCAGCGCGCGCTTGCCTTGCAGGAATCCCATGGTCTCTCCTAAATGCGATGGGCGCGCCGGGGCGCATCGAGCGAATGCTCTAGTTTGCCTTGCCGCGTGCGTTCGGGCCAGCGACTGCGGACAAGGCAAGCGGCACCAGCACGTCGCGGTGGCCGGAATGCCAACCAGGGTTGAGCGCGGCCACCAGCGCGGGATCCAATCCTTGCGCACGTGCCCAGCCGCGCAGGTTGCCGGTGCCGGGGGGCAGGGTGCGGGTTGCCAGTCGTGGCACTTGCCGTTCGATCGCGCGCTGCCAGCGGGTGTCGGTGCGGTGCGCCTCGAACAGGCAGGCGATCGCGTGCAGCTTGCGCGGATAGCTGCGGGTGATGCCGGACAGCGCGCGCCCTTGCTTGCTCCGCGAGGCCTTGAGCGCGCCCTCGCCGGCGTTGTAGGCCATCGCCGTGTACTGCCAGTCGCGACCGAACATGCGGTGCAGGCGTGAGAGGTAGGCGACGGCGGCACGCGTGGAACTCGCCGGAGAGACACGTTGGTCGATGTTGCCGCGGATACGCAGGCCGTGGTGCCGGGCGGTTGCTGCAGTGAACTGCCATAGCCCGGCGGGGCCGCCGATGCTGCGGGCATCGATGCGATACCGGCTCTCGACGAACGGGATCAGGGCGAATTCGCTGGGCAGGCCGGCCTCGCGCACCGCATCCAGCACGAACCCGAACAGCGACAGCGCCAGCTTGTCCTCCGCGAGGCGTACCGCCGCGTTGGCGTAGTGGCGGCGCCAACGCGGGCTGGCGTCGCTGCAGGCAGGCTGGGCGAGGCCGGCATGGAAGCGCTGCAGGATCTCGCCGCCGCTGCGCGTGGCAGGGGCTGGCGCCGCCATCGCCACGCCGCTGCAGGCCAGCAGCGCCAGCGTGATCCATGCCCGGCGGATCATGCGCGGAAGCTGTCCTTCCAGCGCCGCAACGCGCCGAACGCCTCGACGTCGTCGTCGATCACGCGCCCGGCGTGCGTCGCAATGGCCGTGCGTACGGCAGCGCTGTCGCTGCGCAGGAACGGATTGCAGGCACGTTCCGAGGCCAGCGCGATCGGCAGGGTCGGTTCCCCGGCCTCGCGCAGGAGCCGGGCCTGCGCGGTGCGGGCGTGCAGCTCTGGATTGCCGGCATCGACGGCAAGGGCGAAGGCGGCGTTGGCCAAGGTGTACTCGTGTCCGCAGCACACCAGGGTCTCGCCGGGCAGGGCCGCCAGCCGCTGCAGTGAAGCCAGCATCTGCGCCGGCGTGCCTTCGAACAGGCGGCCGCAGCCCAGGCTGAAAAGGGTGTCCCCGCAGAAGAGCAAGCCCTCGCCGTGGAATGCGATGTGGCTGGACGTGTGCCCCGGTATCACCAGCACCCTGAATTGCCACGGGCCGAGCTGCACGGTGTCGCCGTCGGCCACGCGCAGGCTGGCGTGGGCGACGCGCGGATCTTGCGCGGCCACCACCGGCAGGCCCGGCCATCGCTCCAGCAAGGCGGCAACGCCGCCGACGTGATCGTTGTGGTGGTGGGTCAGCAGGATGCCGTGCGGCTCCGGATCATCGGCCAGTGCCTCGAGCACCGGCGCGGCCTGGCCGGGGTCCACGATCAGCGCGCGACCGGCCCCATCGCGCAGCAACCAGATGTAGTTGTCGTCGAACGCGGGCAACGGTTGCAGATGCATCGGTGACGACTCCCGGCGTTTGCCGCAAAATCCGACCATGCCCCTGTCCCCATTTCGCCGTCAACCCGAACCTGCCGCCGCGGCTGCCTGGTTTTCCAGCGATGCCGGCCACGCCGTGCTGTGTAGCGAGGCAGATGCCGTACGCCAGGCGTTGCAGGAGCGTCCCGGTCAGGCCTGCCTCTGGCTCGCGCCGGCAAGGCGGGCGCAAGGCGCCGAGGCGTTGGATGGGCAGGTCTGTCGCCTGCACACGGCAACCGGCCAGGGCTTCGATGGCAGCCTGCGCTGCGGGTTACCCTTGGCGCTTGCCCGCGAGTCGTGTGGAGTGGTCATCGTGCAGCATCTTGCGGACATCAGCGCCCAACCTGCCGCCTTGCTCGAGGAATGTGCACGGGTGCTCGTGCCCGGCGGGAGACTCTGGCTGCTGTCGCTGAATCCTCTGGCGCCTTACCGCCTGCGTTGGCGCGGGGCGGGTCCGCGCGCCGCCGAGCCAGTGACCTGGCGGCGCCGGCTGCGGGCGGCCGGCCTTGTACCTGAGCCTGTGTCGCAGGGCCTCGGCCCCAGTTGGGCGATGCACCCGGCATCAGGCTTGCAGGACGGCGCCGGCCTGCGCGCCGCGTTCCTGTTGCGCGCGGAAAAGCGCCGCATGCCGCTGACCCCGATCCGCGCGCGCCCCACGGTGCGCTGGCAGCCGGGAATTCCCGCCGCATGAGCGACGCGCGCAAGGCCGTACAGGTCCATACCGATGGTGCATGCCTGGGCAATCCCGGCCCGGGCGGCTGGGGCGCGCTGCTGCGCTGGCGCGGGATCGAACGCGAGCTGGCCGGTGGCGAGCCCGCCACCACCAACAATCGGATGGAGCTGATGGCGGCGATCGCCGCGCTGGAAACCCTTCGCGAGTCCTGCGACGTGGTCCTGCACACCGATTCGCAATACGTCCGCCAAGGCATCACCCAGTGGATGGCGAACTGGGTGCGCCGGGGCTGGAAGACTTCCGGCGGCGATCCGGTCAAGAACCGCGACCTGTGGGAGCGCCTGCACGCCGCGGCGCAGCGGCACACGGTCGACTGGCGCTGGGTGAAGGGTCATTCGGGCGACCCGGACAACGAGCGCGTGGACCAGTTGGCACGGCTGGCTGCGATCAAGGCCAAGGAACAGGGATGATGATGCGAGGCATGCAGTCATGAGGCAGGTGGTGCTGGATACAGAGACCACCGGCCTTGAGTGGAGGAAGGGCAATCGGGTGGTCGAGATCGGCTGCGTCGAATTGCTGGAGCGGCGTGCAACCGGGCGTACGTTCCAGTGTTACCTCAATCCGGATCGCGACTTCGAGCCGGGCGCGCAGGAAGTGACCGGTCTCACCCGCGAGTTCCTGGCCGACAAGCCCCGCTTCGCGGAGGTGGTCGACGAGTTCCTTGCCTTCATCGATGGCGCCGAACTCGTGATCCACAACGCGGCCTTCGACGTGGGTTTCCTGGATGCGGAGCTGGCCCGCCTGGAGGGCCACCGGCGCCTGCAGGACCGCTGCACGGTCGAGGATTCCCTGTTGCTGGCCCGCCAGCGATTCCCCGGGCAGCGCAACTCGCTGGATGCGCTGTGCAAGCGGCTGGGGGTGGACAACTCCCACCGCCAGTTGCATGGCGCGCTGCTGGATGCGCAGTTGCTGGCCGAGGCCTACCTGGCGTTGACATCGGGCCAGAGCGAGATTGGCTTCGCCAGCGCACAGCCCGCGGCAAA
The DNA here is from genome assembly GCA_040385305.1 of Pseudomonadota bacterium. Lineage (GTDB taxonomy): Bacteria > Pseudomonadota > Gammaproteobacteria > Xanthomonadales > Xanthomonadaceae > Thermomonas. The sequence continues at coordinate 6,473 of JAZKHR010000065.1, forward strand.
CGCGGCGGTGCCCGTGCCGGTTGGCGGGAACGTGGCGCAGCGGCCGCGCGTGCTGGTCGACCCTGGCGAGCTTGAGGTGCACGCCGCGCGCCTGCAGGTGCTGCAGAAGAAGGCGGGGCGGTGTTTGTGGCTGGAGCTGGAAGCCGCTGCCGGCTAGTGCCGGCGTACCAGCACCACGGTCACATTGTCGGAGCCGCCGCCGTCCAGGGCTGCAGCCACCAGCCCATCCACGCACTCCTGTGCGCTGCATTCCTGGTGCGCCAGCACTTTGGCGATGCTGCGGTCGTCCACTTCCTCGGTCAGGCCGTCGCTGCACAGCAACAGTTGCATGCCGGGGCGCAGCTCGCCGCTGAGCGTTTCCACGTTCAGTTGCTGCGGATCGGTGACGCCCAGGGCCTGGGTCACCACGTTGCGGTGCGGATGGCTACGCGCCTGGTCGGCGGTGATCGCGCCTTGGGCGATCAGCTCCTGCACGTAGCTGTGATCCTGCGAGATCTGGGTCAGCGCACCATCGCGCCACAGGTAGACGCGGCTGTCGCCAACCCATGCGACCTCGAAGCGGCTGCCATTGATCCGTGCAGCCACGATGGTGGTGCCCATCGGCAGGCTGTCGCCCCGGCGCTTGGAGCATCGGATGATCTCCTCGTCCGCGGTGCGGATGGCCTGCTGCAGCGGGTTGCCTGAGCGGACTTCACGCACGATCGCTTCGCGCGCCAAGGCGCTGGCGACTTCGCCGTACTCGTGACCGCCCATTCCGTCCGCCACCAGCCAAAGTCCCAGCTCGCTGTCGCCGTAGTAGGTGTCCTCGTTCAGCTCCCGGCGCAGGCCGACATGGCTCAAGTGTCCGAATTCGATCATGCGCGGGGATTCGTCCGGGGTGTGAGGGTGGTAACGGAATCATCCGCGAAAACCGGACGTGGGTCAGCAAACGAACCCAGTTTCGGCACTGGCGCGTGGTGGCGACGCGAATACCGGGAATTGTTGAGGCTCATGCAAAGGTCGTGGCGGTCACCAGGCGATGCGGACGCGCTGGGACCCGTAGCGGCGGGGGCTTCAGAACCACTTGCGCGCGCGCGCCAGCACGATCGCGGTGATGGCGAACACGAGCAGGAAACCCACCGCGCCCCAGAACCCGGTGTCGCGGGTGGCGAAGAACGACGCATCGAAATTCATGCCCAGCGCGCCCACCATGGTGGCCAGCACGCCGGTGATCACCGTGACGAAGGTCAGCACGCGCATCCTGTCATTGGTCTGCAGCGCGGTCTGGCTACTGAACAAGGCGAAGCTTCCCAACACCAGCTCCCGTGAATTCTCCACCATGTCCATGGCCCGCTCGAAACGGCCGTCGAGCGCGGCGAAGTGCCTTTGCGCATCGGGCGCGGCGTCAGGGTGGAAGTCTGGCCGGGACAGCGCGGAAAACACGACCCGATGCGCGGCCAGCATCCGCCGCAGGCGCGACGCCCAGCGCCGCAGCCGCCGCAGTTCGGGCAGGCAACCGCCACTACGCTCCTCCAGTATCTGTACCTCCAGCCGCTCGACTGCCAGCTCGTAATCGGCAATCGCCGCGAAATAGGTCGACAACGTCCAGTCCAGCAGCGAGGCCACGAAGCTTTCCGCGGACAGCGCCCCCACCATCGAGCCGCCTTCCTCGCGTGCACGCAGTTCCTCGATGAACGACAGCGGCCCATCGTGCAGGCTGACAACCACGTTGCGCGACGCGATCAGGGTGAGCACGGTGCCGCGCACGTCCTCATGGCTGCTTTCCTCGGTGACGGGCACCACGCGCAGCCAGAACAGGCCACCCTGTTGGCCCAGCGCCGGGTTTGTGCCGCTGTCCCAGCCCGCCAACTCGCCAAGCTGCAGGGACTGCAGGACCTGGGGAAGTTGGCCACGGGCCGCACCTGCGAGGTCCACCCACACCAGGGTCTGGTCGTCCTGGGACGGCGGCGCCAGGTCCGCGAGTTGCAACACGCTGTCCTGGCCGGCGGCGTTGAATAGGCGGGCCTGGAAACCCTCGGTTGTGCTCGCCTGGTCCCGGGGGCTGCGCTCCCCTTGACCATCCTGCGGGGTGGTGTGCTGGTCGCTTTGGCCCTGGGTGCGCTGTGCGTTGTCGATCTTGTTGCTGGTGGCGTGGGAGTCGCGATGATTCTGGTTGGGGTCGTTGGCCATTTCTCGAAACTCCGTAGTCACGTGCGGAATACACCGTCACCCAGGCGCAGGCCAAGCCGTTGCCAAGGCGCGTTCCTGTCGCGGCAAGACCGTGTGTGCACGGAGTCAACGGCGTTCACCCAGCCAAACAGCCATCAAGTAAGCGCGAGCCGCATCGCATGCCGCGGGACGGGGTCGTTCAGTCAAGCGCGGGCAGCGAGCAGATCAGTGCCACGCCATCGGTGACGCGCTCATCGAGGTCGAGGCGCCATCCATGCGCTTCCGCGATCTTCCGGGCGATGATCAGGCGCAATCCGAGGCCATCGTCGAACGGGGCGTGCTGGGGGCTGGTCAGGAGTGTTTGCCGCGCTTCTGCAGCAAGCGGAGGGCCATGGTCGCGCACACGGATCACCAGCCGCTCGGCCTGGATCGACACCTCCAAGGTGGGCACCTGGTCACCGCCACGGTGCATCGCGTACTGGATCAAGCTGCGTAGCATCTGGTCCGCACGGTGCTTGTCCGCAAGCACTTGCACCGCCGCGCTTGCATCGTGGTAAACCGGTGCCACCGGGCAATCCGGGATTCCGCACAACGCCATGTCGACAAGCTGCGCCGACTCCACGGGAACGCAGTTGACGGGGACGGCTGCGCTATCGAAGCGGGCCCACTCGCCGAACTCGTCCATCAAGCGCAACAGCTTGTCAGTCTGGCGGTCGACGATGTCGGCCAATTCGCGGACACGGGGGGAATCGCCGAGCTCGCTGCGCATCAGCCATGCCGAGGTCCTCAACGGCATGAGGGGACCCCGCAGGTCGTGCACGATCCGCCCAAGATCGATCGAAGGGGGGCTGCTCATGGCTTCATTTCCTCCGCCGGGATCACCGAATTGCAGATGTCACGCAGTGTCTCCAAATCCGGTGGCTTCACCAGGTGATGGTCGAAGCCTGCTTCCGCCGTGCGCCTGTGGTCTTCCGGTTGGCCCCAGCCAGTGACCGCAACCAGGACCCGTGGGCGGTCTGCGTGGGCCTCGCGCAGGGTGCGTGCGAGATCGTACCCGCTCAATCCCGGCATGCCGATGTCCAGGAACAGCAGGTCCGGATCAAAGGTGGCTACGACATCGGCGGCTTCCAGTGGGTCGTACAGGGTGCGCACGTCCCAACCGAAGACCTTGAGAAGGAGCGCCAGTGTGTCTGCGGCATCCCGGTTATCGTCCAGCACCAGGGCTCGGCCGCCGCTGGCCTGGCGAAGGGCCGGCGGCTCGGGCGTGGGCGAGGGCGAGGGCGGGGTTGCCTGGCCGAGCTGCAGGTCGACCGTGAAACAGCTGCCATGCCCGAGTCCGTCGCTCTGCACTTCGACGAAGCCGCCGTGCATCTCGACGAGTTTGCGCACCAGGGTCAGGCCGATGCCGAGCCCGCCGTGCGAGCGTTCGATCGACGTATCGACCTGGTTGAACAGTTCGAACACGCGCTCGCCCTGCTCGGGCGTCAACCCGATGCCGTGGTCACGGATGGAAGTGCGCACGCGACCGTTGGCGGCGGAGACCCGGACCTCAATGGATTGACCCGGTGGCGAATACTTCGCTGCATTCCCGAGCAGGTTGGCGAACACCTGCGACAGCCGGTCGTGGTCGGCTTCCAGGGGCAGGGGGGCGTCGGGGATGGCAAGGTGCAATGGATAGTGACCTTTTTCCAGCAGGGGTGCGGCAATCTCGAGCGCGGCATCGAGCACCGTCTGCAAGGTGGTCGGGGCCCGCTTCAGCGTTAGCTTATCCAGGTTGATCCGGGCCACGTCGAGCAGGTCGTCGATGAGCCGCACCAGCAGCGCAACCTGCCGCTCCATCAAGGGCTGCAGGGGATCCGCATCATTCGCCATGCGCCGGATGTGGATGGCATTGCGCAGCGGCGCCAGCGGATTGCGCAGCTCGTGGGCCAGCGTCGCCAGGAATTCATCCTTGCGTTTGTCCTGCTGACGAAGTTGTTCCTCGACGCGGCTGCGTTCGCCGATCTCCGCCTGCAGTTCCGCATTGCGCTGGGCGAGCGAGGCGTTGGCGACGTGAAGGGACTCGTTGAGCGAATCGAGTTCGCGCGCCTGCTCGATGCGCAATGCATCGTTCGCCGCGGCCAGTTGCTCGTTGGCCAGCTGCAGTTCGCGCCGCTTGCGGTGGAGCTCGGCCAGCACCTCCACCTTGCTCCTGAGGATCTCGGGGATCACCGGCACCATCACGTAGTCGACCGCGCCGAGCTTGTAGCCGCGCATGCGGTCCATGTCGGACACATTGACCGCCGTCACGAAGATGATGGGCGTGTTCTCGAAGCGTGGATGCTGGTGGATGATGCTGGCCGTCTCGAACCCGTCCATGCCGGGCATGTTGACGTCGAGGAGGATGAGCGCGAACTCCTCCTCCATCAGCTTCTGCAGGGCCTCGTTGCCCGACCGCGCCTCCACCAGCCGTTCGCCGAGCGGCTCCAGGATCGCCCTGTATGTGAGCAGGCGTCCCGGTTGGTCGTCGACCAGCAGGACATTCACCGGCGCGGATGCCGGGCTTCCCGGGTCTGCGTGGTCCGCGCTCAACGATGCAGCCACTGGCGCAACACTCCCAACAGTTGGTCGGTGACAACGGGCTTGGCCAGGTAGTCCGACGCTCCAGCCTCCAGGCATTTCTCCCGGTCGCCCTTCATCGCCTTGGCGGTCAGGGCCACGATCGGTAGTGCGCGCGAGTCCGGCATGCCGCGGATCGCCCGCATGGTGTCGTAGCCATCCATGCCCGGCATCATGATGTCCATCAGGACCAGGTCGATGTCGCGGTCAGCCGCGACCTTCTCGATCGCCTCGTGGCCGGTGCCGGCGGTGACCACGCCCATCCCATGCCGTTCCAGCACGCTGGACAGGGCGAAGATGTTGCGCACGTCGTCGTCCACCACCAGCACGCGCTTCGCCTTCAGGGCATCATCCGAGTCGTGCAAGCGCTGCACCATGCGCTGCTTCGCCGGCGGCAGGTCGGCGATCACCCGGTGCAGGAACAGCGCGGTTTCGTCCAGCAGGCGCTCGGGTGACTCCACGCCCTTGATCACCACGGACTTGGCGGCCTTGCGCAGGCGTGCATCCTCGGCGGCGGTGAGATCCTTGCCGGTGAACACGATGATCGGCATGTCCGCAAGTTCGGGCACCTCCTGCACGCGTTCGATCAGGTCGAACCCGGTCATGTCCGGCAGCCGCAGGTCGAGCACGACGCAGTCGTAGACACCTGCCTGCAACCTTTGCAGCGCCTCCTCGCCATCGCCGGCGGTATCGATGGTGATGTCGTCGTGGCGCAGCAATTCCTCGATGCTCATGCGCTCCGCGGCATCGTCCTCGACAACCAGCAGGCGCTTGACCCTGGGCAGCGTGTACTGGCGGATGCGCTCCAGCGCGGAGCCGATCGAATCCGGGTTGCCGGGCTTGGCCAGGTAGGCGAACGCCCCGCGTTCGATGCTCTGGTGCCGCTCTTCCTCGATGGTCACGATCTGCACCGGTATATGGCGCGTCGTGGAATCCTGCTTGAGCCGCGCGAGCACCGTCCAGCCGAGCATGTCAGGCAGGAAGATGTCGAGGGTGATGGCCTGCGGTTGGTACTCGCGCACCAGCCGCAGGGCCTCGGTGCCGCGGTTGGCGACGATGACCTGGAACCCGCGCGAACGCGCGAGGTCGCGCAGGATCGAGGCGTACGAAGGTTCATCCTCGACGATCAGCAGCAGGGGGGCAGCCTTGTCGAGCTGGTTGCGGTCATCCTCGACCTCGGCGAGCGAGGCGTACGCGGGCTCGTGGTGCAGCTGCACGGCATGCGCAGGATGAAAGCCCACGGTGCCTGGCAACTTGTCCTCGGGCCCCACGTAGTGCAAGGGCAGGAACAGGATGAAGGTGCTGCCTTCGCCGACCGTGCTCTGCAGGCGCAGTTCGCCACCCAGCAAGCCGGCGATCTCGCGGGAAATCGCAAGGCCCAGGCCGGTCCCGCCGTACTTGCGGGAAGTGCCGGCATCCGCCTGCTGGAACGCCTCGAACACGATCTTCTGCTTGTCCGGTGAGATGCCGATGCCGGTATCGGTGACTTCGAACGCGATCACGGTCGCGGCGTGGTCCAGGATCGGATGGCCTTCGGACCAGCCGCGGGTGGCAACCCTCGCCGCCAGCCTGACGCTCCCGCGCTCGGTGAACTTGAGTGCATTCGACAGCAGGTTCTTGAGGATCTGCTGGAGGCGCTTCGGGTCGGTGCTGAGCGAGCGGCCCAGTTCGGCCGGGAAGTCCACGGAGAAATCGAGGTGCCGGCGTTCGGCATCGTGGCCGAAGCTCCGTTCCAGCGATTCGCGCAGGTGCGAGAAGGCGATCTCCTCGCTGTCCACGGTGACCGTGCCGGACTCGATCTTGGACAGGTCCAGGATGTCGCTGATCAGATGCAACAGGTCGGTGCCGGCGGCGTGGATGGTCTTGGCGAACTCCACCTGGCGGTCGCTCAGGTTCTCCTGCGGGTTTTCCGCAAGCTGCTGCCCGAGGATCAGGATGGAGTTGAGGGGCGTGCGCAACTCGTGCGACATGTTGGCCAGGAACTCGGACTTGTAGCGCGACGTCATCGCCAGCTCCGCCGCCTTTTCCTCGAGCGCGCCACGCGCCTGTTCGATTTCCTGGTTCTTGCTTTCCACCTCGGCCTTCTGCTCCGCAAGCAACTGCGCCTTCAGCGCGATTTCCTCGTTGGTCTGCTGCAGCTCCTTCTGCTGGGTCTGGAGTTCGCCGGCGAGCTGCTGGGACTGGGACAGCAGGTCTTCCGTCCGCATCGAGGCTTCGATGGTGTTGAGCACGATGCCGATCGAGCCGGACAGCTGTTCCAGGAACGCGCGCTGCGACGGGGAGAACTCGCTGAGCGAGGCGAGCTCGATCACCGCCTTGATCTGGTCCTCGAACAACACCGGCAGCACGATCACGGTGCGGGGAATGGCGTTGAACAGGCCCGAGGCGATGCGGACCTGACCCGCCCTCAGGCCTTCCAGCAGGATCATCTGTCCCTGCATGGCGCACTGCCCGATCAGGCCTTCGCCAAACTCGATGCGGCGGTCGGTGTCGTTCGGCGAGGCGTCGGCGTACGCCGCGAGTTGGCGGAGCCGGGGGCGAGCGAGGGAGTCGTCGTTTTCGACGATGTACAGCAACCCCTGTTGCGCGTTGACCAGCGGCGCCAGCTCGGAGAGCAGCATGTGCCCCAGCGTCACCAGGTCGCGCTGGCCCTGCATCATCCCGGAGAACTTGGCGAGGTTGGTCTTCAGCCAGTCCTGCTCGCGGCTGGTCTCGGTGGTGGCACGCAGGGTGCCGATCATCGAGTTGATGTTGTCCTTGAGGTCGGCCAGTTCGCCGCGCACATCGACCTGGATCGAGCGGGTCAGGTTGCCCTGGGTGACGGCGGTGGCGACGTCCGCGATCGCGCGGACCTGGGTGGTGAGGTTCTCTGCCAGCTGGTTGACGTTGGCGGTCAGGTCCTTCCAGATGCCAGCGGTGCCTGGCACGTTGGCCTGGCCGCCGAGGCGACCCTCCACGCCCACCTCGCGCGCCACCGTGGTCACCTGGTCGGCGAAGATGCCGAGGGTGTCGGTCATGCTGTTGATGGTGTCGGCCAGCGATGCGATCTCGCCCTTTGCCTCCACCGTGAGCTTCTGGTGCAGGTCGCCGTTGGCCACCGCGGTCACCACCTTGGCGATGCCGCGCACCTGGGTGGTGAGGTTGGTGGCCATGGAGTTGACGTTGTCGGTCAGGTCCTTCCAGGTGCCCGCTACGCCGGGCACGGCCGCCTGGCCGCCGAGCTTGCCCTCGGTGCCCACCTCGCGGGCCACGCGGGTCACTTCCGCGGCGAAGCCGTTGAGCTGGTCCACCATCGTGTTGA
>JAZKHR010000066.1:0-43028 GCA_040385305.1 Pseudomonadota bacterium
CGCTGGCTGATCTCCAGCTGCACGGCATCGATCCCGCGCGTCGGACTTCCGTAGTGACGGGTGATGTGGCCACCCTTGAAGCGGCCATTGGCCACCCAGTCGTATGCGGTTTGACCGGACAGGATGGCTTCGAGGCGCTGCTGGAGCGCGGACGTGCAACTCGCGCCGCCGGCGGTGCCGAGGTTGAGGTCAGGCAACCGTCCGTCGAACAGGAACGGCAAGCCACTGCCTCGAATCGAATGCGCCTCCCACAGCACAACGTGGCCATGCAGTGCCTGCATCCGCTCCAGTTCCTCGCGCAGGGCAGCATGGTATGGGCGCCAGTAGCGGTCGATGCGCAGGGCGACTTCCGCCGCTTCCGGCGCCTGGCCTGGCAGGTACACGGGCTCACCGGTGAACTGCACCTGCGGGCACAGGCCGGTGGTGTTCTGCCCGGGGTACAGGCTGGTGTCGTCTTCCGCCCGGTTGAGGTCGATGACGTAGCGCGACCAGTGGGGCACCAGCATCGAGGCGCCAAGCTCGCGGGCAAATGCGTACAGCCGCGACACATGCCAGTCCGTGTCCGGGGCGCGGCGGGCTCCGGGTGTCATCCGCTCGGCAAGCTCGGCGGGGATCGCGCTGCCGTCGTGAGGCAGGCTGATCAGCAGAGGGGCGCTGCCCCGGTACAGGGAGTAAACATCGCTCATCGCGCCATTGTAGGGCGGCGCCGCACATGATCATTGCGGCCGGATGCGTACTGCGCCTGCTAGGCGAACCTGGCTGGATCGAAGGGCCGTGCGTCGACGCTGGGCTGGCGGCCTTCGATCAGATCCGCCAGCAGCTGGGCCGTACCGGTGCTCATGCCCACGCCCATCATGCCGTGGCCGGTGGCGAGCCACAGGTTGCGGTGGCCGGGGGCGCGCCCGATGAGCGGCACGTCGTCGCGGCTCATCGGGCGCCAACCGAACCAGCGTTCGCCCACCTCCGGTCCCACCGGCTCATGCAGGTATTCGCGCGCGCCGCGCTCGAGCGCTCCGAGCCGGCGTTCGTTGAGGCTGGTGTCGTAGCCCGAGAACTCCATGGTGCTGCCCAGGCGGAAACCGCTCTCCCACGTGGTCACGCAGACCGACCGCTCACGCAGGGTCAGCGGGCGGCGCGGCACCAGCGTAGGGCGCGAGTAGGTGATCGAATATCCCTTGCCGGGCTGGATCGCCTTGCGGAGCCACGGCAGCCCGATGCTGCGCGCCAGCCGGGGCGACCAGGCACCGGTGGCGATCACCACGTCGCGAGCGTGGAAGGGGCCGCTCGCCGTCAACGCGCGCAACCCGTCGCCATTAGTTTCAAGCGACTGCAGGGGCAGGTCTTCGATGATGCGTCCGCCTCGTTCGCGGACCACCCGGGCAAGCTCGGACACGTAACGGTCCGGGCGAAGCGCCGCATCACCCGCAAAGCGGATCGCGCCGGCCACGCCGGATTTCAAGGCGGGCTCCTGGGCTTCGAGCGCAGCGCCCTCGATCACCTCGAACTGCATGCCCAGCTCGCCCAGCATCGGCAGTTCACGGAGCTCCTTGTCGAGCCGCCTCGGATCCCGGAACACGTAGTCCTCGCCGCTCTCGACGAATTCGCACTTCAGCCCGAACCCGTGCACCCAATGAGCTAGCCGCAGCCTGGAGTCCGCAAGCAGTGCGTACTTGGCACTGGCGCTGGCCTCCCAATCGCGCGCGTTGCAACGGGCGGCGAAGCCCGAAAGCCAGCGCCACAGGACGGGATCGAAGCGCGGCGGGATGTACAGCGGGGCGTCTGGCGTCAGCATCCATTTGAGCGCAGTGCCGATCATCCCCGGCGCTGCCAGCGGCGGCGCGTGACTGGGGGTAATCGTGCCGCAGTTACCGTGCGACGCGCCGCGGCCTGCACGACCGGCGTCGAGCACCGTGACCTCGCGGCCCTGCTCAAGCAACGCAAGTGCGGCAGCCAGGCCCACCACCCCCGCGCCTACCACGAGGACGTCAGCCGCTTGCTGCGTTGACGCACTGGGGCTGCATCCGGGGAACTTTAATTCCGTCACATCAACCTTCCAGGCGGTTTGCCGCACGACCAAGTGAGTGCCACGAGCGCTGCCGAAGCCTCCAGCCGTGCGCATCAAACCACATTCAAGCAACGACCTCGAAGCCGAGTGTCCTTGGGGGCCGTTGTGAGTTCCATCTCGCGCACTTACGGACGTTCGTCACAGTGCCGCAGCGTGGCCAAACAGGGTCCCGTTACGTGCTTTTCCAACGTGCGTAACGCCGCTTCCGCGAGCGTCGTCACTGTTCGCAACATCGCTCGAAAAACGCGTTGACCAGCCCCGCTGTGCGCGCATTTAACTGCGCTGCCGACGTTGCTGTGACCCCCTGCACTGCAGTCATCCCAGCAAGCCGCGGCCGCTTTAAAGGCCCGCTTTTGCGGCTCTCGAAAGCGCCCCTGCGCACTGCCGCGCACGCAACGCGATTACCCGGGAGCCACACCCATGAAAACCAAATTCCTCAGCGCCGCCATCTTCGCCACGTTGGCCGCCTCCCTCAGCGCCCATGCAGCACCCCCTGCACACTCCGCCGCCGCCACGCGCGCGCAAAATGCATTGAGTGCCAATCCATCCGCGGCCCAGCGAAACGCGGGTGATGCCTTTGACGTGCGCGACGTGGTGGTGGATGCGAACGGCACCGAGCATGTACGCATGGACCGCACCTACCGCGGGCTGCCGGTGTTCGGTGGCGACGTGGTGGTGCATTCACGGAACGGCAAATTGACCTCGGTCAGCCACACCGTGCGCAGCAGCGTCCGCCCCGACCTGAAGGAACAGGTTGGCGCCGCTGCCGCCGTCGAAGCCGCCGCGGCATCGTTCGGCGCGGGCTACGAACGCGTGCCCACCCTGCGCAAGGTCCTGTACGCGCGGCACATGGCGCCGATCCTTGCCTGGGAAGTCCAACTGGAAGGTGCCGATGCCGAAGGCTCGTTGCTGGACAAGACCTATTTCGTCGACGCGCGCAACGGCAAGCTGCTGCTTGGCGTCAGCAACATTCATTCCGGCAAGGGCGGCGGCAGCACCTCCACCACCACAACGAGCAATACCCCGGGACAGGCGGCCGTCGGTACCGGCCGCTCGCTGCTGAATGGGTCTGTTCTCATGGACACCACCACCACCGGTTCGGGCTTTGGCTTGACCGACGCGACCCGCAGCAATTCTGTAACCCGCAACGCTAATGGCGCACTGATCTCCGAAGCCGCGGCGCTGTCCACGCCGTTCGTGGATGGCGACAACATCTGGGGCGACGGCACCAAGCGCAACTCCGCGACCATCGCAGCGGACGCCCACTATGGACTGGCCGCAAGCTGGGATTACTACAAGCAGGCCTTCGGCCGGCTCGGCATTGGCAATGACGGTGCGGGCGCTACTAGTTATGTTCTCGTAGGCTACGGTGCCCGTGGCAACGCGTACTGGTACCGCGGCGCGATGTACTTCGGCGATGCAAACCGTCTGTTTCAGCCGATGGTCTCGCTCGACATCGTCGGCCATGAAATGAGCCACGGCGTGACCCAGGCGACCGCGGGCCTGGTTTACTCGGGCGAGTCGGGCGGGCTCAATGAGGCGACCTCCGACATTTTCGGTTCCATGGTCGAGCATTTCGCCAACAATGCCCAGGACGTTCCTGACTACACCATCGGGGAGCGCGTCTCGCTCTCCGATCCGATGCGCTACATGTACAAGCCCAGCCTGGACGGCAAGTCCGCCGACTGCTACAGCGCCGCGGTGATGAGCATGGACCCGCACTATTCGTCGGGTGTCGGCAACCACTTCTTCTACCTCTTGGCGGAAGGCGCCGTTGCCCCGGCCAATACCACCGTCACGCCCGCGCAGTTGGTGTGCAATGGCAACACCGCGCTGCGCGGCGTCGGTCGCGATGCGGCCCAGAAGATCTGGTACCAGGCATTGACCAAGTACATGACCTCCAACACCAACTATGCCGCGGCGCGCGTAGCGACGCTCCAGGCTTCTGCAGATCTTTTCGGTGTCGGGTCAGTGCAGCAGCAGGCAGTGGCTGCTGCATGGAGCGCTGTAAGCGTCGATTGACGCTGCAGCCTGTGGTGACCCGGAACGGTCCGCCTCGGCGGGCCGTTCTTTTTGCTAGGTCATGCGTCACTTCCCAACCGCGAGCCGCATCGGCGGGCGTTGCAGATACGTGCCCCATCGCCATAGCCATTCCATCGGGCCATGGCGAAAGCGCGAGAGCCACCAGTGGCTGAAGGCCACCTGCAGCGCGAACAGGGCGACGACGAACACCGGCTGCCAGGCGCGCGGCAGGCGCTCGAAAAAGCCTAGTCCATAGCCATAGAAGATCGCGGTACAAACCACCGACTGCAGCAGGTAGTTGGTCAGCGCCATGCGCCCGGCCGGCGCCAGCCAGCGCAGGCGCCGCGCCCACGCAGGCTGCTGCATCGCCAGCACGATCAGCGACATGTAGGCAAGGCACATAAGCAGGTTGGCAAGCAGCGCCGCGCTCTGCGCGAGTGCGATGCCGAAATCCATTTGCGACAGGCTCATGGTCGGGTGCCGCCAGGACGACCACGCCATCAGCGGCAGGCCGACGCCAAGCCCGACGTTGCGCAGGCGCCTGAACAGCGGCAGGTGCAAGGCCGGATTGCGGATCACGCCACTTCGCACGAACCAGCTGCCGAACAGGAACATCGCCAGGAACATCCAGCCGCCGATGATCATGAAGGACAACTGCGCTCCCGTATCGGCGGCACGCTGCACCACCGCCTCCAGGTAGGAACCCGCACCAAACGCCTGGCGCTCGGCTTCCCCCATCGCGGCCCACTGCGCCCCCTGTTCGGCCATGCCCTTGCGCATTTCCTCCGCTGCCTGCGGATCCTGTTGCGCTGCAGCCACCGCCAACGCCCACGCCCAGGTCGCCAGGACAGGCAGCAGATACAGCGCAACACCCCATTTCGGCAGCCGCGATAACGGCACGCGACGGAACAGGAGCAGCAAGATGAAGCCGAACAGCGCGTAGCTGACCAGGATGTCCCCGGACCAGACCAGCAGCGCATGCACAAGTCCGATGCCGAGCAACACGAGCAGGCGCCTCGCGTAAAGCGCGGAACCATGGCCGCCGGAGGCGTCGGCGCGCTCCAGCATCAGCGCGAAGCCCATTCCGAACAGCAATGAAAACAAGGTCACGAACTTGCCCTGCACCAGCACATAGATGGCAGCGTCGACCCAGCGGTCGGCGCCCGTGAATCGCGGGTTCACTCCTCCCAGGGCTTCCATGACCGGGCCGACAAACGCCTCGATGTTCATCAGCAGGATGCCGAGCAAGGCGAAGCCGCGCAGCACGTCCATGACCTCAATCCGCTCACGCGGACCCACGGGTGTCATCCGTGCTTGCATCGTCCCGCTCCCTGCGCTGCACGAGGCATCCAAAGCACACAAACGCAAACGGCCTGCTGGGCAGGCCGTCGGACGCGAACCTGAATCGCTGCGGTCAGTGCTGGTGGCCACCATCGCCGTGGACATGGCGGTGGGCCAGTTCTTCTGGCGAGGCGTCGCGCACTTCGACGATCTCGATGTCGAACTCCAGGTCCTTGCCGGCCATGGGGTGGTTGAGGTCCACGTCGACCACGCTCATGCCCACCTTCTCGATGGTGACCGCGCGCGGGCCGTAGTCGGTCTGCAGCACCACCTGCATGCCCGGCGCCAGGCGCTGCGTGCCGAAATGCTTCTTCGGGATGCGCTGGGTCAGGCCCTCGCGCCGTTCGCCATAAGCTTGGGCCGCGGGCACGTTGGCCTTGAAACTGTCGCCAGCCTCGTGGCCCTCCATCGCCTGTTCCAGGCCGGGGATGATGTTGCCGTGGCCGTACAGGATCGCCAGCGGCTGGCCGCCGTCCTTCGAGTTCTCCACGGATTCCTGGCCGGCCTCGGCAACGGCGTAGTGGAAACGGACGACGCGGTCTTTCTCGATCTTCATGGCGGCTCTCGGTTTGGAGGTGCGGCGTGGGTCGGGCGCTTGCCGCCGCGGTGCGATGCGGGAACACTGCGCCGATGGAACCAGCCGACTGCCAGCAGCGACCGGGCGCGCATTATCGACGCTGCGTCGCGTTCGCGCCATTGCTCGCGCTGCTGCTCACGGCCTGCGGCAGCGGCGGCAACGTCAAGTCACTGCCGCATGCCGACGACACGACGCGCTCTTGGCCCAGCGTCGAGACCGCCGATCCGGCCCGTGCCAATGCAGTGCTGATGCGCGCGATCAGCCTGGTCGGCACGCCGTACCGCTACGGCGGCAATACTCCGGAGGGCGGCTTCGACTGCAGCGGTCTGGTCAACTACGTCTACCGCGACATGCTCGACATGCGCCTGCCGCGTACCTCGCGCGAGCTCGCGGCACTGCGGGGACCGCGGATTTCGCCGGCCCGGCTGGCCAGCGGGGATCTGGTGTTCTTCGGCCAGGGGGGCACGGTCAGCCACGTGGGCATCTACGTCGGCGAGGGGCGCTTCGTGCACGCGCCGAACAGCGGCGGCACGGTCCGACTGGATCGTTTGGACGGTGCGTGGTGGCGCGAGCATTATTCCGGCGCGCGCAGGTTGCTGAATTGATTCGAAAAAACTGTGTCGGCCTGATCTCACTAAGCTGAATAGGGCCGGACGCACTTTTTGTGACCTCGCCGCGTATTCATTGACACAGCCGTAACGAAATTTGAACCCTTCACCTGTCCATCACGGGCATAGTCGCCGCTGGTTTCAGAAAGTGATGACTGCGTGACGACAGCAAATCAGCCCCAAGGCCATGCCGCCGCCCGACCCGCCCGTGCGGGACTTCGCTTCCTGGTCGCCTGCACCCTCGCCCTGGCCTCCATGCAGGCCGTTGCAGCGAAACCGGCCGCCAGCCTGCCGGCAGCTGCCTCCGCCCAACCAGCAGCATCCCAGGCCGCGCTCGCGGCCGTTGCCCCGGTCGACATCGCCAGCGCCGACACCGCGCCGCTCGCCACGCAACTGGCAGCCCTGCAGCAGGCCCAGGCCGACCCGAGCACCTCCGCCCGCGTCAAGACCGTCCTCCAGCGCGCATTCGCCCTGCTGGGCACGCCCTACCGCTGGGGCGGCACCAGCCCCGACAGCGGTTTCGACTGCAGCGGCCTGGTCGGTTACGTGTTCCGTACCATCGGCATCGACCTGCCTCGCGTTTCCCGGGCAATGGCCAGCGAAGGCACCCCGGTCGTCGACCGCGGCGCGCTCGCCGAGGGCGACCTGGTGTTCTTCGGCAAGCGCGGCCACGTGGATCACGTGGGCATCTACATCGGCCAGGGCAAGTTCCTGCATGCCCCGCGCACCGGCCGCGACGTGACCGTGTCCAGCCTGGAGACCGGCTACTGGAGCCAGAAGTACATGCAGGCCCGCCGCATCGCCAGCGGCAGCTAAGCGGGCCCGATGTGCGCCATCGCCACGCCGCCGCAAGGCGGCGTTGTCATGTGCGGGGGTCGGGATTGGCGGGCGGGTCGCGGTAACGGGCCACCGCCTGCTCGATGTCCTTGCTCAACTGCATGACCTTGTTCGCATACTCGGACAGGCGCCTGTCCTCTTCGGTCGCGGGGACCCATCCCGGCACTGCCACCGCGGCGCCCGCCTCGTCCAGGGCCACGAACACGATCACGCAGTGGGTGCACAGGCGGGAGTCCTCGCCCATGGGATCGCGCGCGTGCACGTCGACCGCGAAGTGCATCGAGGTAGTGCCGGTGTAGACCAGCGTCGTGTGGAGCGTGACCAGGTCGCTGATCCTGATCGGTGCCACAAAGCGGATCCCGCCCACCGCCACGGTCACGCAATAGCGCCCGCTCCAGCCGACCGCTGCGGCGTACCCGGCCTGGTCGATCCACTTCATCACGGCCCCGCCGTGGACCTTGCCGCCGTAATTGACGTCGGCCGGCTCGGCCAGGAACCGCATGGTGAGCTCTCGCTGGGTGCCGCTCATGAGGGTCGCCGCCGTTGGAATCCGCGAGGAGTATGCGCGACTTGCACCCACCCACCCGGCCGCGCGATGCTGGTGTTCCGGAGATTCAGGGGAACGCCATGGGACGCACCATTCTCGCAGCCGTGGTCGGCATCGTCGTTGCCATGCTGACCATCACCCTGGTCGAGTGGGCCGGCCACCAGGCCTGGCCGCCGCCGCCCGGCCTGGACCCGATGGTGGCCGATGACATGGCCCGGATCATCGCCCTGCAGCCCTTCGGGGCCCTGCTGGTCGTCGTCGTCGCATGGGTCGTCGGCGCCTTCGATGGCGGCCTGGTCGCGGCCCTGGTCGCCCGCGACAAGCGGCCGCGCCTCGCCGCCGTGGTGCCGGCACTGGTCGTGACGGCTGGGGTGGTCGGCATGATCATGATGATGCCCTCGCATCCAGCCTGGATGGCCATCGCGGGCCTGTTGCTGCCAGTTCCGGCGGGGCTGGCTGGCGCTCAATTGGCGGCCGCCATGCGCCGCCGGCCCGGAGCCGTGGCATGAGCCAGCCGGGGCACCCGTGCAGCCGCATCCGTCGGCCTGCCGGTGGATCGTGCGCCCGGGGATCCTTAGTGGTGCCGGGCATCGCGCCTAGCGTGCCGCTTCCTGCTCCGCGTCATCCAGGCCAACGTTGGTGGGCGCGGCTTCGTACACCTCGCGATCCAGCAGCCCGGTTTCCTTGGCCACCAGCACCGGTACCAGGATCTGGCCGGTGACGTTGGTCATGGTGCGCATCATGTCCAGCACCCGGTCGATCGCATACAGATAGCCGATGGTCTCCAGCGGCAGGCCCGCTGCGCTCAACACGACGGTCGCCATGATCACCGCGGTGCCCGGCACGCCTGCGGTGCCGAAGCTGCCCAGCACCGACGCGAGGGCGATGATCAGGTACTGCGACAGCGACAGCTCGATGCCGGCGTATTGCGAAATGAACACCGCCGCCAGCGCCGGATAGATGGCGCCGCAGCCGTCCATCTTGATGGTGGCGCCCAGCGGTACCGCGAACGCGGCGTAATCCTTGTCCACGCCCAGGTTGTGGGTGGCGCTGCGCAACGAGACCGGCAAGGCCGCGAAGCTGCTCGACGCGACGAAGGCCACCTGCATGCCGGGCGCCGCGCCGCGGAAGAATTTCAGCGGGTTCAGCCCGTGCGCCAGCAGCAGCCCGCCGTACACCACCACGACATGGAACGTGCAGGCGGCGTACAGCGCGATCACGAAGGCCAGCAGCGGGCGCAACTGTTCGAAGCCGTAGCCGCCCACCAGCGCCGCGATCAGGCCAAAGGTGCCGATCGGCGTGAATTCCAGCACGAAGCGAGTGACCTGGATCATCAGCTCGCTGGCTTCGCCGACCAGCTTGCGCAGGCCAGCGACCTTTTCGCCCAGCTTCACGATGGCGAAACCGAGCATGCCGGCGAAGAAAATCACCTGCAACACCGTACCCGGGCGCGGCACCAGCACGGTGGTGCCGTCGGCGAGCTTCGCGCTGGCCGCGCCGGACAGCGCCTGGAACGGGTTGGATGGCACCAGGTTGAGCAGCACGTCGAGCACGCCGGGGACTTGCTTGGGCGTGTAGTCGGCGGCCACCTGCAGCACGCCGACGCCGAGCCCCGGCTGCATGATCCAGCCGAAGACCAGGCCCACGCCCACCGCCAGCACGGCAGTGATCGCGAACCAGGCGAAGGTGCGCCCGGCCAGGGCGGCAATCGACTTCTGCCCGCTGAGCGAGGCCACCGCGTTGATCACCGCGAAGAACACCAGCGGCACCGCGATCATCTTGATCAGGGTGACGTACAGCTCGCCCAACGGCCCGAACCAGGTTTCCGCGTTCGGCCCGAATAGCCAGCCGGCCAGCGCACCCAGCACGAAGCCAGCGAGCACGCGCTTCCAGAACTTAATGCGGAACCACCAATCGAACATGCGCGCGTCGTCCCGGCCAAGCGGAGGGTGCAGAACGCGACCATACCCGACCGCGCCGGCCCGTGGCAGTGGCCCGGGCGGAACACTGAAGCCTTGTTGACGCATCCGCTCGGCATACTTCGGCGGCCCGACAGGACCCGCAGATGCCATCCAGCCGTTTCGCGCTTGCCCTCGCCCTCATCTGCTGCATTGCCGGCTGCGCCTCGAATCGTCCCAACCAGCCTGAGCAGTCCGCGGCGATCCATGTCGATGTCCCCCGCATCGCGCGGCCCGGCGGCGAAACCGCGGCATGGTGGTTCCGCGATGGCGCCGCTCAAGCCGCCGCGCGCGGGGCGATGTCCGGCCGCGCCAGGAACGTGATCCTGTTCGTGGGCGACGGCATGAGCCTGACCACCGTCGCCGCCGCGCGCATCCTGGAAGGCCAGCGCAAGGGCAACCCCGGCGAGGACAACCGGCTTTCCTGGGAGGACTTCCCCGCCACGGCCCTGAGCAAGACTTACAACACCGATTCACAGACCCCCGATTCGGCCGGCACCATGACTGCGATGGCGACCGGGGTGAAAACCCGCAGGGGCGTGGTCAACATCGCACCGAGTGCCGCACGCAAGGACTGCGCCGGTGCGCGTGCAGCACCGTTGCTCAGCCTCTGGGAGCTGGCCGCCCATGGCGGCATGGCGACAGGCGTCGTGACCACGACGCGCGTCACCCATGCCACGCCCGCCGTCACGTTTGCCCATGCGCCGGAGCGCGACTGGGAGAACGACGCCCAACTGACCGACGCGGCGCGCGCAGCCGGTTGTACCGACATCGCCCGGCAGCTGGTGGAAACGCCTTTCGCAGATGGGTTCGACGTGTTGATGGGCGGCGGCCGCGGCAATTTCATGCCATCCACCCAGCGCGACCCGGAGGAGCAAGGCAAGGTTGGCGCGCGCCTGGACGGCCGAGACCTGATCGCCGAATGGCAGCGACGCCACCCCGGCGGCGTCTACGCCTGGAACCAGCAACAGTTCGAGGCGGCGCCTGCCGACAAACCGCTACTGGCCCTGTTCCAGCAGGACCACATGCACTTCGAACATGATCGTCCCACCGACCAGGCGGGGGAGCCGTCGTTGGCGGAGATGACCCGCGCGGCGATCAGCCGGTTGTCTCGCAACGGCAACGGGTACGTCCTCCTGGTGGAAGCGGGCCGCATCGACCACGCGCATCACCATGGCAACGCCTATCGCGCACTGTCGGACACGTTGGCGCTGAGTGACGCCGTGCGCGCGGCGGTCGAGGCGACCTCCGAAGACGACACCCTGGTCCTGGTCACCGCCGACCATTCGCACACCCTGACCTTCGCCGGCTATCCGGTGCGCGGCAATCCGATCCTCGGAAAAGTCGTTGGCGTACCCGCCGCAGGCAAGCCGTCAAAACCGTCCGCCGATGCACTGGGCTTGCCTTACACCACCCTCAGCTATGCCAACGGTCCGGGCTACACCGGCCCCAGCCGCTCGCAGCCCGCGGGGAGCAAGACGTTCCTGCATGAAGGCAGGCGCTACCTGGCAGGCACTGGTCGACCCGACCTGGGCGATCGCGACACGACGCACCCGGACTACCTGCAGGAAAGCACGGTGCCGCTGGCCGACGAAACCCACGGCGGCGACGACGTCGGCGTATGGGCGCGCGGCCCGGGCAGCGACGCGGTACGCGGCAGCATCGAACAGAACGCGATCTTCCACATCCTGTTGCAGGCCACCCCGCGCCTGCGCGCGGCGCTTTGCGCGAAGGGTGGATGCGACGCCAACGGGGTGCCGGTGACCTTGCCGGATCCTGCGGTGTTCAAGGACCGCATCCGCTGACGCGCGACTCGGCCGAGCAGCCTGCGCCCTGCGGCGGTGTCGACGCGAGCAGGCCATGGATGGCCTGCGACCCGAATCGGCACAGGACGTGCCGACTGAGGGACGCGCGAAACCGCCGCAGGGCGTGGGCTGCGGCGATTGCTAGAACGGCTTGGCGAGCACCAGGTAGACGATTGCGAACAGCACCAGCACCGGCAACTCGTTGAACCAGCGCAGCGCCCTCGCGGACGGCAGGCTGCGGCCGGCATCGACGCCCTTCAGCCAGCGCCCGGACACGATGAAGTACGCCAACAGAACGCCGACCAGCAGCAACTTCGCGTGCATCCAGCCGCCACCGATGCCGAAATGGATCCACAGCACACCGCCGAGCACCACCGCGATGCCGAACATGGCGTGGCCAAAGCGGTACAGGCGTTGCCCCATCAACACCAGGCGTGCGCGCACCGCGGGCACGTCGCCGGCCTCGGCCAGGTTGACCAGGATCCGCGGCAGGTAGAACACCGACGCCATCCATGCGATCACGAACACCAGGTGCGCGGTCTTGGTCAGCAGGTAGGCCATGGGGGGCTCGCGAATGTCGGGAGCCATTAGGATGCCACGATGACCAAGACCTACGACCGCGCCTACTTCGATCGCTGGTACCGCCGCGGCGGCATCGGCACTGCCGCGCGGCTGGCACGCAAGGTCGCGCTTGCCGTCGCTACCGCCGAATACCACCTGGAACGCCCGCTGCGCAGCGTGCTCGACATCGGCTGCGGCGAAGGCGCATGGCGCGCACCGCTCTTGAAATTGCGGCCGAAGGCGGGCTACCTCGGCTTCGATGCCAGCGAGTACGCCACCACCCGCTACGGGCGCAGCCGCAACCTGCACTTCGCGCGCTTCGCGGACTTCGCCTACCTGCGCCCGTGCGCGCCGGTCGACCTGCTGGTCTGCAGCGACGTGCTGCATTACCTGCCCACCCGCGAACTGGACCGCGGCCTGCCTGCGCTTGCCGAACTGTGCGGCGGGCTCGCGTTCATCGAAACCTTTGCCGGCGAGGACGAGGCCATGGGCGACGAGCACGACTTCCATTCGCGCCCCGCCGGCTTCTACCGCAAGCGCCTGCGCGCACTGGGCCTGCAACCGCTGGGCTCGCATTGCTGGCTGGCACCCGGCCTGGCCGCGCGCGCGACCGCGCTCGAACTACCCGGCTGACCTGTTTTCCGAAGCGTGCGCTGCCTCACAGGACGCGCCGGCCCATGCGCTATGCTGCATCGCCGCATAAATTGGTGGGTGTGCCCCGATGTTGTTGTATCAGCTCCATGAGTTCTGGCGCGCGGGCCTGGCGCCCTACACGTATTTCGCCGATGCCGGGGCCAAGATGTACGCCTCGCCGGACAGCTGGCTGGCCTCGATGCCGGGCGCGCCGCGCACCGCCGCCGCGTTCGAACTGCTGTACCGGCTCGGCAAGGATTACGAGAAGCCTCCGTTCGACATCCATCACGTCGACATCGAAGGCGTGCCCTGCCCGGTGGTCGAGCGCATTGCGCTGGAGAAGCCGTTTTGCCGGCTGCTGCGCTTCAAGCGCTTCAGCGACGACGCCGATCGCCTGCGCGGACTCCAGGACGATCCAACCGTGCTGGTGGTTGCCCCGCTGTCCGGCCACCACGCCACCCTGTTGCGCGACACCGTGCGCACCCTGCTCGGCGACCACAAGGTCTTCATCACCGACTGGACCGATGCACGCATGGTGCCTGACGAAGCCGGGCCCTTCACCCTCGATGATTACGTCGCCTACATCGAGGAATTCATTCGCCACATTGGTGCCGACAACCTGCATGTGATCAGCGTGTGCCAGCCGACCGTGCCGGTACTGGCCGCGGTGTCGCTGATGGCCGCGCGCGGCGAGGCGGTGCCGCGCACCCTGACCATGATGGGTGGGCCGATCGACACCCGCGAATCGCCGACGTCGGTCAACAACCTGGCAACCCGCCAGCCGCTTGCGTGGTTCGAGAACAACGTGATCCACGCCGTGCCGGCGAACTATCCCGGCCGCGGACGTCGCGTGTATCCCGGCTTCCTGCAGCACCTCGGCTTCGTGGCGATGAATCCGGAACGCCACCAGACCTCGCATTGGGACTTCTACGAGGACCTGCGCAAGGGAGACCTCAGCTCCGCGGATTCGCACCGCAAGTTCTACGATGAATACAACGCGGTGCTGGACATGCCGGCGGAGTACTACCTCGACACCATCCGCGTGGTGTTCCAGGAACACCTGCTGCCGCGAGGCCAGTGGGACGTGGCCGGGGAGCGCGTGGACCCGTCGAAGATCCGTGATTGCGCCCTGCTCACCATCGAAGGCGAGCTCGACGACATTTCGGGCTCCGGCCAGACCCGCGCCGCGCACAAGCTGTGCACGGGCATCCCGGCGGCCGACCAGCACCATCTGGAAGTCGAGGGCGCCGGTCACTACGGCATCTTCAGCGGACGCCGCTGGCGCACCCAGGTGTACCCGCGGGTGAGGGAGTTCATTGCCGCGCATGCGCGTGCCGGGGCCATGCCCACGGTTCCCGCCACGGCCAAGCCCGCCCCACGCCCTGCAGTGAAATCGCCTGCCAAGACCGCGAAGCGCGCGGTACGTGGGCCGGTCAAGCAAGGCGTTGCATCAGCGAAGGCCGCGAAGGCCGCAAGGGCGGCATCGAAGCCAAAGCAGCAGCCCGCGAAGCCCGCGGCCCGCAAACAAGTTGCAAAGAAAGCTGCGAAGAAACTTTCATCCAGCAACACCGCGCCCACGAAGAACGCCCGTTGATGCGGGCGTTCTCCATTCGGACCGTGGGACTCAGTAAGCCTGGCTGCTGACCAGCATCTGCTTGGCGATGCGGCCATGCATGCGGCCGATGAAGCGGGCCAGGTGCAGGGTGGCGAACAGCAGCAGCACACCGGACAGGATCGACAGCGGCCACACCCACGGCGCGTACGGATCGAAGATGTCGAAGCCGTGGACGACCACGTGCTCGCCCACGCCCAGCCAGACCCCGAACGGCAGCGCGATCAGCGCCAACGACACGCTCAGGCCGATGACGGCGACGGTGAAATAGATGATGCCCAGCGGCAGCATCGCCACGAAGTACAGCATCGTGCCCCAGGTGCGCAGGTCGGTGAACATCGCCTTGATCCGCTCCAGCCACGGCTGCGTGCGGTCGCTGTAGACGGGCCGGCGCGGCATGCGCTCGCCGAGCATGACTTCGACGATGCGTCCCTCCACCAGCGACAGGATGCGGGTGGCGCCGACGAACAGGATGAAGAACGGGATGCCGATGATCAGGATCGCAAGGCCGATCGACAGCGAGGCGCCGGTCACCACCCAGGTGAAGAAGAAGGTGCCGGTGGCCAGCGACAGCAGCATGTAGAACAGCGAACCGTAGGTATGCGGGTCGACCAGCACGCCGAAGAAGCGGCCCGGCAGCGACGTGCGTGGCTTCGGCGCAGGCGGGCGCAAAGCGGTCTGCACCCGGGTCTCTGTGTCGCGGTAGATGTCGGCCACCTCATCCGGTGCGCCGTAGCTGCCCGCGACTGCGGCGATCACCTCGGCCTCGGTCTTGTGGGGATTGGCGGCCAGCTCCGAGCGCAGGTAGTCCTCGGCGTCGTACAGCGCGTCCTGCGCCATCGCGGGGTCGCAGCCATCCAGCGCGCGACGCAGGCGATCGAGGTAGGCGGGGATGGAGGTCGGCAGGTCGGCGTTCATTTCGACAGGTCCTTGAGCACGGCATCGAGGGAATCGCGGGTGGCGCGCCAGGCGGCGCTCCAGTCGGTGAGCGCGTCGCGCCCGGCGGCGGTGAGCCGGTAATAGCGGCGCGGCGGGCCGCTGGTCGAGGGTTCGACGAAACTTTCCAGCAAGCCGGCGCCCTCCAGGTTGCGCAGCACCGGGTACAACGCGCTCTGCTTGCCGGCCAGCACGCCGTCGCCGGTCTGCTCCAGGCGCTTGGCGATCTGGTAGCCGTACATCGGCCCCTCGCCCGCCGCAACCACCGCCAGCAGGGCGAGCGATACGGTGCCGGCGCTCAGCTCCTTGTGGAATTTGCGTAGCAGCGCGTCGTCCATCGGGGTACTCCAATCCGTGTGCAGCTAATCTGGAGTCGATACTACTGTTCATTTCGATATAGTGAATATGCCAGTAGTCACGCACCGAGGTGTGGCGGCTATGCTCGGCATCCTCGCCACCCTCGGAAGCCGCGATGCGCCACGCCCTGATCGCCACTGCCCTGCTGTTCGCCATCGCCATGCCCGCACTGGCACAGACCGCCGCGGACACACCCAAGCGCAAGTCGGCGAAGGACATCATCGATGCCGCCCCCGCCAGCGCCTGGCGCACCCTGGACCCGGCCAACACCCTGTACATGGAGCTGCCCTCGGGACGCGTGGTGATCGAGCTGGCACCGGGCTTCGCGCCCGAGCACGTGGCCAACATCAAGACCATGGCCAGGGGCGGCTTCTGGGACGGGCTGACCATCTACCGCTCGCAGGACAATTTCGTGGTCCAGTTCGGCGACCCCGATGGCGACGACAAGGCAAAGGCCAAGCCATTCCCGAAGGGGACGAAGGACAAACTCCCGGCCGAGTTCACCCGCGACGCGAAGAACGCACGCTTCGACAAGCTGCCGGACGTGGACGGTTGGGCGCCGGAGGTCGGCTTCGTCGACGGCTTCCCCGCCGCCCGCGACCCGAAGGCAGGCAAGCTCTGGATGACGCACTGCTACGGCATGCTCGGCGCCGGCCGCAACAACGCGCCGGACAGCAGCATCGGCGCCGAACTCTATGTCGTGGTCGGACAGGCGCCGCGCGCGCTGGACCGCCAGCTGAGTTCGGTCGGCCGGGTGGTCAAGGGCATGGACCTGCTCAGCGCGACCCCACGCGGCCCGGATCCGATGGGCTTCTACGAGAAACCCGAACAGCGCGCGCCGATCCTTTCGATCAAGCTCGCCAGCGATGTCCCCGCGGCCCAGCGCACCCCGCTGCAACTGCTGCGCACCGACAGCCAGGCCTTCATCGATGCCACCGAAGCGCGGCGCAACCGGGTCGACGATTTCTACACGATTCCCGCCGGCCACATCGACCTGTGCAACGTGCCATTGCCTGTGCGCGCGCCGCCGGCGGTTGCTCCCTAAGCGAAGCGCGCTGGCGTGCACCGCCAACGCCATCACCCCGCCTTAGCCAGCCGCCGCCTAGCCTGTCCCGCCCCCACCACGAGCCATGCCATGCCCCTGATGCGCCTGAGAGTGACCGGCAGCAATGACGACGTCCGCGCCATTTCCAACCTGCTGCAAAGCCTGGACGGGATCGAACACGTGGAGGAAGTGGCCGACCTGATGCCGCACATGGACGATGCCGATTCCAGCTCCGCCGGACTCAGTGATGTCGGCGGCCCCGACGCGCATTCGATCGAAGTGGACGCCCCCAACGAATCCACCGCACGCAAGGTCCGCGAAGCGGTGGAAGCGCTGGCTTTCGACCTGGACGTGCTGGTGGAGTTCGACCTGGAAGAAGACTGATCCGGTACCAGTCACGCGCACCGGTGCATGCGGTGCGCTTTCCCCCAGGTCGGCGGCGAACCGATCGCCTTGGCAAGTTGCCATCGGGTTAGTAGCACGCGTTGGGGTGACCTTGGGCATGTTGCCAGCAGCGCTGCCATCGCACACTCTTGTTGCTCTGCGTTGCTTCCCTGATGGAACCTGCCCATGCACAAGACTCGTGCGGTCGTCCTGCTGCTCGCTACATTCCTTGCCGCGGTGCCTGCATGGGCGCTGCCCCGGCAAGCCGCCTCGCCACAATCCGGGAGTGGCGCTTGCGCGCCGATCGCGCTGGCAGGCGCGGATGCCGCCGCGGTACGCGTGCCGAGCGCGGCCAATGCCTGGGGCGGCGCCCGTTCCGGCACCGAGGCCACCCTGTCCAATCGCGTGGTCGCCTATGCGATCGATGCCACCCTGGACCCGGTCAAGCACACCATCGTCGGCAAGCAGAAGCTGACGTGGCGCAACCGCAGTACGCAACCCGTCTGCAGCGTCTACCTGCATCTCTATCTAAACGCCTTCGAGGGTGCCGGCAGTACCTTCATGACCGAGCAGCGCGCCAGCGCAAGCGGTTTCCGCAGCAACGTGGCCACCAAGGACAACGAATACGGCTTCATCCGCCTCGACCGCGTGCAGCAGAACGGCGCGTCGGCGAATTGGACCTTCGTGCAGCCCGATGGCGGTCCCGCCACCGACCGTAGCGTGGTGCGCATCGACCTGCCACAGCCGGTGGCCGCAGGCGCCACCACCACGCTCGACATCGACTTCTTCGACCAGCTGCCGCGGGTCGTGGCGCGCACCGGCTACTACGGCAGCTTCCACCTGGTCGCCCAGTGGTTCCCCAAGATCGCGGTGCTCGAATTGCCCGGCGAACGCGGCGCCACCGCGCCGCGCTGGAATGCGCACGAGTTCCACCTGCACAGCGAGTTCTTCGCCGACTTCGGCAGCTATGACGTGCGCCTCACCGTGCCCAAGGGCTACACCGTGGGCGCCACCGGTGCACTCACCGGGACGCCGGTGGAACGCGCCGGCAAGGTCACCCATCGCTACGTCCAGCACGACGTGCATGACTTCGCCTGGACCGCGGACAAGCGTTTCGCCAAGCCGCTGACCAAAACCTGGAACGGGCCGAACGGGCCAGTGCAGGTCCACGTGCTGTACACGCCGGACTACGCCTCCAATGCGCAGCCGGTGCTGCAGGCGACCATCGATTCGCTGAAGTATTTCTCCGACACACTCGGCGGCTATCCCTACGGCACGGTCACCGCAGTGATCCCGCCGCATGGCGCCGACGAAGCCGGCGGCATGGAGTACCCGACCTTCTTCACCGCCGACAGCACCGGGCAGGATGCACCGGGCACGCTGGGCCGCTTCGCCCTGGACTTCGTGACCATCCACGAATTCGGCCACGGCTACTTCTACGGGATCGTCGCATCCAACGAGTTCGAGGAGCCCTACCTCGACGAGGGGGTGAACGAGTACTGGGACCAGCGCATGATGACCGCGCGCAAGCAGGACATCGTGCTGACCACGCCGTTGCTGCAGCGCTTCGGCATCGGCACGCGGCTGGCGCCGTTCCAGATGGAACGCCTGGGCGCTAACCTCGCCGATCCCGCCGACGCCCTGGGCAACAATTCGTGGGCACGCCTGTCCAGCGGCAGCTACGGCACGGTGTACTCGCGTACCGCAACCACGCTGCGGCAGATCGAATCGCTGGTCGGTACCCCGGCGATGGAACGGGCGATGAGGCTGTACTACGAGCGCTGGAAATTCCGCCACCCCTCGACCGCCGACCTGCAGGCCGCGCTGGCGGAAGGCACCGGCAGGCCGGAGATCGTCGATGCCACGTTCGCGGCCTTCATCCACGGCACCGGCAGAGTGGACGACCGCGTCGCCAGCCTCGACAGCAAGGAAATGCTGCCGCTGCCCGGCTATCGAGCCTACAGGGGCAAGCAGGTATTGGTAGGCAGCAAGCACCTGGACAAAGCCATCGCCAACCGCCGCGAGGCCTGGAAGAAGGCGCACCCGAATGCAAAGGACTGGCAGGGTCCTTTCCCGTACCGGAGCATCGTGGTGGTGCGCCGCGACGGCGTGGCCGTGCCGCAAACGCTGCGTGTCGCTTTCGCCGACGGCAGCCACCGCGACATGCCGGTGACCACCCGTGGCAGCTGGCAGCGCTTCGTGTTCACCGGCCCGGCCAAGGCGGTGTCGGCGCAGCTCGACCCGGATAACCGCATCCACATGGATGCGTCGGAATTGAACGACAGCCGCACCGCGGAAGCGGACGGCAGTGCCGCGCGCCGCTGGTTCGGCGACATCACGGCGCTGCTGCAAACGCTGTTCTCCCTGCTGGCGCACGTCTGAGGACATGTCGATGACCCATCCCACCATGTCGTCCCTGCCGCTGCGTCGCGCGCTGGGCAAATCCCTCGATGGCGCGATGCAGTGGCGCCTGTGGCTGCTGTGGATCGGTGCAACCCTGCTGTGCGCCCTGGTCGCCGCCCTGCCCGCCTGGGTCTGGCTGGGCGGGCAGTTCAACCATTCGGTGCATGCGGCCGATATCGCCGCCGGAAAGGCGCCCATGCTGCTGCTCGATGCGCTCATGGCGCGCCCCTCGCCGCTGCCGCTGCTGGCGGGGAATGCCTGGATCGGCGGCGCGCTGATGTTGCTGCTGTCGCCGTGGCTGGCGGGCGCCGCGGTGGCCGCTTCGCGCGCGACCGAGCGACTGGGTTTTGGCGGCCTGGTCCGCGGCGGCATCAGCGAGTACGGGCCGATGCTGCGCATGCTGCTGTGGTCGGTCATCCCGCTGGGCCTCGCCGTGCTGGTGATGACCTTGATCCTCGGCGCGAACGACAAGGCGCACGAGCAAGCGATCATGGCCTCCGAGGCAGACACGGGCCGCACCATTGGCCTGGTGGTAGGCGGCGTCCTGCTCTTGCTTGCGCATGCCGGCCTCGAAGCCGGACGCGGCTGGCTCGCCGCTGATGGACGCCTGCGCTCCGCCCTCAAGGCATGGTGGCGCGGGATGGGACTGCTGCGCCGGCGACCGCTGGCGGTGCTGGGCGTGTACCTGGTGACCACCCTGCTTGGATTGGGCGTGGCCGCCCTGCTGTTGCTGCTGCGCCCCTACCTGGGCGGTGAAACCATTCCGGGCTTCCTGCTTGCACTGCTGCTGACCTGCGCGGTCACGGCTGCATTGGCATGGGGCCGGATTGCCCGCCTGTTCGGGATGAAGGCACTGGCCGAGGACATGCACGCGCGGCGCTGAACCGGCAGCCCGAGCGCGACC
The DNA here is from genome assembly GCA_040385305.1 of Pseudomonadota bacterium. Classification (GTDB taxonomy): domain Bacteria; phylum Pseudomonadota; class Gammaproteobacteria; order Xanthomonadales; family Xanthomonadaceae; genus Thermomonas. The sequence continues at coordinate 20,596 of JAZKHR010000066.1, forward strand.
GGACTAGAATGAATTTGCGGGATCGGCGCGGTTGGGCGCCGATCCTCCCACCGTTCGGGGACCAACGTGGCTTTTTTCGACTTCTTCAAGCGCAAGCCGCCACCGCCGGTCAAACCGGCGGTCCAGCCCGCACCGGAAACCGCGGCCGCATCGCGCGCCGACGCCACGATCGATGCGGTGGACACCACCCACGCGGATGACCTGATCCACGACGACGCCCCGCTGCCCCCCGAGCACGAGGGCCCGGAGCGCCGCAGCTACCATCGCCGCAATGCGCGCCCCGGCACGCGGGTGCTGATCATCGACGATTCGGCCACCATCGTCGCACTGCTGAAGCGGATGCTGGTGCAGAACAAGTACGAGGTGCTGGAGGCGTTCGACGCAGAGTCCGGCATCGAGATCGCGCGGCGCGAGGTGCCCGGGCTGATCTTCCTCGACATCGTGCTGCCCGGCATGGACGGCTTCAACGCGCTGCGCACCCTGCGCCGCGATCCGGCCACCCGCGACGTGCCCATCATCATGATCAGCGGGAATGCGCAGGCGACCGAACAGTTCTACGTGCAGCGCATCGGCGCCGACGACTTCCTGAAGAAGCCGTTCTCGCGGACCGAGGTGTTCGAGCGCATCGAAGCCCTGCTCGACGACGACGACATTCCGCGCCACGGGGCCAAGCCGGCTACCCGCGCCGAAGCCGCCGCGCTCGCGGCCGGGCAAGCCGACCGCTGAGCTTCAGGGTCTGGCAGTAGCTGGCGCCACTGGCACCAGCCGCAAGTCCTGGAAGTCGAAGCTGAAGTCGGTCAGCGGCGAGACCGGCTGCATGCGCAATTCGCGGATGTTGCCATCGGGATCCAGCGCAAAGGTGAGGAAGGCGTCCGCATTGAGGCTGCGGTCGCGCCAGCGCACCATGAAGGTGTCGTGCTGCCAGTGCTCGATGTCCCCGAGCAGTTCGGCAGTCTTGCTGAACTGCAGTTCCAGGCCCTTCGCGCCCTGGCGGATCTGCACGTCGCCGTACCACGGGTCACGGTAGCTGCCGGCGTATTCCGCCAGCGCAAGCGAGGGCGTGCTGCTGCTTGCGCGCGCAGCGAGATGCTTCTGCCACGAGGTGTCCGCGTCCGCCTGAGATTTCGCGTACGACGCGGCATAGGCAGCCAGCCAGTCGTTGCCGCTGCGGCCCAGCATCATGTCCAGCGCCCGGTAGGTCACGGCATTGAAGGCGACGCCCAGCTCCGCGCTGGTCAGCACGATCACGCCGACGTTCCGGCCCGGCACCAGGGTCAGGCGCGACACCTGCCCCGGCCAGCCGCCGGTATGCCAGACCAGCTTGTGCCCGGCATAGTCCGACAGGCTCCAGCCCTGGCCGTAACCCGAATAGTTGGGCACCATCGGCGCCAGCTCCGGCACGCTCGGCTTGCCGACCGGGATGGGCGTCAGCATGGTCCACATCTCGCGTTGGCGGGCTTCGGAGAACAGGCGCTTGGCGCTTTCACTGCTGCCTGAGTACACACCGCCCGCAAGCTGCACGCTCATCCATTTGGCGATGTCGTGCACGCTTGCATACAGCCCGCCCGCGCCGGATACGTTGCGCCAGCTGGTCAGCCCGACCGGCTTCAGGTCCTTGAAGTCGAACTTGGCATGGCCGGTCGCCACGTTGTCGCCGGGCTTCAGGTCGTCGCTGTTGTAGCGGGTCTCGGTCATGCCAAGCGGCTGGAAGATGCGGCTGGACAGGAACTGCCTGAACGGCATGCCGGAGGCCTCCTCGACCACCAGCTGTGCCACGCCGAACAGGATGTTGTCGTAGGCGTACTGCTCGCGGAAACCGCCGGTCAGCGGCACGTCCTTGAGGCGCTCGGCGACCTCGCGGGTGGAGTACGTGGTGGTCGGCCAGTACAGCAGGTCGCCGGCGCCGAGGCTCAAGCCGCTGCGGTGCGACAGCAGGTCGCGGATGCGCATTTCTCGGGTCACGTAGGCATCGCTCATGCGGAACCACGGCAGGTGGTCGATCACCCGGTCGCTGGTCTTCAGCCTGCCATCGTCCTGCAGCATGTTCAGCGCGGCCGCGGTGAACGCCTTGGTGTTTGAAGCGATGGCGAACATGGTGTGCGCGTCCACCTTGGCGGGCTTGCCCATCTCGCGCACGCCATAGCCGCGCTCCATCACCACCCTGCCGTCCTTGACGATGGCCACGGCGATGCCGGGCACGTCGAACTGCTTGCGCACGGCTTCGACGAAGCCGTCGAACTCGGCCAGTTGCGCGGCGGTCGGCCCGTCCTGCGCTGGCAAGGCAACCCTGGTTGCCTGGGACGCCGACTGCGGGGCAGCGGACGCCAGGGCGTGCACGGGCAAGCCCGCAAGGGCGGCGGCGAGGGCAAGCAGGATCGGCAGCAGGCGCATGGCGGTTTCCGGTTCGGATCGCGCCCAGTATCGACGTGGGCAGGGCTCCCCGTCGATGGTCGGTGGTCCTGCCTTCCGGCGATGCCGGGTGTACGCTCCTTCAGTCCTTGCCGGAATTTGCACGATGACGCAGTCGTTCAAGCAGATCCCGCTGCTGCCATGGCCCTGATCAATCGCGTGCACGCGCGTGGACGCGATTCATGCGAGCCGTGCCCTTCGGCACTTCGCGCTCACCGGGGTTTAGCGGAACCTGCAGCAGGATCGCCTCACCACCTCCTGGAGCGAACACATGGGCACCCGTCGCCATTTCCTGTCGCAAACCGCGTGGTCCGCTGCTGCGATCGCGACCTTGCCGCTGGCCGGTTGCGCGCCTTCACCGTCGCCTGCGCCCGCCGCACCGGTGGCAGCCGGCCCCGCGCTTCCCGCGCCCGCCACCGGACCGATGCTGATGCGCACCATCCCGTCCAGTGGACAAGCGATTCCGGCGATCGGCGTAGGCACCTCCGGCAGTTACGAGGTGGCGCTCGATTCACCAGAGTTCTCCGCACTGAAGGATGTGCTGAAGGTGTTCTTCGCCGGCGGGGGCAGCGTGATCGATACCTCCCCGAATTACTCCAATGCGGAGGATGTGGTCGGTGCCTTGCTGGCGGAAGGTAGCCTTAGGAAGCAGTGCTTCCTCGCCACCAAGCTCGCCGCGGACGACCGCGCGTCCCTTGAAGCGCAGTGGGCGGCTTCGATGCGGCGGCTGCGCACGGACAAGGTCGAGCTGCTGCAGGTCCACAACCTGCGCAACCTCGGGCAGGCACTGCCGTATGCACGCGAATTGAAGGCGGCGGGCAGGACCCGCTACATCGGCCTGACCCACTTCCGCGACAGCGCGCATGCCGAACTGGCCGCGCTGATGCGCAAGGAAAAACCGGACTTCGTGCAGATCAACTATTCGGTGAACGCAGCGCAGGCGGCCAGCACCCTCTTCCCGCTCGCGCAGGAGCTTGGCATCGCGGTGATGGTCAACCGCGCCTTCGACGACGGCAAGCTGTTCGCGCGCAGCAAGGACTTGCCGTTGCCTGCTTGGGCAGGCGAATTGCAGGTGGGCTCCTGGGCGCAGATGTTCCTGCGTTTCGCGGTCAGCCATCCCGCGGTCACCGTGGTGATCCCGGCGACCGGCAAACCGGAGCGGCAAGCGGACAACCTCAAGGGCGGCATGGGGCCGTTGCTCAGCACCGAGCAGCAGGCCGAACTCGTGCGCCTGTTCGCCTGACCCCCTGCCCGGCATGCGTGACCGGCTGCAAGGGCTGTTCAACCTCCGGCGCGGGGAAATCACGCCGGTACTGGTCGCCGGGCTGTTCTTCTTCTGCATCCTGACCGCGCTGATGGTATTGCGCCCTGCGCGCGACGCGTTGGGCATGGAGCGCGGCATCGACAGCGTGCGCTGGCTGTTCATCGGCACCGCGGTGGTCACGCTGCTGGTCAACCCGTTGTTCGGCCTGCTGGTCAGCAAGTTGCGGCGCCTGCATTTCATCTCGGCCACCTATGCGTTCTTCGCCGCAAGCCTGGTCGGTTTCTGGGCGTTGCTGGTGCTGGCACCGGGCGCAGTCGGGGCGCGCAGCGGGCAGGTGTTCTACGTGTGGTTCAGCGTCTTCAACCTGTTCGTGACCATGGTGTTCTGGGCCTTGCTCGCCGACCGTTTCTCGCCCGAACAAGGCAGGCGGCTATTCGCACTGGTCGCGGTGGGCGGCACCCTGGGCGCGATCTTCGGACCGTGGCTGGCATCCCGGCTGGCCGAGCCGCTGGGCACGCCGGCGTTGTTGCTGGTGGCCGCCGGGTTCCTGCTGGCGGCAATCGCGCTGGCGTGGACGCTGGTGCACGTGCGAACGGATCGCGCCCATGCCGTTGTCGGTGAAGCGCCTCGCGATCCCCCGGCGACTGACGACGAGCACCGCATCGGTGGCAGCGCACTCGCCGGTTTGCGCGCCGTGTTTTCGTCACCCTACCTGATGGGCATCGCCGGCTACGTGCTGGCGATGACCATCGCCGCCACCTTCATCTATTTCACCCGCCTGCAGATGGTGGCCGCTGCGGAAAGCGACCTCGACGCCCGCACCAGCCTGCTGGGCAACATCGACATGTGGACCCAGGTCGCCGTGCTGTTGCTTCAGTTGACCCTCACCGGCCACATCATCCGCCGCTTTGGCCTGGCCTTCGCCCTGGCCGCGCTGCCGCTGGCTACCGCGCTCGGCTTCATCGGCCTCGCCATGTATGGCTCGTTCGCAGTGCTGATCCTGCTCGAGGCCACCAGCAAGGCAGTGCAGCGCGGCCTCGCCCGGCCAGCGCGCGAGGCCTTGTTCACGGTCATCAGCCGCGAGGACAAATACAAGGCCAAGGCCTTCATCGATACCTTCGTCTATCGCGCTGGCGACGTACTCGGCGCGCAGGTCGAAGGCGCCCTGGGGCGCATCGGCCTCGCGCTTGGCGGGTTGGTCGGCGTGGTGATCCCGCTGGCGCTTGCGTGGGCGATGCTCGGCATCTGGCTGGGAAGGGCCCAGCACAAGCGCGCGATGGATTCACGAACCTAGTCCCATTTACCGCTGCGCACCAACCGAGCTACGGCCTCCTCGCTTTCCTCGCTTTCGGCCTCGGCTTCGGCTTCGGCTTGCGCAGCGCGGCTTCCCATGCGCACTGCGCCCATGGCCGGAATTCCTGCGGCGAATCCAGCGCTTCATCCGGTACCGACCAGTAGCTCATGGGCACGGCCTTGCCCTTGGCCTCGTACACGAAGGGTGCGCTGCCGGCGGCTTCGAACTCGTCGCGGGTCACTGCATCGACCTTGAGGTACAGGATGTCATCGATGACGATGGCGAGGATGGTGCCGTCGCGATACACCCCATGGCCGCCGAACATTGCCCGCGTGGTCACCGGGGCGAACGCCGAGAACAGGTCGTGCAGGTGGTCGAGGTAGGCGCGGCTCATGGCACGACATAATGCGCCGATGGCGATGACCCCGACCACCCGCGCCCTTTGGCAAATCCACCTGTGCGTGCTGCTGTGGGGCTTCACCGCCATCCTCGGCAAGCTGATCTCCCTGCCCGCCCTGCCGCTGGTGTGGTGGCGGATGTTGATCGTGGTGGCGGTGCTGGCGTTGCTGCCCAGGGTCTGGCGCGGAATCCGGGCGATGCCGGTGCGCACCCGCCTGGCGTATGCCGGTATCGGCGCGCTGGTCGCACTGCACTGGCTGACCTTCTACGGCGCCATCAAGCTGTCGAACGCCTCGGTGGCGGCGACCTGCATCGCGTTCGCCACGCCAATGACCGCATTGGTCGAGCCGCTGTTGACCCGCCAACGCTTCCAGCCGCGCGACCTGCTGCTGGGCCTCGCCTCGTTGCCCGGGATCTGGCTCGTGGTCGGCGGCGTGCCGGCCGGCATGCATGCGGGCATCGTGGCCGGGGTGGCCTCGGCGCTGTTGGTCGCGTTCTTCGGCACGCTGAACAAGCGCATGGTCGATGGCGGCGATCCGCTTACCGTGACCGCGCTGGAACTCGGCGCCGGCACGCTGACCCTGACTTTGCTGGCACCGCTGATGCCAATGCTGGTCCCCAGCTTCGCTGGCCCGTTATTGGTGGCGCCCTCGGGCATGGACGCGTTCTGGCTGGTGCTGTTGGCACTGGCCTGCACCCTGTTCCCGTTCGCGCTGTGCCTGGTCGCGCTGCGCCACCTGAGCGCGTTCACCGCGCAGCTGTCGGTCAACCTGGAGCCCATCTACGCCATCGTGCTGGCCGCGATCCTGTTCTCCGAGCAGCAGGAGCTCAGCGGCCGCTTCTATACCGGTGTCGCGATCATCCTCGGCGTGGTGTTCGCGCAGGGCCTGCTTGCGCGCGGGCGCAGGGACGCGCACGCGGAGCACGCCGAGACGCTGGCGGTCAGCGAGTCCCGGCAGGTAGCCGACTGATGCGTGCATCCACCGGACATGGCAGGCTGCGCGCATGTACCTGAGCTACTTCGGCCTGCACGAAGCGCCGTTCTCGATCACCCCGGACCCGCGTTTCGTCCACCTCAGCGAGCGCCACCGCGACGCGCTGGCGCATTTGCTGTTTGGCGTCGACAAGGGCGGCGGCGGCGGTTTCGTGCAGCTCACCGGCGAGGTCGGCACCGGCAAGACCACGCTCAGCCGGCTGTTGCTGGAGCAGCTGCCCGAGGACACGCGCATCGCCCTGGTGCTCAACCCGCGGCAGAACGCGGTCGAATTGCTGGAGTCGATCTGCGAAGAACTGCACATCGATATCGAGAGCAAGCGCGGCTCCACCAAGGCGCTGGTCGACGCGCTCAACGCCTACCTGCTGCATGCCTACGCCAACGGCCTGCGCGTGGTGTTGCTGATCGACGAAGCACAGAACCTGCCGGCGGATGCACTGGAGCAGGTGCGCCTGCTCACCAACCTCGAGACCGACACCCAGAAGCTGCTGCAGATCTTGCTGCTCGGTCAGCCCGAGCTGCGCGAGATGGTCGCGAAGCCGGAACTGCGCCAGCTTGCCCAGCGCATCACGGCGCGCTTCCACCTGACTCCGCTCGACCCCAGCGAAACCGGCGAATACCTTCGCCACCGCTGGCGGGTAGCGGGCGGGCAGAAATTCCCGTTCGCGGCCAAGGCGGTGCAGCGCCTGCACCAGCGTTCCGGCGGCGTGCCGCGCCTGCTCAACGTGATCGCGGAGCGCGCGTTATTGGCCGCCTATGCGCGCGATGCGGCCATGATCGACGCCAAGCTCGTCGATGTCGCAGCGGATGAAGTCCTGCCGTCGGCCGCCAGGCAACCGTGGTGGCCCTGGCTGGTTGCGGTAGCGGGAATCGCGCTGGTCGCGTTGGTGGCGAGCCAGTGGCGTCCTGCAGCGGCGCCGCCGGCAGTTGCCGTGGCACGGGCACCGGTTCCCGCGCAGCCCCGGCCGACCCCACGGCCACCCCGGGTCGACACCCTCGATTCCGCAGCCCTCATCCAGCTGATCGGCGCAACCGGCGATACGCCCGTACCCGCATGGCAAACGCTGCTGGGCTTGTGGGCATTGCCCGCGGACAGCATCACGGTCGACCCCGCGGGTCCGTGCACGCCGGCCTCGCGCACCGACGTGCAGTGCGTGCAGGGCCGCGCGCGGCTGGACGTCCTGCTCGCCCTCGACCGCCCGCTGCTGCTGCGCCTGCAGGACAGCGGCGCGCGCGCCTGGGCCCTGCTGCTCGGCGCGGATGCGCGCACGGCGCGCCTGCGGATCGGCAGCCGCACGTTCGACCTGGACCGCGTGCTGCTGCAGTCGCGCTGGCAAGGCGACTTCGCCGCGCTCTGGGTGGGCGAGGCGGATGTACCGGCCTCGCGCGAGGAGGTTGCGACTTTCCAGAACGCGCGCGGCCTGCCGGCGGACGGCGTGGCGGGGCCGCTCACCCGGATGGCGCTGGCCAGCGATGGCGACGGCCCGCACCTGTTGCGCGTGTTGGAACCGGCCCAAGGAGGCAGCGGCGATGTCACTGATCCTTGAAGCCTTGCGCAAATCCGAAGCCGAGCGTCGCCGCGGCAGCACGCCGGACGTCGCCATGGAATTGCCGCCGACGGCCTTGCCACGCGCGCGCGCCAACCCGGCATGGCTACTGCCGGCCGCCCTGTTCACCGTGGTCGCATTGCTCGCTGCAGGGTGGTGGTCGCAGCGCGACGAGCACCCGTCCGCCAGGCTCGAGCCCGTCGCGACCTCGTCCTCGTCCCCGCCGCAGCCGGTCATCGAGCCGCCTCCGCCGTCCGTGGTGATCGCGCGCCCTGCGCCCGCGCCGACTGCAACGAGCGCGCCGCTACCCGCACCCCCGACAACGGCGCCGCCAGTACAGGCGGCTCCCGTCGCGATGCCAGCACCCGTGCCGCCGCAGCCAGTGCCACCGCCTGCGCCGTCCGAGGCCAGCGACGTCGCCGACATCGATGCAACCTCGCTGCCGCCGGTCAAGCTCAGCATGCACATGTGGGACGCATCGCCGGGCAAGCGTTTCGTGATCCTGGACGGCCAGCGCATGGGCGAAGGCGACCGCAACGGCCTGGTGACCGTGGTCGCCATCGAGCGCGACGGCGTGGTGGTGGAGCGCAACGGGCAGCGCGCGCGCGTCCCGCTGCCCTGATCTGGCCGCGGAGCTGGCGAGCAAGGCTCCCGGCGATGAATGACACCCTGCAATGGCGGCCGGCCGCCGCATCTGGGCCGGTGGGGCGTGCGTAACCTTTGCATCTCGCCGCGCGTACCCATGCCCATGGACAAGATCAAGCAACCCCTATCCCGCCGCACCTTGCTGACCACTGGCTCGCTGTCCCTGATGGGCTTCGCGCTGGGATGCAGCCGGCGCAGCGAAGCCGCGGGCACCCGGGGCAAGGTGACCATCGTCGAGTTTTCCAATGCAGGCAAACGCCTGCGCAGCGCGCAGGTCGACACGCTGGTAAAGACCGACGCGGCGTGGAAGCGGCAGCTTTCGCCGCTGGCCTACGACGTGGCGCGGCGCGGCGGCACCGAGCGGCCGTACAGCGGCTCGCTGCTCAACGTGCGCGGCAAGGGCGTGTTCCGCTGCATCTGCTGCGACACTGCCCTGTTCGATGCCGCCACCAAATTCGAATCCGGCACCGGCTGGCCGAGCTTCTGGAAGCCAATCGCACGCGGCAACGTGGTCGAGCGTCGTGACCTCGGCTTGGGCATGGTACGCACTGAAGTCCTCTGCACCCGCTGCGATGCCCACCTGGGCCACGTCTTCGACGACGGCCCGAAGCCGACGGGCCTGCGTTACTGCATGAACTCGGTGGCGATGCGTTTCTCCGCTGCCGCCTGAGCGCGGTTGCACGCGCGCCCGCACGCCGTCAAGCCATCTCAAGGAAACCGCATGAACATCGCCCGCCGCTCCACGCTTGCCATCGCCCTGGTGGCCCTGCTCGGCGCCTGCAGCCTGGCCGGCGCGCGCAGCAAACCCGTGGCATTGCCCGATCCCAAGGGGGATGCGCCACTGGCGGCCGGCAAGGACCAGGTCGCGGTCTTCGCCGGTGGCTGCTTCTGGGGCATCGAGGCCGTGTTCGAACACGTCAAGGGCGTGAAGACCGCGGTATCGGGCTATTCCGGTGGCAGCGCGCTGACGGCGAAATACAGCCTGATCGGCACCGGCCAGACAGGCCATGCCGAAGCCGTCCGCGTGGTCTACGACCCGGCCGTGGTCAGCTACGGGCAGCTGCTGAAGGTGTATTTCTCGGTCGCGCATGACCCGACCCAGCTGAACCGTCAGGCGCCGGATGTCGGCCCGCAATACCGTTCGGAGATCTTCGCGGCAACGCCTGCGCAACAGGCGCTGGCAACCGCCTATATCCGCCAGCTGTCTGCGGCCAAGGCGTTCGCCGCGCCCATCGTGACCAGGGTCGGGCCGCTCAAGGCGTTCTATCGCGCGGAGGCCTACCACCAGGACTACCTGCGCCTGCATCCGGACGAGCCCTACATCGTCTACAACGACGCACCCAAGCTGGAACACCTGAAGCAACTCTACCCGAAGCTCTACCGGGGCGGTTGAGCCATCCTGCGGCGCGCGTCCCGGCGCGCCGATTCCGGTTACATTCGAACGCGCCGCCCGCTCGAGCCACGCAATGCCCAGCATCGATTTCGACCTCGACCCCGACCGTGAATTCGTCGAACTGAATCAGCTGCTGAAGCTGGCCGGCCTCTGTGATTCCGGCGGCGCCGGCAAGCAGCTGGTCGCCAGCGGCGCAGTGCAGGTGGACGGGCAGCGCGAGGGCCGCAAGACCGCCAAGATACGCGCCGGCCAGACGGTGCGCGTCGGCGACGTGGCCATCCGGGTCGTCGCACCTGCTGGCCAAGACCCCCAGCCGTAATACGATTCGAACCAGGCTGGGTCGCCAGGCGTCAGCGCACGTCGACGGTTTCCGCCTCGGGGTTGTCCAAGGCGATGTTGGCAGGCAGGTCGGGGGCGGCGTCGGGGTCGCTGGCAAGATCGACGGCGAGCTTGTCGGCACGCACCTCTGCGGGGACGTCCGGTAGCGCTGCCTGCGGGGTATCGGCATCGCTGGCGGCACCCGGGGCCGGGCTTGCCGGCATGGCCAGGACTTCGCCATCCAGTTCGGCCATCGGGCTGTCTTGCGGGCACAGGGCATCGGGGAAGCCGAACTTGCCACGCAGCGCCATCCCGCAGGCATTGATGTCGGCGACGTCCTGCGCGGCTGCATCTGCGGGCTGCATGCACTGCGTGTCGTAGGCCAGGCGGAAGGCATCGCGCCTGCGCACGAAGTCACTGCCGCAACGCCGGGCCAGGCGGATGCGGTTGAGGTCGTCCTCCACCGCGTTGGCGCCGGACAGGCCGTAGCGCTCGAGTTCGTCGGGTGCCAGCACGCGCAAGGTGTGGTTGGGCACCGTGGTCATCAGGTCATAGACCTCGGCGGAGGCGCCATTGCGCTCCAGGTAATTGCGCAGGTCTTCGCTGACCTTGCGCAACTCCTCGCCGAGTTCGAGGCGCGAGTTGGCCGAAGACCCGACCCGCATCATCCGGTGGATCCCCACCGGTCCCGCGACCACCCGCATGTCGCCGGCCGCAAGCAGCAGCACGCAGGCGCTGTGGCAGGCGGAATCATCGCGGACCCAGATCGTCCAGTCGTTCTCGCCGATGGCGTCGCCGGCGCGGATCGCGGCCTCCACATGGCCCCCGGCGGAATCGATGTCGAGAATGCGCTTGCCGATGCCCAGGTCACCCGCCACCTTGCCTGTGCGCTCGACCAGGGCTGCGAAACTGGCGGTCACCTTGCCCTTGTAACGCAGCCGCAACAGCCCGGTGCCGCGGCAATCCTGCATGGCCTCGCGCAGGTCGAGGTACACCAGCGACAGCACCGGGCGGCCGTCGCCGTCGAGGTAGTCGGCCCCGCAATCAACCCAGGCATCGCCGGCTTCCAGCCTGACCTGCGACCAATCGATGTCCACCTGCGCCTTGCGTTGGATCGCCGGCGCGGCCAGCGCGCCCTGGCCGGCGTTGGCGCTGGTCTGCGCCTCGGGCGGGCGGCTGCATGCAGTGGCTGCGAGGCACAGCCCCAGCAGTATCCAGCGAAGCGACATGGGCGAGCCGTGTAAGGAGTCCACCCGAGTCTAGTGCGAGGCTGTGCGTGTTGGCCCAACCGGCCATGAACCGGGCGCCATCGCCCCGTGCATTCGCAACATGCCTGCCCGGCGCACGCAGGCAACGAAATCTTTCCATGTCATGTCGAGAATGAGTCCACCCCTTCGTCTGGTTCAGTGAGGGCGCCCTTCGGCGCCCCGTCCACAGGAGAGCAGCATGGCTTACATCGACGGATTCGTGATCGCAGTGCCGAACGCCAACAAGCAGGCTTTCATCGAGCATGCCCGGCAGTTCGACCCCCTGTTCTTCGAGTTCGGCGCGCTGCGCGTGGTCGAGTCCTGGGGGGACGACGTGCCGCACGGCAAGCAGACCGACTTCCATCGCTCGGTGGCGGCGAAGGACGACGAGAGCGTGGCGTTTTCTTGGGTCGAATGGCCGGACAAGGCCACCCGCGACGCGGGCATGAAGAAGATGATGGAAGACCCGCGCATGGATCCGGCCAATCCGGACAATCCGCCCATGCCGTTCGATGGTGCGCGCATGATCTTCGGTGGCTTTTCCTTGCTGCTGGACCTCAAGCCCTGACCGGCGCCTGCGCGGGGAGCCCCGACCTCAGCGCGCCAAGCAGGCCTTCCAGCGCGCATTCACGCGGTCGGCGAACCACGCCGTGGTGAGCTTGCGGGTGATCTTCGGGCTGCTCAGCGCGATATCAGGCACCCGCGCACGTGCCACCGGCTTGCCGGAGCCCTTGCCGTCGGCGATGGCGAACACCTGGCGATAAAGCTCGGTGCGTTCGAACGCGTCGCGATGCCCCTGCGCCAGCGCGGCGCGGATCGCCGCTGCATCCATGCCGAGGCGCGGCGAAATGCTGCGCAGGGCTGCTTCGGTGGCTCCCGGCGCTTCCATCGGGGCGTCCGGTGCGAGCAGGTCGCCATCACGTGCCAGCCTGATGCCGCTTGCGATCGCTGCCGCCTGCTGGAATGCCGCGTTGCGGCTGGCGTACCAGCCCGCGTTGAAATCGGCGAAGCGATGCAGCGGCTCGGTGTAGCTCGCGGGATACCCGAGCAAGTGCTTGATCCCGAAATACAATCCGCCGCGCCGGCTGAACACCTCGTGCCGGATCGAGCCATCGACCGGATACGGATAATCGCCGGCATGGCGTTCGGCGAAGTCGATGCGCACCTGCATCGGCCCCCCGGTGCGCACCGGGTTCAGGCGGCCGAACAGGCGCTTGCCCAGCGGAACGCGGTCCGCCATCTCCTCGAACAGCGCGGACAGCTCCTGCTCGGTGCGCAGGGCCTCGATCCGCGCGGAGAACGTGCGGCCGTCGGGGGAGCGCATCCGCAGCGCGGCATCGACCACCAGGTGTGGCACGCCGAGGCCCGCCGCGCGTCGAAGGATCTCGTTGCGGGCAATGGCGGGCAGCCCGGGCACCGGCGGGTCGGCGCGATATGTCGATTCCTGTTCGACCACCGCCAGTACCGCGCACAGGTTTCCAGTGCTGGGATCAAGCCGCTGCGCCGCGAATGCCGCCTGGATATCGCGCGCCCAGCCCTCCCGCTCCGCGAGCGTCGCGGGGAGCCGGCGCAACAGGTCGGCATGGACCTGTTCCGGCGTGCGTGGAGGAGTGGTGTCGCAGGCGACCAGCAAAGCCAGGCAGGCAAGCCATGCAAGCGCGGATCGGGGTATGGATACTGGGGTCATGCGGCGCTGCCGGCGGAGTCGCGCAGAGGCTAGCAGGCATGCATGGACAACGGCGTTGGCGTCGTAGACTGGCTGCATGCCCTGCTGGTACGTCTATCTCCTCGAATGCCACGACGGCAGCGTCTACACCGGCATTGCCACCGACGTCGACCGTCGCTACGCCCAGCATGCCGCCGGCAAGGGCGCGCGTTACACCCGGGCGCATCCGCCGCTGCGCCTGCTTGGCCGTTTCGAGTATACGGATCGCGCCGCCGCCAGCCGCGCCGAGTACGCGATCAAGCAACTGACGCCAGTGCGCAAGCGGGCGTTGTTCACCATCGCACCCACCGCTGCATCCGTCCACTTACCGGGGTCGTAGACATGGCCATCCCCTGCTGCCGGAGCCCGTGATGCGCGTCGCCTGGCTGACAACCCTGCTGCTGGCGCTGCTGCCGATCACCGCCAGCGCGCAGCCGGCGTCGCCGAACCCGCCGCCGACGCTGACGCGCGAGGGCCTGCAGGCGGATGTCGACGTGCTGCAACGCGCCTACGAACAACTGCATCCGGGGTTGCATCGCTACAACACGCCTGAGCAAATGCGGGGGCAGTTCACTGCCTTGCGTACCACGCTCGACCGGGATCAGCCGCTGGCCGAGGCTTACCTGGCGTTCTCGCGGTTCGCTGCCAGCGTGCGTTGCGGACATACCTATGCCAATTTCTACAACCAGCCGAAGCGCATCCAGCAAGTGCTGTTCGAGCAAGGCAGCGCACGCGTGCCATTCCATTTCCGCTGGCTGGGCAAGCGCATGGTCGTCACACGCGACCTCACCCCGCAGCGCAGCCTGCCCGCCGGCACCGAAATCCTCCTGCTCGATGGCGTCGCACCGAGCGCCATCCTCGCCGCGCTGATGCCGATGGCGCGCGCTGATGGGCACAACGACGGCAAGCGTCGCGCCCTGCTGCAGGTCCAGGGCAGTGACCAGTACGAAACCTTCGATGTGTTCCTGCCGCTGCTGTTCCCGCAGATTGATGGGAGCCAGCGCCTGCGCGTCCGCTTGCCGGATTCCGGGCGCGAGGCCGATGTCGTCGTCGCCGGCCTGACCCATGCGCAGCGCCAGGCCTCGCGCCCGGAGCGGCCGGAAAGCGAAACCGCAGGCTGGTCGCTCGACACCCAGGATCCACGCATGGCAGTGCTGCGCATGCCCGGCTGGGCCCTGTACGACAGCAAGTGGGACTGGAAGGCCTACCTGCAGCAAACCTTCGAGCAACTGGCGAAGGCCGGAACACCGGCGCTGGTCATCGACCTGCGCGGCAACGAAGGCGGGCTGGACGTGGGCGACGAGATCCTGTCCCACCTCCTCACCGCGCCGCTCACCATGGCCAATCCACCCGCCCGCGTCCGTTACCGCAAGGTGCCCGAGGACCTCACGCCGATGCTCGATACCTGGGATCCATCGTTCAGGGACTGGGGCGACGCTGCGGTGCCGTTCGACGAACGCTTCTACACCTTGACGCGCTGGCAGGACTCGGGAGGCAGCGTGACCCTGCAACCGCGCGCCCCGCATTTTGCCGGCCGGGTGTTCGTACTGGTGGGCGCCGACAACAGTTCGGCGACCTTCCAGTTTGCGCAGCAGGTGCGGCAGTCCGGACTGGCCACCCTGGTGGGCCAACCCACGGGTGGCAACCAGCGGGGCATCAACGGCGGCGCGTTCTTCTTCCTGCGCCTGCCGCATTCCGGGATCGAACTCGACCTGCCATTGATCGCCACGTTCCCCGCGGGCGACCCGCCAGATGCCGGCCTGGACCCGGACATCCTGGTGCAGCCCTCGGTGTCCGATATCGCCGAGGGGCGCGATTCCGAGCTCGACGCGGTGCGCAAGGCATTGCACGAAGACTGACGTGGCGCGCCACGCGCGATCGCAATCTGCGCTTGTAACGCTTCGATAATTCTGGAATTATCGTTTCATGGATCTCCAGCAGACGCTCTCCGCCTTGCGCGCGCTGTCGCACGCACATCGGCTGGCTGCCTTTCGCGCCCTGGTACAGGCGGGCCCCGGCGGCCTCGCGGTCGGCGAGCTTCGCGATGCGCTGGGGTTGCCGCCCGCCACCCTGACCTCGCACCTCAACCAGCTGCGCAGCGCTGGACTGGTCAGCGACCAGCGCGAGGGCCGGGTGATCCGTGTCCGCGCCGACTACAGCGCGATGGACGCCCTGCTCGGCTTCCTCACCGACAACTGTTGCGGCGGCGCACCGTGCGCGCCCGCGGCCAGGCCATCGCCCCGCAAACCCCCACTCCGGACACCATGAGAACCCACGCATGACCGACCACACCTGCAACGTGCTGTTCCTGTGCACTGGCAACTCCGCGCGCAGCATCATGGCCGAGGCCCTGCTCAACGTACTGGGCAAGGGCCGATTCCGCGCGTACAGCGCCGGCAGCCAGCCGAGCGGGCACGTGCAACCGATGGCGGCGCAACTGGCGCAATCGCTGGGTTACGACATCGGCCTGATCCGCAGCAAGAGCTGGGACGAATTCGCGGTGCCGGGTGCGCCGGAAATGGACATCGTCATCACCGTCTGCGACAACGCGGCAGGTGAGGCTTGTCCGGTCTGGCTGGGCCACCCCGCCCTGGCCCATTGGGGCGTGCCGGATCCGGTCGCTGCCACCGGCGACGAGGACATGCGCAGGCACGCCTACACCGCGGCGTTTGCAACGCTGCGTCGCCGCGTTGAATTGCTGCTGTCGTTGCCGCTCGACAAGCTCGACCGCCTTGCCAGCCAGGCCAGGCTGCGCGAGATCGGCGAGGTCGGCGCCGAATGATCCCCAAGCTGCTGTCCGAATTCATCGCCACCGCCCTGCTGCTGGCGATCGTGATCGGCTCGGGGATCATGGGCGAGCAGCTCGCCGCCGGGAACACCGCCATCGCTTTGCTGGCCAATACCCTGGCGACCGTGGGCGGGCTGTACATCCTGATCGAGGTGTTCGGGCCGGTCAGCGGGGCGCACATGAATCCGGCGGTGAGCCTCGCCATGGCCTCGCGCGGGCAGCTGCCGTGGCGCGATACCGGCGGTTACGTCATCGTGCAGTTGCTGGGAGCGGCCTGCGGCGCATGGCTCGCGCACGCCATGTTCGATCTGTCCATCATCCAGTTCTCGTCCAAGGTCCGCAGCGGCAGCGGGCAATGGCTGGCCGAGGCCGTGGCCACCGCCGGATTGCTGCTGGTGATCCTGCGCGCACCGCCGCAGCGTGTGGCGGCAATGGTGGCTGCCTATATCGGCGCGGCCTACTGGTTCACCGCGTCGACGTCATTCGCCAATCCCGCCGCCAGTTTCGGCCGCATGTTCACCGATACCTTCGCGGGCATCGCGCCGTCCAGCGTGCCGGGCTTCATGCTCGCCGAACTGACCGGGGCGGCGGTCGGGCTTGGCCTCCATGCGCTGCTGGGACCTTCCCGGGATGGGTGACTGGACCCAGCCCCCAAGGCTCCGGGGGCTGCGTTCGTGCGTCCTTCAACCCGGCGTCCCGGCGTCTGTCCCTGCACACGGAGACGCTGATGCATCGGCGTTCGCCTGCCACGCCGCCAGCGCCTCGTGGTAGTGCCGCAGGGCATCGTCGTAGGCCTCCCATACGCACACCGCGCAACCGCCATCGCAGCAGTCGCCGGGCAAGGGCTTTTCGGGCGGAATCGGCGGCGGGTTGGCGGGAACGGTCATGGCGTTTGCGCAACATTCTGCACGTGCCCGCGGCGGGTTGCGGCAGGGGCAAGCGGCTGCACGCGCACGGGCACCGGCACGCGCTACGCTGGCGGTCCCTTCGAACGGACGTATTGCCATGCGCATCCTGATTGCAGGTGCCACCGGACTGGTCGGGCAAGGCGTGCTGCGCGAATGCCTGCGTGCGACGGACGTGACCCACGTCGCCACGCTTGGGCGCAAGGCCAGCGGGCAGTCGGATCCGAAACTCTCGCAGATCGTGGTCGCCGATTTCGCCGAGCTGGGCGCCGTCGAAGCGCAGTTGCAGCCGTTCGATGCCTGCCTGTACTGCGCCGGTGCACCGCCCATCGGCACGCCCGAGGCCGAGTATCGCCAGGTCACCCACGACCTGACGACGCATGTGGCCACGACGCTCGCGCGGCTCAATCCGAACCTCACGTTCGTCTACGTCTCGGGAGCGAAATCCGACCCCGAGAGCCGGATCATGATGCTGAGGATCAAGGGTGAAACCGAACGTGCGCTGGCCGCGTTGCCGATCCGCACCGTAATGCTGCGCACCGGTGGCATCCAGCCTGTCGGCGGCGAACGCTCTCCCCATGCGGCACTTGCCGCGCTGTATGCCGTGGGAGGCCCGTTCATGGGCCTCGGCGTGCGGTTGTTGCCGCAACTGATGACCACCACCGAGCGCGTCGGCCGCGCGATGCTGGCGGTGCTGCGCCAGCCGGATCCGCCGTCCGTGCTGGAGAACGCGGAGATCAACCGGCTGGGCGCCTGACCGCGACGGCTAATCGCGTACCCCGGTTTCAACCCGCCTTGCTGGTTTTCGCGCGCGGCTTCTTCACTGCCTTGGCCACAGGCTTCGACGCCGGCTTCGCAGTCTTGCCAATCTTCGCCCCCAGGCTCTTCTGCAGCAGGGCCACGAAGTCCACCACGTTGGTAGCCGCGCCCTCGTCGGGCTCGAGGCCAACGTCCTCGACCTTGGTGGTCCCGCCCTTCTGCTTGATGCGCTTGCGGATGATCTCCGACAGGCGCGCGCGGAATTCGTCGTGATAGTCGTCCGGCGTCCACTTGGTGGCCATCGACTCGACCAGTTGCGTGGCCATCGCCAGTTCCTTGGCGGTGACGCGGTAGTCGCTGGGCTTGCCGGCCGGCAGCTTGTACTCGGCCGGATCCACCAGTTCCTGCGGGTAACGCAGCATCAACAGCACCAACGCATCACCCAGTGGCATCACCGCAGATAGATGCTCGCGGGTGCGGATCACCACCCGGGCCACGCCGATCTTCTTCGCCTTGCGCAGGGTCTCGCGCAGCAGCACGTAGCCCTTCTCCGCTTTCTTGCCCGGGATCAGCACGTAGGGCTTCTCGAAATAGCGAATGTCGATTGCATCCTCGTCGACGAAGCCTTCGATCTCCACCGACTCGTGGGTCTCCGGCGCGGCCGACGCGATGTCCTCCTTGTCGATCACCACGTAGCTGCCCTTGTCGTACTCGAAGGCCTTGATGATGTCCTTCCACGGCACTTCCTCGCCGGTCTCCGCATTGACGCGCTCGAAGCGGATCGGCTTCTTGTCGCGCGAATCCAGCATGCGGAAGGAGAGATCGTTGCTGCGCGAACCGGGCATCAGCGCCACCGGCACGTTGAGCAGGCCGAACGACAGGTTGCCGGTCCAGATGGGGCGGGCCATGGCCGCGTCTCGCAGTTGAGGGAAACCGAGCCTGCGCCCGCGAACGTCACGGACTTGTCGAGGGCGCCTGGCCGGGCAGCGACTGGCGAACGTGGTCGATGCCGTCCCATGGATGCGTGCGTAAGCGCCGCAGCCTCGCCACTGCATTGCGGATGTCGAAGGCGTGGCCGCTGGCAACCCTGCCCAGTTCTTCCCAGCGCAAAGGCATCGCCACCGGGGCACCGGGCCGCGCACGCACAGAAAAACTGGCCACGCTGGTTGCGCCGCGTCCGTTACGCAGCCAGTCGATGAAGATGCGGCCCTTGCGCTGGGCCTTGGACGCGGTGGCCACGTAACGCAACGGATCGATGTCGCGCGCCGCTTCCGCAACCGCCTGCGAAAACGCACGCGCGCGTTCCCACGGCTCGGGCGGCGAGAGCGGAACCACCAGGTGCAGCCCCTTGCCGCCACTGGTGCGCACGAAGGACTGCAAGCCGGCCTGGGCCAGGAACCCGCGCAGCTGGCGCGCCGCAGCCACCACGTCCTTCCACGCCACCGACTCGTCCGGGTCGAGGTCGAACACCAGCCGGTCGGCGTGCTCGATATCGCTGGCCAGCGCACCCCAGGGATGGAATTCGATGGCATTGAACTGGACCAGTTCCATCACGCTCGCGGCGTCGGTTGCCACCAGGTATTCCTCGTGGCCGCCATCGCGCTCCTCGACCGAAACTGCAGACACCAGAGCCAGGCCTGGCGTCGCGTGCCGCTGGAAGAAGCATTGAGTCTTGATTCCGCCCGGGCAACGCACCAGCGACAGCGGGCGGTTGGCGATTTCCGGCAGCAGCCAGTCCATCGCAGCGAGGTAGTAGTCGGCGAGTTCCCGCTTGCTGATGCCATCGTCGGGGAACAGCAATTTCTCCGGGCTGCTGAGCGTGGGTGCTTGCCTCGGTGTCTTCGGACCAGTCTTCTTGCGGGAAGTCGTCGATGTGCTCGATTTCCCCGACTTGCCCGCCTGCGTTGGCATGGGACTTGATCCTCCCTCCATCGGGCCGCGATCGCTGTCGGCCAGGGCGGACACCGGCTTGTCGGGCCGAAGCGCCTTGAAGCTCGCTTGCCGCAGCAGGCCGCGACCACCGTGGCCGCGGGTGAATACTTCGACCACGAACGAAGGCTTGGGCAACCAGCGCGCGTGGCGCAGGTCGGTGTCGTTTTCCGGCACGTGTACGCTGGGTTCCGGCTTGCCCTTGCCGCGGAGGCGCTCGCCGAGGGCCTGCAACTGCGCATCGCTGAAGCCGCTGCCCACGCGCCCGGCGTAACGCCAGCCATGTTCGCTGTCCGGCGTGGCAAGCAGCAGCGAGCCGATGCCGCTGCGGCTGCCCTTTGGCGGGGTGTAGCCGATCACCGCGAAATCGTCGCTTGCCTGTGCCTTGCCCTTGCGCCAGTCATCGCCACGGCCGGGCCGGGCCAGGCTGTCGACGCGCTTGGAGACGATGCCTTCGAAGCCGGCCCCGATCGCGGCCTCGAACGCCGCGGCCGCATTGCCAATGCCATGCGAGCTGTAGGCGAGATGGGCCGGCGCGCCCTGCAGCAATTGTTCAAGCAATGCCTTGCGCGCCAGCAGCGGCACTGCGCGCAGGTCGGTGCCCTGCAGGTGCAGGAGATCGAACATGACGTAACGCAGCTGGCCCTGGCGCTCGCCCGACAGCACCTGCTGCAACAGGTTGAAATCCTCGCGACGGCCCTGCCCGGCGACCAGTTCGCCGTCCAGCAGCGCCGCCTGCAAGCCAAGCGCGGACAGCGCATCACGCACTTCCGGCACGCGGTCGGTCCAGTCCAGGCCGTTGCGCGACCACAGGCGAATTTCGCCATCGCGGATGGTGCATAGCAGGCGGTAGCCGTCCCATTTGAGTTCGTGCAGCCAGGCATCGCCTTCGGGCGGGCGCGCCACCCGTTTTGCAAGCTGCGGCTGCGGCGGCTCCTTCCCCAACGGGCGCGAACGCGCACCCGGCAGCGACGTTGCCAAGGCCTGCCAGTCCTGCGTGCGCTTGGCGGGTTTGGCTCGCCTGGGCTGCGCCGTCTTCGCGGGCCTGGCTACGGCGCCCGGCCGGCGCGCGCGCTTTGCATCTACCGCGGGTGGAGAGGTCACGCCATCAAGCAGATCGTCTGCTTCCACGCTGCCGGCCCAGGCATCGTCCTGCTTGAACAGCAGCCACTGCGGCTGTCGCGCCGGCTTGCCGGAACGTACCAGGTGCCAGCAGCCCTTGAGTCGCTCGCCATGCAACTCGAATGTCAGGTGACCCTTCGCCAATTGCGCGGCCACGTCGCCATCGGTGGTCCAGGTGCCGCGGTCGAACACCGCCACGTGGCCGCCACCATATTCGCCCTTTGGGATATCGCCCTCGAAGCCGGCGTAATCGAGCGGATGGTCCTCGACCTCCACCGCCATGCGCTTCACCTTCGGGTCGAAGCTCGGCCCCTTGGGCACGGCCCAGCTCTTGAGCGTGCCGCCGACCTGCAATCGGAAGTCGTAGTGGCGGTGGCTGGCGTGGTGCAGCTGGACCACGAACATCGGCCGCGCGCCGCGCGGCACTTGCGCATCGCCGCTGGGTTCGGGCGTCGCCGCGAACCGTCGCTTCCTGCGGTAATCCTCCAGCGCCATGCGCGCGACCTTGCCACGGCGGGTGTTGGGCCACCGTCACAATGCACCGGGCTGAAGATGCCCGCGAGGTAGCATGAGCAGCCGCGGCCGTTGCCGTTGCCGCGGCCATGACCCGGCGGCGTGGCGGGCCCATCCCGAGCACGCGCACCCACCCCGTTCTACTGACAGGATCCACGCGATGTCGAGCGACGTGCCACCCATTGTTTCGGTCCGCAACCTCAGCAAGGTGTACGCATCGGGATTCGAGGCGCTGAAGGACGTCAGCCTGGACATCCGCCGCGGCGAGATCTTCGCCCTGCTCGGGCCCAACGGCGCCGGCAAGACCACCCTCATCAACATCATCTGCGGCATCGTCAACCCCAGTTCCGGTACCGTGCTGGCCGATGGCCACGACATCGTCCGCGAGTCGCGCGCGGCGCGCATGAAGATCGGGCTGGTGCCGCAGGAACTCTCCACCGACGCCTTCGAAACCGTGCTGGCCACGGTGCGCTTCAGCCGTGGCCTGTTCGGGCGCGCGCCGGACCCGGCCCACCTGGAAAAGGTGTTGCGCGCGCTGTCGCTGTGGGACAAGCGCGACAGCAAGATCATGACCCTGTCGGGCGGCATGAAGCGGCGCGTGCTGATTGCCAAGGCGCTGTCGCACGAGCCACGCATCCTGTTCCTCGACGAGCCCACCGCCGGTGTCGATGTCGAGCTGCGCCGCGACATGTGGCAGATGGTGCGCGACCTGCGCGAAAGCGGCGTCACCATCATCCTGACCACCCATTACATCGAGGAAGCGGAGGAGATGGCGGATCGCATCGGCGTCATCGCCAAGGGCCGGCTGATGCTGGTCGAGGACAAGCACGTATTGATGCGCAAGCTCGGCAAGAAGCAGCTGACCCTGCAGTTGCAGGCGCCGCTGCAGCGGATTCCGGATGCGCTTGCCGGCGAACCGCTGGAACTGACGGACGATGGCCACTCGCTGGTCTACACCTTCGACACCCAGGCCGAACGCACCGGCATTGCCACGTTGCTGCGCCAGCTCGGCGACCTCGGCATCGGGTTCAAGGACCTGCATTCCAGCGAAAGCTCGCTGGAGGACATCTTCGTCAGCCTGGTGCACCAGGCGCCCGCCACTGGCGCGACGGAGGCACGCGCATGAACCTCCACGGCATCAAGGCCATCTACCGCTTCGAGATGGCGCGCACCTTCCGCACCCTGACCCAGAGCATCGCCTC
>JAZKHR010000067.1:0-1660 GCA_040385305.1 Pseudomonadota bacterium
CCGCCACTGACCTGGTGCTGGCGCTGACCGCATTCCTGCGCGCGTCCAAGGTCGTTGGCGCGTACCTGGAATTCCGTGGCGAAGGCGCCGCCGCGCTCACCCTTGGCGACCGCGCCACCATCTCCAACATGGCGCCGGAATACGGCGCCACCGCGGCGATGTTCTTCATCGACCAGAACACGCTGGACTATCTGCGCCTGACCGGCCGTAGCGAGGAGCAGATTGCGCTGGTGGAGACGTACGCCAAGGCAGGTGGGCTGTGGGCCGATACCCTGGCGGGCGCGCAATACGCGCGCACCCTGCACTTCGACCTGTCCAGCGTGGTACGGACCATGGCCGGCCCGTCGAATCCGCATGCGCGCGTCGCCACCAGCGAACTCGCCGCGCGCGGGATCGCCGGCGACCTGGCACCCGGCCACGCCGATGAAGCGCGCGGCTTGATGCCGGATGGCGCGGTGATCATCGCCGCCATCACCAGCTGCACCAACACCAGCAACCCGCGCAATGTGATCGCCGCCGGCCTGCTGGCGCGCAATGCCAATGCACGCGGGCTGCAGCGCAAGCCGTGGGTCAAGACATCGCTTGCGCCCGGCTCGAAGGCGGTGCAGCTTTACCTCGAAGACTCCGGCCTGCTCGGCGAACTGGAGCAACTGGGCTTCGGCATCGTCGGTTTTGCCTGCACCACCTGCAACGGCATGAGCGGCGCGCTGGATCCGGTGATCCAGCAAGAGATCATCGAGCGCGACCTGTACGCCACTGCAGTGCTGTCCGGCAACCGCAATTTCGACGGGCGCATCCATCCGTATGCGAAGCAGGCGTTCCTGGCCTCGCCGGCGCTGGTGGTGGCGTATGCGATCGCCGGCACCATTCGCTTCGACATCGAAAAGGACGTGCTTGGGCTGGATGCCGACGGGCAGCCGATCACGCTGAAGGATCTGTGGCCCGAGGATGCGGAGATCGACGCCATCGCCAAGGCGTCGGTCAAGCCGGAACAGTTCCGCCGCGTCTACGACCCGATGTTCAACGTGCGCGTCGAACATGGCGGCACGGTCAGCCCACTGTACGCGTGGCGCCCGATGAGTACCTACATCCGCCGCCCGCCTTACTGGGAAGGCGCGCTGGCCGGCGTGCGCACGCTCACCGGCATGCGTCCGCTGGCCGTGCTCGGCGACAACATCACCACCGACCACCTCTCGCCTTCGAACGCGATCCTGCTGGACAGCGCCGCCGGCGAATACCTGGCGTCGATGGGCCTGCCGGAGGAAGACTTCAATTCCTACGCCACCCACCGCGGCGACCATCTCACCGCGCAGCGCGCGACCTTCGCCAACCCGAAACTCATCAACGAGATGGCCGTCGTCGATGGCAGCGTGAAGCAAGGCTCGCTGGCCCGGCTCGAACCTGAGGGCGAGGTGGTGCGCATGTGGGAAGCCATTGAAACCTACATGCAGCGCGGGCAGCCGCTGGTGATCATCGCGGGCGCGGACTACGGCCAGGGCAGTTCGCGCGACTGGGCAGCCAAGGGCGTGCGCCTGGCCGGCGTGGAGGCCATCGTCGCCGAAGGCTTCGAGCGCATCCACCGCACCAACCTGGTCGGCATGGGCTTGCTGCCGCTGGAGTTCCTGCCCGGCACGACGCGCAAGACTTTGGGCATCGACGG
>JAZKHR010000068.1:0-7226 GCA_040385305.1 Pseudomonadota bacterium
ACCCTGGCCGAGGAAATGGGCGTGCTGCAGGAGCGCATCACCTCGACCAAGACCGGCTCGATCACCTCGATCCAGGCCGTGTACGTGCCCGCGGACGACCTGACCGACCCGTCGCCGGCGACCACCTTCGCCCACCTCGACGCGACCGTGGTGCTGAGCCGCAACATCGCCTCGCTGGGCATCTACCCGGCAGTGGATCCGCTCGATTCGACCTCGCGCCAGCTCGACCCGAACGTGATCGGCAACGAGCACTACGACGTCGCGCGCAAGGTGCAGGCGACGCTGCAGAAGTACAAGGAACTGAAGGACATCATCGCCATCCTCGGCATGGACGAGCTGTCCGAAGAGGACAAGCAGGCGGTGTCGCGCGCGCGCAAGATCGAGCGCTTCTTCAGCCAGCCGTTCCACGTGGCCGAGGTGTTCACCGGTTCGCCGGGCAAGTACGTGTCGCTGAAGGACACCATCCGCGGCTTCAAGGGCATCGTCGAAGGCGAGTACGACCACCTGCCGGAGCAGGCGTTCTACATGGTCGGCGGCATCGAGGAAGCGGTCGAGAAAGCCGCGAAGCTCGCGGCCTGATCCCGGCACAGGCATAGGACACGAGCATGGCATCCACGATCCGTTGCGACATCGTCAGCGCCGAAGCCGAGATCTTCCACGGCGAGGCGGAGCTGATCGTCGCCACCGGCGAACTGGGCGAGCTGGGCATCGCGCCCAAGCACGCGCCGCTGATCACCACGCTCAAGCCCGGCAAGGTGGTGGTCACACTGCCAGGCGGCGAGAAGCTGGACTTCGCGATTTCCGGCGGCATCCTCGAGGTGCAGCCGCAGGTGGTGACCATCCTCGCCGATACTGCGGTGCGGGCGCAGGACATCGATGAATCCGCGGTGCTGGCTGCCAAGGCCGAAGCCGAGCGCGTGCTGGCGCACAAGGATCCGAAGATGAGCGCGCAGGAAGCCGAAGCGCAACTGGCGATGAGCCTGGTGCAGCTGCAGGCGCTGGAGCGTTTGCGCAAGAACCTCAAGCACTGAGAGTCCGCGCGAGCGGCAATCACAGGACGCCGGCGAAAGCCGGCGTTCTTGTTTGCAGTTGCGAGCAAAGCGGAAGTAGCTAGGACGAGTGCTGCCTGAGCAGTGGCAATTCGAGTCGCGAAGCGAATTTCCCACGCCCTCGCCACGCGAGGAGACACATGGGAATGTCAGGCCTTGTAGACCCAGTGCCGCGACAGCACGAAGCCGACCACGCCCAGCACCAGTTCGATCGCGGGCTTGGCCAGCCACGCCCACTTCAGCCCGAACATGTCGTCGATGTGACCCATCGCCCAGGTGCTGAGCACGGTGAAGAACACCCACATCAGCAGGAAACGCGCGAATTGCTTGCGGCCCACTTCGGTGTCGTCACCCGCGAAGGTCAACTTGCCGTTGAGCCAGTAACCGATGCAGGCGCCCGCAATGCGCCCGGCGATATTGGCTGGCTCGACCAGCAGGCCAAGATGGCTTAGGCCCACCATCACGCCCCAGTCGAGCAGCCATTGCACGAAGCCGATCGCGAGGTAGTGGGTGGCGTGCCGGCGCAGGGTCATGGGGCGGCATTGTCGGGGATGCGCCACCATTGCGCATCACCCACTGCGTCCGCCTGCACGGCACCCGCCTGCTGCAAGCCCGCGCGCTGTGCGGGCGTTACCGAAGCTCCGTGCAGGATCACGTGGCGGATGCGGTTGTCGACAAACAGTTGCGCCCACGCCTGGCCGCTGCCGTCGTTCGCGGCGCGTAGCGCCTCCGCCTGCCATGCGGGCGAATACCAGACCATGTTGCGACCACGCGTGCCCAGTTCGGCCAGTGCCATCCGCGTCTCCGGCAACACGAGTGCCAGTCCCGTGGGGTCGGTGGCGCGGATGCGCGCGGCCAGCACGCGCTCGGGCACGAAGCGCTCAAGCGTTGGCGGGTCGCGGCCGAGGTCGCGTACGACTTGCTTTACGGCGCCGGTGCGCAGCATCCAGCCCGCATTGGTCGAGAACGCCAGGTTCAGCGCGCACAGCGACCAGAAGGCGATGGCGCCGTACCGCATGCGCGGATACGCCACCGCCAGGGCCGGCAACAACAGCACCAGCGCCGGTTGCAGGTAACGCGCGTACTGCAGCGGCAGCAACGGCAGCAACAGGCCGATGCTGGCCACGCACGCGAGGCCGCGCGTGCGCCGGTCGCGCAGCGCAAGCAGCCATGCCCCGGCCAGGGCCACCAGTACGAATCCGAATCCACCATCGAACGATTCGAAATAACGCCCGCTGTCGAAGCTGATGTCCCACAGTACGTCCGCATCCAGCCCGCCGCCCCAGCGCGGATCGCTGAAATCGCTCGCGGCGAAGTACGGCGAACGGAACCAGCCGTTCAACAGCGGCAGCACCGGATTGCCGGCCACCCACCACGCATATGTATAGCTGGACCCGCCCACCGTCACCGCGAGCAGCAGTGCAGCCGGTAACCAGTTCCATGGCAAGTGCGCGCGATGCCGCCACGCCGCCCATACCAGCAGCGGCATGGCGACGGCCGCATGCATGGTCTTCAGGCCGCACAGGGCGCCGAACAGCACCGCGCCGGCCAGCAGGGTGCGCGGCGCGCGCCCGGCAGCGGGCTCGCGCAGGACCAGCCATGCCAGCCATGGCAGGTAAGCCATCGCCGGCAACTCGGTCTGCATGCCGGCGACCAGTTGCATGCTGAGCGGCAAGCTGGCGAGCAGGGCAACGGCCCACCACTGCCGTTGTGCATCGCCGCCAAGGGCCTTGGTGAGCGCCTGCACCCCGCCTGCGGCAATGCCCAGCCACAGTGCGTTCAATGCACCGCGCGCTTCGCCGCGGGCCATGACCTGGGCAACGCCGTGCAGCACATCGCCGCCCCACGGCGCGAGTGCCCACACCTGCAGCATCGGGTCGAGGGCGTAGCGACCGCTTGCCTGCAGCTGGAAGGGCAGGCCGAGGTGGTAGACCACGTCGTCGTACTGCATGGTCGGCAGCCAGGCGCCGGTGCTTGCGATGCCGAGCAGCAGCATCGCCGCAGCGGCCGTGCGCGGCGACTGCGAAGCTGCCTCGGTGAAGGTCGCGCGCGCTTGGGTCCAGGCCTCGAGGACTTCCGCACGCCGCCAGCCGATGAGCGCGATGCACGCAAGCACGTAGGTTGCCCAGTGATGCACAGGCAACGGCAGCAACCAGCCGAGACTTCCTGCCATCAGCGCAAGGCCCACCGGCAAGGATGCCGCGCCGCGCAGCACCAGGCTGCCCAGCGCGGCCGCCGCGGCCGCCAGCAAAGCAACCGCGAGGACCGGCAATGGTCCGGCGAACAGCACAAGCGCACCGAGCCATACGGCGCCAATCGCGGCGGACCAGCTGCAACCGCGCCAGCGCCGCAGCGGCCAAGCGCAGGCCAATGCCAACAAGGCCAGCAGCACGTGTTCGACCAACCGCGGGAACGGCAGTACCGCCCACATCCGGTGCAGGCCCAGTCCCACCAGGCACAGCAGCATGCCCAACCATGCAAGCAGTGGCGGAAGGCTTGGTGCAAGGCGCGCAAGGTTCGACATGCCCGAATGCTAGAGGTTTGGCGGGTGCCGTCAATCGAACACGGGCCGCGGCAAGCGTTGCCGCTAGAATCCGCGCATCCGACCATCGAGCGTGTCCATGACTGCATCGCCTGGCAGCGCCAACCTCCACGTGGTGATCCTGGCCGCCGGCGAGGGCAAGCGCATGAAATCCTCGCTGCCCAAGGTGCTGCAACCGATCGCCGGGCGCCCGATGCTGGCCCACGCCATTGGCGCCGCGCGCGCGCTGCAGCCCGCCGGCATCCACATCGTGCATGGCCATGGCGGCGACCAGGTGCGTGCCGCGCTGGCCGACCAGCCTGACCTGCACTGGGCCGAACAGGCGCGCCAGCTGGGTACCGGCCACGCCGTGCAACAGGCGATGCCGGACGTGCCGGACGATGCCCGCGTCCTGGTGCTGTATGGCGACGTGCCGCTGATCACCGCGGCGTCGTTGCAGCGATTGCTGGATGCGCCCGGCCGGCTGGCGGTGCTCGCCGCTGAACTGGGGGATCCGACCGGCTACGGACGCATCGTGCGCGATCCGGAAGGGCGCGTTGCCGCCATCGTCGAACAGAAGGACGCCGGCGAAGAGCAACGCCGCATCCGGCTGGTCAATACCGGCGTGCTGGTGGCCGACGCGGTGGCATTGAAGCGCTGGCTGTCCGGTGTGTCCAACGCGAACGTGCAGGGCGAGTACTACCTCACCGACGTGTTCGCCGCGGCGGCGGACGAGTATTCGGCGGCGGAGATCGTGATCGTCAGCGATCCGCTGGAAACCGAGGGTGCCAACGACCCGTGGCAGCTCGCGCAACTCGAGCGCGCGTTCCAGCTGCGCCAGGTGCGGGCGCTGTGCGTGGACGGGGCGCGCGTGGCGGATCCCGCGCGCATCGACATCCGCGGCAGGGTCACGGTGGGCCGGGACGTCGAGATCGACGTCGACGTGGTGCTGGAAGGCAACGTGGTCCTTGGCGATGGCGTACGCATCGGTCCGTTCTGCCGGCTCAAGGATGTCGAGCTCGGCGCCGGTACCGTGGTCCGCGCACATTGCGACATCGAGGGCGCGTGCAGCGAAGGCGCTGCGACCATCGGCCCGTTCGCGCGCTTGCGGCCGGGAAGCGTGCTGGCCGATGGCGCGCACATCGGCAACTTCGTCGAGACCAAGAACGCGCAGGTCGGCGTGGGCAGCAAGGCGAACCACCTGAGCTACCTGGGTGATGCGGTGCTGGGGGCGGGCGTCAACATCGGCGCCGGCACCATCACCTGCAATTACGACGGGGTGAACAAGGCCACCACCACCATCGAGGACGGCGCCTTCATCGGCTCCAATTCCTCGCTGGTGGCGCCGGTCACCATTGGCCGAGAGGCCACCATCGGTGCCGGCTCGGTGATCACCCGGGACGCACCCGGCGGTGAGTTGACCGTAGCTCGCGCCCGCCAGGCGACGGTTGAGGGCTGGCACCGGCCAAGGAAGACGCCTCGCTGAAGCGGGCGTTGCCCGTCGACCGCCGCGGGGTCGCCTACACGGAGCCCGATGCTGGCCGCGATAGAATGCGTGGCCGCCCTCAAGGAAGACTCATCGCATGTGTGGAATCGTCGGCGCCATCGCCAACCGTGACGTGGTGCCGTTGCTGGTCGAGGGCCTGAAGCGGCTCGAATACCGGGGCTACGATTCCGCCGGCATCGCCGTGGTCGATGGCGACAGCGTGCGCCGCGTGCGCCGCACCGGGCGCGTGGTGGAAATGGAAGCGGCGGCGCAGGCCGAGGGGTTCCATGCCTCGCTCGGCATCGGCCACACCCGCTGGGCCACGCATGGCGGCGTCACCGAACTCAACGCGCATCCGCACATCAGCCATGGCGACCTCGCCCTGGTCCACAACGGCATCATCGAGAACCACGAGCAGCAGCGCGAACGCCTGCGCGCGCTCGGCTACGAGTTCACCTCGCAGACCGATACCGAAGTGGTCGCCCACCTGATCCACCACTACCGCGCGCAGGGCGCCGGCCTGCTGGTCGCGCTGCAGCGCGCGGTCAAGGAACTCGATGGTGCGTACGCGCTGGCGGTGATCGACCGGCGCGATCCGTCGACCATGGTCGCAGCGCGCATGGGCTGCCCGCTGCTGGTGGGCCTGGGCGAGGGCGAGAATTTCGTTGCCTCCGACGTCTCCGCGATCCTCAGCGCCACCCGCAAGGTGATCTTCCTCGAAGAAGGCGACACCGCAGAAATCACCCGCGACGGCGTGCGCGTGTTCGATGGCGATGACGCGCAGGTCGAGCGCGACATCCACTTGTCCGACGTGTCGCTGGCCTCGCTGGAGCTTGGCCCCTACCGCCACTTCATGCAGAAGGAAATCCACGAGCAGCCGCGTGCGATCAGCGACACCCTGGAAGGCATCATCGATGCCGGCGGCTTCGATCCCGCATTGTTCGGTGCCAATGCAGCCGAGGTACTGCGCGACATCGAAGCCGTGCAGATCCTCGCCTGCGGCACCAGCTATTACGCCGGACTGACCGCGCGCTACTGGCTGGAGGACATCGCCGGCATTCCGTGCGCGGTGGACATCGCCAGCGAGTACCGCTACCGCAAGGTGGTGGCGAACCCGAAGCAGCTGATCGTCACCATCTCCCAGTCCGGCGAAACCCTGGACACCATGGAGGCGCTGAAATACGCCAAGTCGCTGGGCCAGGACCGCACGCTGTCGATCTGCAACGTGCCGGAAAGCGCGATCCCGCGCGCCAGCAAGCTGGTGTTCTACACCCGTGCGGGCGCCGAGATCGGCGTGGCCTCGACCAAGGCCTTCAGCACCCAGCTGGTGGCGCTGTTCGCGCTGACCGGCGTGCTTGCGAAGCTGCGCGGACGCATCGACGACGCCCAGGAAGCCGCTTATCTGGACGATCTC
This sequence comes from Pseudomonadota bacterium, assembly GCA_040385305.1. Classification (GTDB taxonomy): domain Bacteria; phylum Pseudomonadota; class Gammaproteobacteria; order Xanthomonadales; family Xanthomonadaceae; genus Thermomonas. The sequence goes on from JAZKHR010000068.1 coordinate 6,471, forward strand.
CGCCACCTGCCCGGCAGCGTGCAGCACGCGCTCAACCTGGAGCCGCAGGTCGCGTTGTGGGCCGACAAGTTCGCGCCGCGCGACCACGCGCTGTTCCTCGGCCGCGGCATGCACTACCCGATTGCCCTGGAAGGTGCATTGAAGCTCAAGGAAATCTCCTACATCCACGCCGAGGCCTACCCGGCAGGCGAGCTCAAGCACGGTCCGCTGGCACTGGTGGATGACGACATGCCGGTGGTGGTGATCGCGCCGAACGACGCGCTGCTGGAGAAGGTGAAGTCCAACATCCAGGAAGTGCGCGCGCGCGGTGGCGAGATGTTCGTGTTCGCGGATGCCGACAGCCACTTCGGCGAGTCCGAGCAGGTGCACGTGATCCGCACGCCGCGCCATGTCGGCGTGCTGTCTCCCATCGTGCACGTGGTCCCGGTGCAGATGCTGGCGTACCACACCGCTCTGGCGCGCGGCACCGACGTCGACAAGCCGCGCAACCTGGCGAAGTCCGTCACGGTGGAGTGACCACCCTGCGGGCGTCGGGTCCGTCCCGCCGCGGCCTTGGGGACCGGGTCGGGTTGCGGCTCGATGGCGGCATTCTTCTCTCGCAGCGTAATCCGGTGCGGCGTCGGTGCGCGGATGCCTCGCCCTGGCCTCTGCTGCAACCGGCGACGAATTCGTGTGCTTCCGCGTTGTGGCAGAGTATCCCGGTGTTGCCGAAGACGCTTTCAACGTGACTTTCAGCAGCAGGCATGCCCTGACGGT
>JAZKHR010000068.1:7326-17002 GCA_040385305.1 Pseudomonadota bacterium
CGCGCGCTCTCGCGATCACCACGCGATGCTGCAGTGCTGGCCGACTTGCGCAGCTGGGCAGGCAGCCTGCGCGCCTACGGAATGTCTTCCGTCGCGGCCAACGTGGGCGGCGAACGCTGGCAACTCGATGGGCGCCCGGCCCAGGCCAAGTTGCAGGTGCCGTTGCGAGGGGCGCACCGCGGTTGGCTGCTGTGGAGCAACGGCTATGTGCTGCGTCGGACGTTGCCGGTGCGCGATGCGGGAGGTCTGGTCGGGCTGTTGACCACCGAACAGTCGCTCGACCTCCTGACCGGGATGAACTCGGCGGTCGGTGGGCTCGGCGAGACCGGCGAGATCGCCGTGTGCAGTGGCAATGCCATCCGCATCCATTGCTTTCCGATGCGCAACCGACCCTTGCCTTTCAGCAACGACCGCGTGGTGTCCGGGCAGCCGCTGCCCATGGATTTCGCGTTGCGTGGCCGGACCGGCAGCACCACCGCGCTGGACTATCGCCGGCAGCGGGTGCTGGCAGCCTACGGTCCCGTCGGCGACACCGGCCTTGGCCTGGTGGTCAAACGCGATATCGCGGACCTCTACGCACCGGTCCGGCAGCAGTTCCAGCGCATCGTCATCTTCCTTTTCGGCCTGCTGCTGTTGGGAATGTGGATCCTCCGCAGGCGGCTGCGACCCCTGCTGCGCGCCCTGGAGGAGTCGCGAACCCACGCACGTGCCAGCAGCGCGCGGTTCGAGGCTGCGGTGGAAAGCAACCTCGACGCATTCTTCATCCTTGAACCCATGCGCGACGCAGCCGGCGACATCGAGGACCTGCGCTACGTGCTGCTCAACGCCCGCGCGGAGCGGATGCTGGGGCGGCCGCGCGCGCAGATCATCGGCCATGGCATGTGCGAACTGTTCCCGGAGCGCCGCAGCGACGGCACGCTGGCCCGGTATGTACTCGCGTTCCAGACCGGGGAGCCTGTCAAGGAGGAGCGCAGCGCCATCGCGGACACCGGACAAACCCGTTGGTACCACCTGCAGGGAGTCAAGTTCGGCAACAGCCTGGGCGTCACCGTGCGCGACATTACCCGGGCCAGGGAGGCAGTCGAGCAGGCCCGGCACCTGGCCATCCACGATCCGTTGACCGGCCTCGCGAACCGCCGGGGATTCGCGCTCGCGCTGGAGGCAGCGATCGCCGAGGCCGGAACGCGGGGGCATGTCGTTGCCGTTGCCTTGCTCGACCTGGACGAATTCAAGCCGATCAACGACAGCCTGGGACATGCGGCCGGCGACCAGGTGTTGCAGCATGTCGCCAGCCGGTTACGCGAGGCCGTGCGCCCGACCGACAGCGTGGCCCGCCTCGGTGGCGACGAGTTCGCCCTGGTACTCACGGCCTTGGCCAATCCGGGAGCCGCCGAGATCGTCGCACGCAAGGTGATCGCGCAGGTTGCACGGCCGATGCACGTGGAAGGCCATGGCCTGAAGGTGACGGCCAGCATGGGCATCAGCGTCTATCCACTCGATGGGTCCGATGCAATGTTGCTGCTTGCCGCCGCCGACGCGGCGATGTACCGCGCCAAGCGCGCCGGTCGCAACCAATATGCGATGCACACCAACGAGCCGGCACCTCACGATCCCGGGGCGCGTTAGCGGAGGCGACACCATTCGCCATTGCAAAGCTGGCGTGCCGGTCGGGACCCCGCACCGCAGTTTTGTGGAGTAGTGTGGAGAGGAAGGGGCATGGATCGCCCCCTTGGTCGAGTGGCGCCCAAGCGGCGCAGGGCGTGCTCTAACATTCCTAGCGTTTGTCCCGGGGCGGCCATGCGTTCGCGACCACAGAGAAAGAATGGCTTGCGCCACGCGATTTCCAGAATTCGAATCTGGCCGCCGCAAATTGCCCGCCTCTTCAACGTTGCTGTGATGCTCGGTGTCCTTGGCGCCGTGCTCATCTCTGTCGCAACGGCTGCTGTGCCCACATCTGCCGCTCCCGCTGCGGACGCCTTCCTGCAATCGCTTACGGAAGAGGAGCGCACGTGGCTGCGAGACCACCCGGTGATCCGCGTGGCACAGGACCCCAGCTGGCCGCCGATCGAATTCGCTCGCCCGGGCGGCGAGCCATCCGGCATGACCCGCGACTACCTGAGCCTCATCGAACAGCGCCTGGGCTTGAAGTTCGAGCCCGTGCTGAACCTGAGTTGGCAGGAAGCCTATGCGCGGATGAAGCGGTGGGAGGTCGACATGACCACCACCGTGGCCACGACCAAGGAACGCGAGGTCTTCTGGGCGTTCACCAAGCCGTACATGACCATCCCAATCGTCGTGGTCACGCGCGCGGACGTGACCTACATCGGCGATCTTGGTGAACTGGAGGGCAGGAAGGTCGTCGTCGTCGAGGGCTATGTGTCAAACGACTGGATCTCGCGGGATTTCCCCGGCATCCAGCTGGTCCGGGTGAACACGACGCAGGAGGCCCTGGCCATGCTGGAGCGCGGCGAAGTCTTCGCCTGCGTGGAGAACATGCTCGTGGTCAGTCACTACCTGGCAGAGCTGCGCCTGACCGGGCTGAAAATCTCGGGCAGCACGCCCTATGTCAACGCCCAGCGCATGGCGGTGCGCAAGGATTGGGCACCGCTGGCCGGGATCCTCGACAAGGCGCTCGATTCCATCTCGCAAGCCGAGCGGAATGCGATCTACCGGAAGTGGCTGCCCATCCGCTACCAGGTCGGTGACTATTGGCGGCTCTGGCCTTGGGCAGGCCTCCTGGTGATGATGTTGCTCGTCCTGCTGGCGCGAAACTGGGAACGGGCGAAAGAATTCCGAGTCAATTTTCCGAGCAGCGGGCACGTGAGGCCTTGGCAGGCGTATCTCTTCGCGATCCTGGTCACGGTCGCGACCTTCGGCTTGCGATTCGCGCTGGATAGCCGGCTGGGCGGACAACCAACGCTGGTGGTCTTCACCCTGCCGATCATGCTCAGCGCCTACGTGGGCGGGTTGCGTGCAGGATTGCTGGCCACTGCGATCACGTTCTTCGGTGCCAGCTACTACCTGCTGCCCCCGATCAACAGCTTTGCGATTGCCTCGAGCATCCAGCGCTGGCAGCAATTCTTCCTGCTGCTGACTGGCATCTCCATCAGCGGACTGAGCGAGGCGCTCCACCGTGCGCGCTCGCGATCGGAGCAGTCGGGCCTCCAGCATCGGGAAGCGGAGCGGCGCGTGCAGGCGGCGCTGGATGAGACCGAACACCTCCGCGCCGCGCTCGACGAGCACGCCATCGTCGCCGTCACAGACGCGAAGGGGAAGATCACCTTCGTCAACGACAAATTCTGCGCCATCTCGCAGTACGCGCGCGAGGAACTGCTCGGGCGCGACCATCGCCTGATCAACTCCGGTTTCCATTCCAAGGAGTTCATCCGCGGGCTATGGACCACCATCAAGGGCGGACACATCTGGCACGGTGAACTCCGGAACCGCGCCAGGGACGGCACGTTCTACTGGGTGGACACCACCATCGTCCCCTTCCTCGGTGATGACGGAACGCCAGAGCAGTTCATCGCCATCCGCGCCGACATCACCCAGCGCAAGGCGCACGAGATCGAGATCGAGCGCCTCAGCCGACTGTACGCGGTGCTCAGCGAGATCAACCAGGCCATCGTGCGCATGCCGTCGCGCGACGTGCTGTTCGACCGCGTCTGCCAGGTGATCGTCGAACAGGGCAAGTTCCGCATGGCAGGGATCGGGTGGTACCAGCCCGATACCCAGCTGATCGTCCCGGTGGCCGCGTCGGGGGACGAAGACGGCTACCTGCGGAGCATCCCGGTCCATGGCGATGATCGCCCGGAGGGCCGCAGCACGACGGCTACGGCTTTTCGCACGGGCGAGCCGCAGACGTGCAACGATTTGTTGGAGGAAGCCCCGACCTTGCCTTGGCGGGCGGAGCTTGAGCGCCGCGGTCTCCACGCCTCCGCGGCGTTTCCGATCCGGCTTGACGGTGAGGTTCGCGGCACGCTGAGCGTCTACTCCTCGGAGACGGATTTTTTCCAGCCAGAGGAAATCGCGCTGTTGACGAATGCAGCCGCGGATCTCTCCTTCGCGCTGGACAACATCGAGCGAATGGAGTCGCGCAAACGGGCCGAGCAAGCCACCCAGCGGTCGCTCCAGCGCCTGACCGAAGCGCAGCGCATCGGGCAGATCGGGGACTGGGACTTCGAACTTGCCACAGGCAACATTACCTGGTCGCCGCAGACCTTCGAGATCCTCGGGCGCGACCCCAGCCTGGGTCCGCCGCGAAACTACGAAGAGAACGCCGCCCTGTACGAGCCGGAGAGCGCGGCGCTGATGTCGCAAAAGGTCACCCAGGCGATCGCGTCAGGCGAGCCGCAAGAGTACGAGTTGGTGGCGCTGCGGCCGGACGGAAGCCGGGCGCAGCTGCAAGCCAGGGCGGTGCCCATGGCGGATGAAAGCGGCAATGTGTCGACGCTCCACGGCACGGTGCAGGACATTTCCGCGAGCAAGCGGGCGGAAGCGGCGGTGCGAGAGAGCGAGGATCGCTATCGCACGCTTTTCGAGCGCGCGCCGGATGGGATTGTCATCCTCGAACCTGGAGGCCACTACGTCGATGTCAATGCTGCGATCTGCCAGATGCTCGGCTACACCCGCGAGGAGATGATCGGACGGCACGGTTCGACCGTCGTGGTGGCGGCGGAAGTCCCGCATATCCAGCAAGGGTTTGACCAAGTGAATGCCGGGGCCGACTACCATCGGGTGTGGCAATTCCGGCGCAAGGACGGCTCGGTCTTTTCGGCGGAAGCGGTGGCGGCGCAAATGCCTGACGGCAACACGATCGGAATCCTCCGGGACATCACGGAACGCCAGCAGGCGGAGAAGGCGCTGCGCGAGAGCGAGGGCAAGCTGCGCAAGGTGATCGACGGGCTCGGCCCTTACATGTTCGTCGGGTTGATGACCCCGGATGGCGTGCTGGTCGAAGCCAACCGGCCGGCGCTCGAGGCCGCCGGGCTCGAGCCGGAGGACGTGCTGGGCAAGCCGTTCGTGGACACCTATTGGTGGGCCTGGTCCGAAGCCGTGCAACAACGGCTGCACGCGGCGATCGAGCGCGCGGCCGCAGGCATGGATTCGCGCTACGACGTGCAGATACGCGTGGCCGAAGAGTCGCTCATCTGGATCGACTTTTCGCTGTTCCCGGTCCACGGCCCGGGCGGCGACGTGATCTACCTGGTGCCATCGGCCAACGTCATCGACGAGCGCAAGAACGCAGAGGCGCGCGTGCAGCAGCTCAACGCCGCGCTGGAGCAACGGGTGCGGGAACGCACCGCGCAGCTACAGCAGTTGCGGGATCTGTCGCGGCGCCTGGGCGGGATGGAGGACACCGAGCGGCGCAACATCAGCCGCGAACTGCACGACCGGGTGGGCCCGAACCTGGTGGCACTCAAGCTCAGCCTGGGGATGATGCACACCGCCCTGCCCGCGGATGGGTCGGACAGGGGCGCCCTCGCGGATGCGCGCGAAGTGCTGGAGCAGACCATCGCCCAGTTGCGCAACGTGATGTCCGACCTGCGCCCCCCCGCCCTCGATGACTACGGACTGCTTGCGGCCATCCGTTCCTACGCGGAACGCTACGGCACCCGCCTGCATGCCGAGGTACGGGTCGAGGGCGCGGACCTCTCGCCACGGCCGTCGCTGGCCGTCGAGACCTCGCTGTTCCGCATCGCCCAGGAGGCGCTCAACAACATCGCCAAGCATGCGCAGGCGCGGCACGTGGTGGTCGCGGCGCAGCGCAACGCAAGCGGCATCACCCTCACCATCACCGATGACGGCGTGGGTTTCGATGCCGCCAGCGTGGCCGGGTCCGGCGGCCTGGGGCTCAGGACCATGCGCGAGCGCGCGCAGGGGCTGGGTGCGGAATTCAGCATTGAATCCAGGCCGGGCGGGCCCACCTGCATCCGCGTGCACCTGGCGAGCGCTCCGGCATGAGCATCCGCGTGCTGCTGGCCGACGACCATGCGGTGTTGCGCGACGGCTTGCGGGCGCTGCTCATGACCAGTGCCGACATCGAGGTGGTGGCGGTCGCGGGCAATGGCCGCGATGCCGTCCAGGCGGCGATCGAGCTCAAGCCCGACGTCGCCATCCTTGATGTCACCATGCCCGGCCTTGGCGGCATCGAGGCTGCGTCGCTGCTGCGCCGGCAGTGCCCGGCCACGCGCGTGATCATGCTGTCGATGCACTCCAGCGCGGAACACGTGCACCGCGCGCTGGAGGCCGGGGCGTCCGGCTACCTGCGCAAGGAAGATGCCAGCGAGGAAATCGTCAAGGCCGTGCGCGCGGTGCACGCCGGGCGCAACTACCTGGGACGGACGCTTGCCAGCGACGGCCCGCGCACGGTGACACGCGTGCACGGCGCGGCGGGGCCCATCGACAGCCTGAGCGCGCGCGAGCGGCAGGTGCTGCAACTGGTGGTGGAGGGGCATTCAAGCACGCAGATCGCAGCCATCGTCAGCCTGTCGCCCAAGAGCGTGGACACCTACCGCAGCCGCCTGATGAAGAAGCTCGGCGTGGCCGACGTCACCGCGCTGGTCAAGTTCGCGATCCTGCACGGGCTCACGCCAACCGGCTAGTCCCGCGGCGTTGCCAGCCGCCACCGGGGGACCTCCCCGCACGCCCATCTGTACATGACTCCCGACAGACCCGCGTGCGTGTCCTGTCTACAGTCCATCCAACCCCAGAGCCGCGGCAAGTGCGCCCACGTCATCGGCCGGCGCGCGCTTTCCGCGGTAACTCTCCCCGGAGTTGGCAGGCATGTTGATCGTCGAAGACCAGGCCTACATGCGCCGCACGCTGCGCAGGTTCCTGCAGTCCGCGTTCCCGGACCATGACATCCACGGCGCCTGCGACGGTGCCAGCGCGCTGGCGCAGTGCCGCGACCACCGCCCTGCCGTGGTGCTGATGGATATCGAGCTGCCCGATGCGAACGGCATCGACCTCACCGCGCAGATACGGCGGATGTTGCCCGCGACTGCCGTGATCATCGTCAGCAACTACGCCTCTGCGGAATACGCGCGGCGTGCGCTGGCCGCCGGCGCGTGCAGTTACGTGACCAAGGACACCGTCGACCAGGACCTGATTCCGGCCGTCAGGGCCGCGCTTGCGAGCCAACCCGCGCCGGCGCCCGAACCATGATCCGCGCTGCCGCATGTTTCCCAGCGCAGTCAGATCCATAGCCAATAGAGAGAAGCCCGCCATGGCCACCAGGAAGAAAGCCCACACGAGGTCCGCACCAGCGGCGGAACTGCCCAAATGCCCCACCGGCATCCGCGGCCTGGACCAGATCACCCGCGGCGGCTTGCCGCAGGGACGCCCCACCCTGGTCTGCGGCGGCGCCGGCACCGGCAAGACCCTGTTCGGCATGGAATTCCTGGTGCGCGGTGCCCTCGAGCACGGCGAGGCGGGCGTGTTCGTCTCCTTCGAGGAACGCCCGGTCGACCTGGTGGCGAACACCGCCTCGCTCGGCTTCGACCTCGACGGCCTGGTAGCGAACAAGAAGCTGTTGATCGACCAGGTGGCGATTGACCGCAGCGAGATCATGGAGACCGGCGAGTACAACCTCGACGGCCTGTTCATCCGCCTTGGCGCGGCCATCCAGGAGGTGCAGGCCAAGCGGGTCGTGCTGGATACCATCGAGGTGCTGTTCGGTGCGCTGTCCAACGTCGGCATCCTGCGCTCGGAACTGCGCCGCCTGTTCGCCTGGCTCAAGGACCAGGGCGTCACCTGCATCGTCACCGGCGAGCGCGGCGAGGGCAGCTTCACCCGGCACGGGCTGGAAGAGTACGTCTCCGACTGCGTGATCCTGCTCGACCAGCGCATGGTCGACCAGATCGCCACGCGCCGGCTGCGCATCACCAAGTACCGCGGCTCGCTGCACGGCACCAACGAATACCCGTTCCTGATCGACGAACACGGGTTCCTGGTGTTGCCGATCACCTCCATCGCGCTCGACTACGCGACGTCGGACGAGGTCGTCTCCACCGGCGTTGCCAAGCTGGACGCCATGTTCGGCGGCAAGGGGTATTTCCGCGGCAGCACCATGATGGTGAGCGGCCAGGCCGGCACCGGCAAGACCAGCCTGGCGGCGCACCTGGTGGATGCGGCGTGCCGGCGTGGCGAACGCAGCGTCTATTTCAGCTTCGAGGAGTCGCCCGCGCAGCTGGCCCGCAACATGCGCTCGATCGGCATCGACCTGGAGCAGTGGGTCAAGCGCGGCTTGTTGCGCATCCTCGCCTCGCGGCCGGCAACGTTCGGGCTGGAAGTGCACATCAGCATGATCCTCAAGCAGATCGATGCCTTCGATCCGCGCGTGGTGGTGCTGGATCCGGTGACGAGCTTCGAAGGGGCCGGCACCGCGCTGGATGCGAGCAGCATGCTGATGCGGATGATCGACCTGCTCAAGGCACGCCAGGTCACCACCCTGTTCACCAGCCTCACCGAGGCCGGCGACGCCGCCGAGCAGACCGGCCTGGGCCTGTCGTCGATGATCGACAGCTGGATCCTGCTGCGCAACATCGAGCAGGGCGGCGAACGCACGCGCGGCCTGTACATCCTCAAGGCGCGCGGCATGACCCATTCCAACCAGGTCCGCGAACTGCTGATCACCGACCACGGGGTCGACCTGCAGGCGGTGGAACTCGGACCGGACGGCGTGCTGCTCGGCTCCGCGCGCCTTGCGCAGCAGGAGCGCGACCGCGCCGCCGCCTCAGCAGCAGCCCAGGAGATTGCCCACCAAACCGCGCTGCTGGCGCGCAAGCGCGCGGTGCTGGACGCAAGGATCAAGGAGCTCGAAAGCGATTTCGCCGCCGAATCGCACGACATCGGCCAGGTCATCGCGCAGGGGCAGGTGCGGCAGGACGCATTGGTCGCGGCGCGGAAGTCTCTCGCCGAATCGCGTGGACAGGATGCGGCAGCACCATCCCTTCCCGCCAAGGGAGGCCGGAAATGACCACCAAGACGACACCGGCCCCGCGCAAGCGGCCGGTCCGCGCGGCGGCAAGGCGCACGGTCAAGGAGTGGGAGCTGCGGCTCTACGTGGCCGGGCAGACGCCGCGCTCGCTCGCGGCGATCGCCAACCTGAAACGGATCTGCGAGGAACACCTGCAGGGCCGCTACCACATCGAAGTGGTCGACCTGATCGTCCATCCGCAGTTGTCGCGCGACGACCAGATCCTCGCCATCCCCACCCTGGTGCGCAAGTTGCCGGCGCCCATCCGCAAGATCATCGGCGACCTGTCGGACACCGCCCGCACCCTGGTGGGACTGCAACTGCGCCCGGCCGGGCCGGAGACCGCGAAGCTGCCATGAAAAAGCCTCCGTCAGCCGCCGCAACCAAGCCCGCAGCCAAGCGCGCAGCCACGTCCACGGGCAAGCGCAAGCGTGCGGCACCCCCCGCCGAGGCGGAATGCTATGAGCTCGTCCTGTATATCAGCGGCGCCACGGAGAATTCGCGGAATGCCCTGACCAATATCAAGGCCATCAGCGAGCAGCACCTGAAAGGCCACTACCGGCTGGCGGTCGTGGACCTGTACCAGCAGCCCGAACAGGCAAGGGACCACGACATCTTCGCGGTGCCGATGCTGGTCAAGACGTTGCCCTTGCCCTTGCGGCGCATGGTCGGTGAGCTGTCGAGCGAGGAGCGGGT
>JAZKHR010000069.1:0-40205 GCA_040385305.1 Pseudomonadota bacterium
CTTCAAGGCGCTCAACGCCGGCCTGTACGTCTACCACTGCGCCACCGCGCCGGTGGGCATGCACGTCGCCAACGGCATGTACGGCCTGATCCTGGTGGAGCCGCCGGAAGGGCTGCCCAAGGTCGACCGCGAGTACTACGTGATGCAGGGCGACTTCTACACTTCCACCAAGTATCGCGAGAAGGGCCACGCGCCGTTCGACATGGCGCGCGCCATCGACGAGAACCCGACCTACGTGCTGTTCAACGGCATGGAGGGCTCGCTCACCGGCGACAAGGCGCTGCAGACCAAGGTGGGTGAAACCGTGCGCCTGTACGTGGGCAACGGCGGCCCCAACCTGGTGTCCAGCTTCCACGTGATCGGCGAGATCTTCGACAAGGTCTGGTACGAGGGCGGCACCAAGTTCCAGGAGAACGTGCAGACCACGCTGATCCCCGCCGGCGGAGCCGCCATGATGGAGTTCCACATGGAAGTGCCGGGCAGTTACGTGCTGGTCGACCACAGCCTGTTCCGCGCCTTCAACAAGGGCGCGCTGGGCATCCTCAAGGCCGACGGCCCGGAGAACAAGGCGATCTATTCCGGCAAGGAAGTGGACGCCGTTTACATCGGCGACCGCGCCAACCGCAATCTGGCCGCCGTCGCCGCCGCCGCGACCTCCGCGAAGGCCGGCGCACTCACCGTGCAGGAACAGGTGGACGCAGGCAAGGCACTGTTCGCCGGCACCTGCTCCACTTGCCACCAGCCGGATGGCAAGGGCATGGAGGGCGTGTTCCCGCCGCTGGCCGCATCGGACTACATCAAGGCCGATCCGAAGGCGTTGCCGCAGGTCATCCTGCATGGCCTGGTCGGCCCGGTGCAGGTCAACGGCAAGGATTACAACTCCAACATGCCGCCAATGAGCCAGCTGACCGACGACGAGGTGGCCAACATCAGCACCTACGTGCTCAACAGCTGGGGCAATCCCGGGGGCCGAGTCACCAAGGAGGAAGCGGCGGCGATCCGCGCTGCCAATCCAGCCAATGCTTCGGCCGCGCACTGAGCCATGCGCCTGCGCGTCGTCCTGTTGCTCGCCCTCGTGCCGCTCGCCGGCTTCGCCGCCGGCGCGGCGGATTACGTGGGGCTGCCGGGTGGCGCGTTCCGTTCCGTGCTCAGGTACGAGGACGCGCCGGGGCGCCAGAAGATTGCGCCGTTCGCGCTGATGAAGCGGCCAGTCAACAATGGCGAATTCCTGGCTTTCGTGGAGACCCACCCTCAGTGGCGGCGCGACAGGGTCCCGCGCGTGTTCGCCGATGACCGTTACTTGTCGCAGTGGGACGGCCCGGCCAAGCTGGGCGGGCCCCAGGCGCAGCCACTGCAGCCCGTGGTGCACGTGAGCTGGTTTGCCGCACAGGCGTACTGCGAGGCACACGGCGCGCGCCTTCCCACCTGGAATGAATGGGAATACGCCGCGGCCGCGGATGAAACGCGCAAGGATGCACGCGCCGACGCGGCCTGGCGCCAGCGCATCCTGTCCTGGTATTCCCGCCCCAACCCGAAGGTGCTGCCGCGTGCGGGGCTGCAGACACCGAACGCGTACGGCGTGCAAGACATGCACGGCCTGGTGTGGGAATGGACGGAGGACTTCTCCGCGTTGCTGGTTTCTGGCGACAACCGCGACCAGGGCGATCCCGACACCGTGAAGTTCTGCGGGGCCGGCGCCCTGTCGATGGACGACCGCGAGAACTACGCGGTGCTGATGCGGGTAGCGATGCTGTCCTCGCTTGCGGCTGCCAACACCACTGCGAACCTGGGGTTCCGTTGTGCCAAGGATGCGAAATGAATTTCGCCACGTACGTTTCCGCCGCCCTGCTTGGCGCCTTGCTGGCAGGGCTGCCAGCCCACGCCAAGGCGCCGCCGCTGCCGCGTGACTCGGTGTACCAGCTGGACGTTCAACTCGTGGACCAGGACGGCAGGCGCCAGCCTTGGCATGCACAACGTGGCAGGCCGCGCCTGATCGCGATGTTCTATACGTCCTGCCAATACATCTGCCCGCTGATCGTGGACAGCTGCAAGGCCATCGAGCGCAAGCTCACGCCCTCCGAGCAGGCGCGCATCGGCATCACCCTGATCAGCATGGACCCGGTACGCGACACGCCGAAGGTGCTGTCGGTGGTGGTCGCCAGGCGCAGGCTCGACACGCGGCGCTGGACCCTGGCCAGCCCCCGCCAGGACGATGTGCGCCAGGTCGCCGGAGTGCTGGGCGTGCGCTACCGCGAGCTGGCCGACGGCGAGTTCAACCACACCAGTGCGCTGGTCCTGCTGGACGCCGACGGCCGCATCCTCGCGCGTACCGAAAAGATGGGTAGCCAGCCGGACCCCGATTTCGTGGCCGCTGTGAAGCGCGCCTTTGCCAGGCCCTGAACCTGTCCCGCGCGCCGGGTGGGCTGCGTTGAAGCAAGCAGACTCCTGTGCAAAAGGCCCGAGGATCCGCCCGATGAACAACAAGCCGCCCATGCCAAGCCGCTTCCATCTCCAGTTCCTTGGCGCCAATGCGACCGTCACCGGGTCCCGCCACCTGATCACCGCAGGCGATTCGCGGGTCCTCGTCGACTGCGGCCTGTTTCAGGGCTACAAGCCCCTGCGCCTGCGCAACTGGGCCGAGTTCCCGGTGGATCCGGCTTCCATCGATGCGGTGGTCCTCACCCATGCGCACCTGGACCACAGTGGCTATCTGCCACGTCTGGTCAAGTCCGGATTCCGCGGGCGCGCCTGGTGCACCGAAGCGAGCCGCAGCCTGTGCGGCATCCTGCTGCCTGACTCGGGAAGGCTGCTGGAAGAGGAAGCCGCCTACGCCAACCGCAGCGGATCCTCGAAACACCACCCGGCGGAACCCCTGTACAGCGAAGCCGATGCGCGCGCGAGCCTCACCCGGCTCAAGGGCGTGGGCTTCGACCACGTCTTCGAGCCGGCGTCCGGGATCAAGGCGAGATTCCGCATGCAGGGGCACATCCTCGGCGCGGCCGCGGTGACCCTGGAGTTCGAAGGCACCCGCGTCACGTTCAGCGGGGACCTCGGCCGTCCCGACGACCCGTTGATGCTCGCGCCCGCGCCTCTAGCCGAATCCGACTGGGTGGTCGTCGAATCGACCTACGGCAATCGCGTGCACCCCGCCGAAACGCTGGAGCAGGAGCTGCTGGCGGTCCTGAAGCGGGTACTCGCGCGCAAGGGCGTCGTGGTGATTCCTGCGTTCGCGGTCGGCCGCGCGCAGATGCTGCTGCACGTCATCACCCAGTTGCAGTCGAGCGGCCACTTGCAGGAGGCACCGCTTTACCTGAATAGCCCGATGGCAGCGAGCGTGGCCGACCTGTACCGGCAGTACCCGCGGCTCCATCGCCTGGATGACGCCGCACTGGCCGCGATGGAGCGGTCCGTCCACGTCATCGACAGCGTCGAGGCCTCCAAGGCGCTCAACCGTCGCAAGGGTCCGATGATCATCGTCTCCGCCAGCGGCATGGCCACCGGTGGGCGCGTGCTCCACCACCTGGTCGCATTCGCGCCAGATCCGCGTAATGCGATCGTGCTCTGTGGTTTCCAGGCCGGCGGCACGCGCGGCGCAAGTCTGGCAGCCGGCGACAGGCAGCTGCGCATCTTCGGGCGGGACATCCACGTGGGCGCGGAGGTGGTCCAGCTCGCCGCCGGATCCGCGCACGCCGACGCCAATGAAATCCTGGGCTGGCTGAAGACCGCGCCCACACCCCCACGCAAGGTCTTCGTCACCCACGGCGAGCTCGACGCCGCCGACGCACTGCGCGCGCGCATCGAGCATGAGCTCGGCTGGCCGGCGCATTTCCCCGAGTACCTGGAACAGGTCGACCTCGCTTGAGCCCGGCGCATCGAAACCGCTGGATGCCGATGTGACCACCGCGATCCCCCACTCCCCGGCAACCGGGGCAAACACCCGGCCGGTACCGCCACCCTCGCCTTGGGTCGGCCTGACGTCTGCCGAAGCCAGCACACGTCACCTGCGCGATGGCCCGAACGCGCTGCCGCAACCGGAGCACCGATCGCGCTGGATGATCGTGATCAGCGTGCTGCGGGAACCCATGCTGCTGCTCCTGCTGGCCGCGACCGCGGTCTACCTGGTCCTCGGCGATGCGCGGGAAGCAACTCTGCTGGCGCTTTCCGTGCTGGCGGTGATCGGCCTGACGATCTACCAGGAGCAGAAATCCGAACGCGCCCTCGAAGCCCTGCGCGAGCTCGGCAGCCCGCGCGCGCGGGTGCTGCGCGACGGCGAACCGCGCGTCGTGCCAGCGGGCGAGCTGGTGGTGGGCGACGTCATCCTGTTCGCGGAAGGCGACCGCGTACCGGCGGACGCGCGCCTCCTCGACGCCACCGACCTGCACGTAGACGAATCGCTGCTGACCGGGGAATCAGTGCCGCTGCAGCGCCACATCGGTGCGTCGGCGGAAGAAGCGCTGGTTCACGCCAGCACTCTCGTGGTCGGCGGCCACGGCGTGGCGGAAGTGGTGGCCACAGGCGCGCGCACCGAGGTCGGCAAGATCGGTGTTTCGCTGCGCAGCGTGCACATCGAGGCCACGCCCATGCAGCGCGAGATCCGCCGCGTGGTCCTGTTGTTCGCCGGCCTTGCCCTGGCGACGGGCGTGCTTGTGACCGGCCTGTTCCTGCTGACCCGCGGCGGCTGGACGGACGCGGTGCTGGCCGGGCTGACCGTGGCGATCGCGACCATTCCCGAAGAGTTCCCGATGGTGCTCGCGGTCTTCCTCGCGCTCGGCGCCTGGCGGATGGCGCAACACCAGGCCCTGGTGCGGCGCACGCCGGCGATCGAGGCACTGGGCGCGATCACCGTGCTGTGCGCGGACAAGACCGGCACCCTGACCCGGAACCGCATGGCGGTCGCGGAACTCGTGGCCGGCGAGGAACGCGCGGACCTGCCGTCCGCCCTGGGGCCGTCCGTGCTCAGGTTGCTGGAAGCCGCCGTGCTTGCCAGCCGCCCGGATTCCATCGACCCCATGGACCGCGCGCTTCTGGAGTTGGCGGGGCGGCTCGCGCAGCACCCGTCGCTGCCAGACAGCGCCCCGACCGCGTTACTCCGCGAATATCCGCTTTCGGCCGGGTGCACCGCCGTCACCCTCGCCTGGCGCCGCGGCGCGGATGTGCTGGCGGCGTGCAAGGGCGCTCCCGAGACCGTGGCCGGCCTGTGCAACATGCCCGTGGACCAGCGCAGGGCGGTGCTGGCCGAGGTGGATGCGATGGCACGCCGCGGTCTGCGCGTGCTGGCGGTGGCGTTGGCACGCGGGGACGGCGACACCGCCTTGCCGCCCTCCATGCACGGCTTCCCCTTCGCCTGGCTGGGACTGGTGGCTTTCGCGGACCCGCTGCGCGCTGGGGTCGTCGACGCGGTGGCGGAAGCCCACGCCGCCGGCATCCGCGTGGTCATGCTCACCGGCGACCATCGGGAAACCGCGCGCGCGATCGCGGAGCAGGCGGGAATTCCCGCAGCGGCGGGCGTGGTCGAAGGCCGCCAGATCGATGCGCTGGACGACGATGCACTGCGTCAGTGCACCGCCAGCACCAATGTCTTCGCCCGCGTGCGCCCCGAGCAGAAGCTGCGCCTGGTGGCCGCGCTCAAGCAGGCGGGCGAAGTGGTGGCGATGACCGGCGACGGCGTCAACGACGCCCCTGCCCTGCTCTCTGCGCACGTTGGCATCGCCATGGGCCAGCGCGGCACCGACGTCGCGCGCGAGGCGGCCGCGATCGTGTTGCTTGACGATGACTTCGCAACGGTGGTGCGGGCAGTCCGCCTCGGCCGGACCATCTACGACAACATTCGGCGCGCCGTTCACTACATCCTGGCCGTGCACGTTCCCATCGCCGGACTGGCCCTGTTGCCGCTGGTTGGCGGTGGGCCGCTTGTGCTGCTGCCGCTGCACGTCGTGTTCCTCGAACTGATCATCGACCCTGCGTGCTCCATCGTGTTCGAGCGCGAGACCGCGCCCGCGAGCGAGGACATCATGCGACGCCCGCCGAGATCCCCGACGGCGCGGCTGCTCGGAGTGCGCGCCCTGATGGGCAACCTGCTGCGCGGCGGCGCGATGTTCGCCGCAGTGGTGGCCGTGTATGCAACGGGCCAGGCCATGTCGCTGCCGGCGGCGCAGGTGGGCGCGCTTGCCTTCACCGCGCTGGTCGCAGGCAACCTCGGACTGATCGTGGTCTACCGCGCCGGGGCGTCGCTGTGGGAGACGCTACGCATGCGCAATGTCGCGTTCGCGGTGGTGGCCGCGGGCGCCACGGCGATGCTGGTGGTCGTGACCCTGCTGCCGGTTCCGGCGCGCCTGTTCGGATTCGAGCCACCGCCAATGGCGCCGTGGCTGCTGGCGCTGCTCCTCCCACTGGCGGTCGCCGCCCTGCTCAAGGCCGGCCTCAGACATCGCTCCATCGGCCTCCAGGGGTTCGCGTGATCCAGGATTGATCCTGATCAAGTGCCCGCCCACGTCACCGGCGTTTACTGGCCGGGTCCGATCCACTTCGCAACGGCATTGGCGAGGTTCCCCGCATGAAACGCGTCAACCGGAAAACCTGCATCGTCACCGGCGCCGCGCTCGGTATTGGCCGCGCATGCGCCCTGAGGCTGGCAGAGGAAGGCGCCAGCGTCGCTCTGCTCGACGTCCTGGACGGCGAGGGCCATGCGCTGGAGGCAGAGATGCGTGCCGCCGGCCACGAAGCCGCGTACTGGCACGTGGACGTCACCAACGAGGCGACGGTGCGCCGCGCCATCGATGAGGTGGCGGCATGCTTCGACGGCTTGCACGTGCTGGTCAACAACGCCGGCATCGCCGGCGCCAACAAGCCTACCCACGAACTGACCGAAGCCGAGTGGGACCGGGTGCAGGCAGTCAACGTCAAGGGTGTGTTCTTCTGCACCAAGCATGCGATCCCGCACATGCGCCGGGCCGGCCACGGCAGCATCATCAACCTCTCCTCGATCTACGGCCTGGTGGGTGGTGCCGACGTCCCGCCCTACCACGCCTCCAAGGGCGCGGTGCGGCTGATGTCGAAGACCGATGCGATGTACTACGCGCCAGACCGCATCCGGGTGAATTCCGTGCATCCCGGCTACATCCGCACGCCGATGGTAGAGCACTACCTGCGCGACAGCGGCGCCACCGATATCGAGGCGGCCTGCCAAGAGGTCGGGCTGCTGCACCCGCTGGGCCACCTGGGCGACCCGGACGACGTCGCGTGGGGCGTGGTCTACCTCGCGTCCGACGAATCGAAATTCGTCACCGGCAGCGAGCTGGTGATCGACGGCGGCTACACCGCTCGCTGACATGCGCGGCCACTTCGCAACAGTAGTGGGATGGCGCGAAGCCACGCGTTGATCCGCCGCAGTTTTCCGCGCAGTGGATCAGCAATTCCCGCTCCCGGGAAGGATCAGCGGCTGGCGGGCCGCATGGTTCCCTGCCCCGCCTCGACTTCGCAGCCGCTGGCGGCGGCGTGCAAAGCAGGCGCGTCGAGCACCCGCACGCGCCGTCCGCTGACCTCGATCACGCCATCCTCGTGCAGGCGGCTGAAGCAGCGGCTGACGGTCTCCAGCGCGAGGCCCAGGTAACGGGCGATCTCGTCGCGGGTCATCGGCAGCTGGAACTCGTCCGCCGACAGCCCGATGCGGCGGTAGCGCTGGCCCAGGCCGTGCAGGAACAGGGAGATGCGCTCGCTGGCCTGGCGCCGCGAGAGGACGTCCAGGTGGTCGTGGTCGAGATCGGTGTTCTGCCCCATCACCCGCAGCAGCTGGCGTTGCAGGCTGGGCAAGAGTGCGGCGGCCGTGGACAGTTCGGCGAATGGCAACTCGCAGATGCGGGAATCGATCAGGGCGATGGCCTCGCAGCGGTGCCGGCCGGAACCCACCGCATCCAGTCCGAACAGTTCACCGGGCAGGTGGAAACCGAGCACATGCTCATCGCCGGCTTCGCTGAACGCCACGGTCTTCAACGCGCCCGCACTGGCCACGTAAACCGAGGCGAGTGCATCGCCGGTGCGGAACAGCCGCTCTCCACGCGCGATCGCGCGCGTAGCTCGCACCACCGCGTCCAGCCTGCCCATGTCGGCCCCATCGATTCCCGCAGGCAGGCACAGCTGCTGCAGGGAACATTCGCTGCAACTGCGGCGCAGTCGCGCGAGGTCGAGGGGTATCGGATATCCCATGGCTTGTCCCGGCCGCGGCGGCATGGCCCCGGACCTGCAGTATCCGCGAACCGAGGGTCCAGTGCCTAACGGGGCGGCGAATCCGGCGGATTGATTCAGATCAAGTAGCCGCGGCTACCGCCTCCCTACCATCTGCGGCAATCAACCGGAGCCATGCATGCAGGCCATCAGCGGTAGCTACAACGACAAGGTCGTGCGCCAGTTCGCCGTCGCAACGGTGGTCTGGGGCATCGTCGGGATGCTGGTGGGCGTGATCATCGCTGCCCAGCTGTACTGGCCCACGCTGTTCGAGGGCATCCCGTGGCTCGGCTACGGCCGCCTGCGCCCGCTGCACACCAATGCGGTGATCTTCGCCTTCGGCGGTTGCGCATTGTTCGGAACCAGCTTGCACGTGGTCCAGCGCACCTGCCATGTGCGCCTGCTATCCGACCGCCTTTCCGCCTTCGTCTTCTGGGGCTGGCAGGCGGTCATCGTGGCCGCGGCCATCACCCTGCCGCTGGGCCTGACCCAGGGCAAGGAATACGCGGAACTCGAATGGCCGATCGACATCCTGATCACCATCGTCTGGGTTGCCTACGGCTGGCTGTTCTTCGGGACCATCGCCAGGCGGCGGGTCAAGCACATCTATGTGGCCAACTGGTTCTACGGCAGCTTCATCATCGCGGTGGCGTTGCTGCACATCGTCAACAACCTGGCGATTCCGGTGGGGCTGGGCAAGTCGTATCCCATCTATAGCGGCGCGGTCGATGCCATGGTTCAGTGGTGGTACGGCCACAACGCCGTCGGGTTCCTGCTGACCGCAGGTTTCCTGGGGATGATGTACTACTTCGTGCCCAAACAGGCCGGCCGCCCGATCTACTCGTACCGCCTGTCGATCGTGCATTTCTGGGCCTTGATCGCGGTCTACATGTGGGCTGGCCCCCACCACCTGCAGTACACCGCGCTCCCGGACTGGGCGCAATCGGTCGGCATGGTGTTTTCGCTGATCCTGCTGGCGCCCTCGTGGGGCGGCGCGATCAACGGCGTGCTGACCCTTTCCGGCGTCTGGCACAAGCTGCGCACCGACCCGATCCTGAAGTTCCTGATCGTGGCGCTGAGCTTCTACATGATCGCCACCTTCGAGGGGCCGATGATGTCGATCAAGACGGTCAACTCGCTGTCGCATTACACGGACTGGACCGTGGGCCACGTGCATGCCGGCGCGCTGGGCTGGGTGGCGATGATCTCGGTTGGCTCGATCTACTCGATGCTGCCGCGCCTGCTCGGCCGCGCAGAGATGTACTCAGTGAAGTTGATCGACACCCACTTCTGGGTACACACACTGGGCGTGGTGTTCTACATCGCATCGATGTGGATCGCCGGCGTCATGCAGGGCCTGATGTGGCGTGCCACCAACGACGACGGCACGCTCACCTACACCTTTGTGGAGGCACTCAGTGCCACCTATCCGTACTACCTCGGCCGCCTGTTCGGCGGGCTGCTGGTGCTGGCGGGGATGCTGGTGATGGGCTGGAACGTGCTGCGCACCTACCAGCTAGCCGGCGCGATCGCACCGCAGCCGCTGCTGCCGCCCGACGCTGCCGAAGCGCGCGCCTGAGGACCCCATGAGCGAACAACACAACCCCCACGAAAAGATCGAGAAGAACGTCGGGCTGCTCGCGGTCCTGATCGCGGTCGCCGTCTCGTTCGGAGGCCTGGCCGAGATCGTCCCGCTGATGTACCAGGCCGAGGCCATCCAGCCGCTGCCCGGGGTCAAGCCATACCCGGCACTGCAACTCGCCGGCCGCGACGTGTACGTGCGCGAAGGCTGCTACAACTGCCATTCGCAGATGGTGCGCACGCTGCGCTTCGAGACCGAGCGCTACGGACACTACTCGCTGGCCGGCGAATCGGTCTATGACCGCCCGTTCCAATGGGGCTCCAAGCGCACCGGGCCGGACCTGGCGCGCGTCGGCGGCCGCTACTCCGACGACTGGCACCGCGTGCACCTGATCAATCCGCGCGACGTGGTGCCCGAGTCCAACATGACCAGCTTCCCCTGGCTGGCGCGGAACATGATCGACGGCGCCAGCGTTCAAGCGCACATGAAGGGTCTGCAGCGCCTTGGCGACCCCTATACCGATGCCGAGATCGCGGCTGCGGCGGACGCGGTGGCAGGCAAGACCGAACTCGACGCGATGGTCGCGTACCTGCAGGGTCTCGGCAAACACGCACCCAAGGGGAATTGAGATGTTGTCCGGAGTGGTGACCGTGGTCCTGCTGGTGGTGTTCCTGGCGGGCTGGGCGTGGGCCTGGAGCCCGCGCCGCAAAAGCGCTTTCGACGAGGCGGCCCGGCTGCCGCTGGCCGACTGCGATGAAGGGGACACGCGATGAGCGCGGGTTGGTCGTGGTACGTGATCGCGCTGGTCGCGCTCAACGTCGCCGGCTGCGCGTGGCTGCTGTGGTGGACGGCGCGCCGTCGCCCGGGCGACCCGAAGCCGGAAGACACCAGCCACGTCTGGGACGGCGACATCACCGAATACAACAAGCCGCTGCCGCGCTGGTGGATCAACCTCTTCTACGCGACCATCGTGTTCTCGCTCGGCTACCTGGCGTGGTACGGGGGCTTCGGTGGGTATGCGGGCTACAGCAACTGGAGCTCGAAGGCGGAACACGCGCGCGACAAGGCCACCTACAACGCCACGCTCGAGCTGACTTTCGCGCCCTATCGGAGCCAGCCGATCGACGTGCTGGCCCGCGATCCGGCCGCGTTGCGGCTGGGCCGCTCGATCTTTGGCAACACCTGCGCAACCTGCCACGGCTCGTCGGCGCGCGGTGCAGTGGGATACCCAAACCTGTCCGACACGGCCTGGCATTGGGGCGGCCAGCCGCAGCAGGTGCTCGACTCGGTGCTGCAGGGCCGCGAAGGGGTGATGCCGCCGTGGGGCAAGGTGTTGTCAGGAATCGGCGGCGCGAACGCGACGGACCACGTGATCGCCTATGTGCGACTGCTCGGAGAGAAGGAAGGCGCGGTGCGCACGGGCTACGCAGCTGCGCAGGGCAGGAAACTTTACGAGGGCATGTGCGTGGCCTGCCACGGCAAGCAAGGCACCGGCAACATGGCGCTCGGCGCGCCTGACCTGAGCGATGGTTACTGGATGTACGGCGACAGCACCGCAGCCTTGCGCGATGTCATCGACAACGGCCGCAAGGGTGCGATGCCGGCGCACGGTCCGCTGCTCGGCGAGACGCGCGCGCGTCTGGTCGCGGCCTATGTCTGGTCGCTGTCGAAGGCAAGTGCAACCGACACTGGCGCGCCAAAATGAGCGGGGTCCGGCATGACTGATTTCACGGCGCCCCGTTTCGACCACCCGCGACGTTCAATTGCGCAGAAGCTGGGCGCGATCCTGTGGCCAAGCTTCTTCGCGGCGGGCGTGGCCACGATGGTGATGTTCGCCTTCATCGATCCACTGGCCTTGCGCGACCTGGCCTTCCCGCGGATGGAAATGAGCCGAGGCCTGGGCTACAGCATCGGCTTCTTCATGTTCTGGCTGGCCACGGCCTCCTCCAGCCTGTTTACCTGGATCCTGTTGCGCCCGGCCAGTCGCTTCAACGGGCCGTTGCCGCCGGGGTGACCGCGACGCGATGAGCAGGAAGGAAATCCCCCTCGAGGTGCTGGACGCAGGCGGCGCCGCCTATGTCAGCGAGCGCAAGGTCTACCCGCGCGACGTGTCCGGCAACTTCAACCGGCTGCGGGTGGCCGCGGTGTCCTGGCTGCTGGGCATGTTCTACCTGTTTCCTTGGCTGCGCTGGGATGGCCGCCAGGCAATCCTGTTTGACCTGCCGGCGCGCAAGTTCCATGTGCTGGACCTGACCTTCTGGCCGCAGGACTTCCTGTTCCTGGCGATGCTGCTGATGATCGCGGCCCTGGCCCTGTTCTTCTTCACCGCACTGGCCGGCCGCCTGTGGTGCGGCTACGCCTGCCCGCAGACCGTGTGGACGGAGGTGTTCCTGTGGATGGAAAGCGCCATCGAGGGCGACCGCCACAAGCGCATGAAGCTCGACGCCAGCGCCTGGACTAGCGAGAAGTTGCTGCGCAAGGGCAGCAAGCATGCAGTGTGGCTTCTGTTCGCGCTCTGGACCGGGTTCACCTTCGTGGGCTTCTTCACCCCGATCCGCGAGCTCGCCATGCGCGCATCGCCGTTCCAGTGGGGCGGCTGGGAAACCTTCTGGGTGTTCTTCTACGCCCTGGCCACCTGGGGCAACGCCGGCTTCCTGCGCGAGCAGGTGTGCAAATACATGTGCCCCTATGCGCGTTTCCAGAGCGCGATGTTCGACCGCAACACCCTGATCATCGCCTACGACCCCATGCGCGGCGAGCCGCGCGGTGCGCGCCGACGCGGCCTGGGAAGCGTGCTGGAACGCGCGCGCGGGCTGCTCGATGCCGCCACCGCCCACGCCTATGCGTTCCGCGCCAGTTGCAATCCCACCACCGCCGCCTTGCAGACCCAGGGACACGGCACGATCACCTTCGATGCAGGGATGGACACGACGGCACTGCCCAGGTTCGAGCCGGAGCAACTGGGCGACTGCATCGACTGCACCTTGTGCGTGCAGGTGTGCCCCACCGGCATCGACATCCGCAACGGCCTGCAGTACGAATGCATTGCCTGCGGCGCGTGCATCGATGCCTGCGATGCGGTGATGGAGAAGGTCGGCTACCCGCGCGGGCTGATCCGGTATGCCACCCAGAATGACATCGACGGCAAGCGGACACGGGTGCTGCGTCCACGCATCTTCGTGTATGGCGCCATCCTGCTGGGACTGATGCTTGCCTGGGGCTGGGGCGTGGCGAATCGCAGCCCACTGATCGCCGAAGTGCTGCGCGACCGCAACGCCCTGTACCGCGAAACTGCCGACGGCATCGAGAACAATTACACGCTCAAGCTGGTCAACAAGACCGACCAGCCGCAACGGTTCCGCATCACCTGGCAGTCGGACATCGTCGACCTGCGGCTGCGCGAATCAGCCTATGTCAGCGTGGACGTCGGCTCGGTCGCGTCGTTGCCGCTGACCCTGCTGGCGCCCCCAGGCACCCACGGCCGGCATCCCCTCACGCTCAGCGTGCAGACCCCGGACGGCGCGACCCGCAAGCGCGTCGACAGCAGTTTCTTCGGACCCATGTGATGCAGCCTACCCGTCCCGCGTGGCGCGAACCGATGGTGTGGCTGGTGGTCGCCATCCCGGCGGCGTCGGTGGTCGCGTCGTTCGCGCTGCTGTTTGCAGCGGCACGTTCCAGCGGCAACAACGACCTGGTGGCAGATCCGGTGCAGCGCACCGCGCAGATCCAGACCGCGGACCTCGGCCCGGATTCGCGCGCTGCGCGCCTGCGCCTGGCCGCCCTGCTGCGCATCGACGGCGCAGACGTGGAAGTCCTGCCGCTGACCGGGAACTTCGATGCGGCCGCGCCGCTGGTCCTTGCCCTGCGCCACCCCACCGATGCCGCGCGCGATCGCTCGCTGGTGTTGCAGCCGGCAACCACTTCCGGCTGGCGGATTCCCGCACGCATCGCGTCCGGCAACGACTGGAACCTGCAGCTGGGGCCCGCCGACGGAAGCTGGCGCCTGCAGGGCCGGCTGCCGCGGGCCCAGCGCAGCGCGCGCCTTGACCCCGCGCAAGCCGCGCCATGAGCACCACCAGCGCTGCGCTGGCCCATAACTTGCCGGCGGCCGCCGCGGCAGGTACCTGCTTCCACTGTGGCGAAGCCCTGCCGGCGGCTGCCGAACATGCGGATGTGGCAGGCCACGCGCAGTCGTTCTGTTGCGCTGGGTGCGCCGCTGCCGCGCAATGGATCGACGACGCCGAACTGGACGATTACTACCGCCTGCGCGAATGCCCCCCCGCGCGCATCGACCGGGACGACGATGCGCTGGCGCTGTGGGATCGCGAAGACGTGCAGGCCGGCCATGCACGCGCCATCCCCGGCGGGCGTGAACTCACCCTGCTTACCGACGGAATGCGCTGCGCGGCCTGTGCATGGCTGATCGACCGGGCCCTGTGTCGCGAGACCGGGGTGCTGGAGGTCAGCGCGAATGCGGTGACCGGACGCGTCCGCATTGCCTGGGACCCGGCGCGCACGCCGTTGTCGCGCCCGCTGCGGCGCCTGCAGGCGCTGGGCTACCGCCCCTTCCTGGCCACCGGCGAGGCCCGCGAGCGCGAGCGTCGCCGCGAGCGCAACCGCTGGCTGCTGCGGATCGGCATCGCCGGGCTGGGCGCAATGCAGGCGATGATGTTCGCCGAGGCGCTGTACCTCGACACGCGCGCGGAAATGTCGCTGCCGATGCGCGACTTCCTGCGCTGGATCACCTTCCTGGTCAGCACGCCGGTGGTGTTCTACGCAGGCTGGCCGTTCCTCGCCGGCGCCGCGCGAGAATTGCGCCTCGGCGGCCCCGCCATGGACACGCTGATCGCGGGCTCCACCTTGCTTGCGTGGGGCGCGAGCACCATCGAGACGGTGCGCGGCGGCGCCCATGTCTGGTACGACGCGGCGGTGATGTTCGTGTTCCTGTTGCTGGCCGCGCGCATGCTGGAACAGCGGGTGCGCAACGTGGCCAGCGCCCAGGTGGATGCGCTGGCACGCGCGCAGCCCGCCTTCGCCCGCCGCGAAACCGTGTCCGGTGCGCAGGAAAGCGTGCCAGTCGCAGCGCTCGCAGTGGGCGACGTGGTGCGCATCGCCAGCGGCGAGTCCGTGCCCGCGGATGGCGTGCTGCTGGATGCCGAGGCGTCCTTCGCCGAGGCCCTGCTTACTGGCGAAGCGACGCCCCTGCGGAAGCACCCTGGCGATCTCGTGTACGCAGGCTCGCTGTGCGATGCACGTAGCGCGCGCGTACGCATCGATGCCACCGGCAGCGCCACCCGCCTGGCGCAACTGGCCGCCCTGGTGGACCAGGCGCAGGCGCATCGTCCGCCACTGGCGCACGCGGCGGACCGCATTGCGCGGGGGTTCGTGCTGGTTCTGGCCTGCGCCGCGATAGCGGTGTACCTGGCCTGGCGCGTGCACGATCCGGCGCGCGCGTTCGAAGTCACGCTTGCCCTGCTGGTGATCAGCTGTCCGTGCGCGCTGTCGCTGTCGGTGCCGGCGGCGCTGGCCACCGCCAATGGCGCGCTGGCACGCCTGGGCATGCTGCCATTGCGTGCCGATGCGCTGGAACGGCTGGCCCGGGTCGACACCATCGTCTTCGACAAGACCGGCACGCTCAGCCTGCCGGAGGGGGCAGTCGAGGCCACCGGCCTGGATGGGCTCGGCGCCGCGCAGGCACTGCAAATCGGCGCCGCGCTCGAAGCCGGCAGCACGCACCCGCTGGCGAAGGCGTTCGCGTCCCATGCCGCCGCTGGCAGCATGCCGGCCGATGCCGTGGTCCTTCATCCAGGCCAAGGCATCGAGGGCATCGTGGACGGACGCCGTTGGCGATTAGGCCACGCAGGCTTCGCCACGGGAGCCGCGGACGATGGCGCGCTGTGGCTGGGCGACGGCACCCGCGCGAGCGCACGCTTCGTGGTCGGCGAAGGGCTCCGTGCCGGTGCAGACCTCGCGATCGCCGACTTGCACGCGCACGGGTTCGACGTGCAGGTCGCCAGTGGCGACGGCGATGCCGCGGTGCATAGGCTGGCCGGCGCGCTAGGCATTGTCACCGCACGCGCGCGCCAGACACCGGAAGACAAGCTCGCCTCGCTGCACGCCTTGCAGGCGCGGGGCCGACGGGTGGCCATGGTTGGCGACGGCATCAACGATGCACCGGTGCTCGCAGGCGCCGATGTGTCGATCGCGATCGGCGACGGCGCCGCGCTGGCCACACGCACCGCCGACCTGGTGCTGGCCTCGCCCGACCTGCGACGCATCCCGCAGGCCATCGCGCTCGCCAGGCGCACCCAGGCGGTCATCCGGCAGAACCTGGCGTGGGCGCTGGGCTACAACCTGCTCGCCCTACCCCTCGCGGCGATGGGCATGGTCACCCCGTGGCTGGCGGCCCTCGGCATGGCACTTTCCTCGCTCGCGGTGACTGCCAATGCCTTGCGGCTGGCAAGGAGTCCAAGGGCATGAACATCCTGTTGCTGCTGGTGCCGATCAGCCTGCTGCTGCTGGGTGTCGCGGTGTGGGCGTTCGGCTGGGCGGTCAAGCGTGGCCAGTTCGACGACCTCGACACGCCCGCGCTCGACATCCTGCGCGACGAACGCCCCCGCGTGCCACCGGCGGCGGAGCCTCGCGACGATGCCGGTTGATACCATCGTCCTGTTCGCCGCGCTGCTGACCGGGGTGCTGGGCGGCGCGCATTGCGCGGCGATGTGCGGGGGCATCGCTACCGGCATCGGCAGCGGTGCGCGTGGCTGGTGGGCGGCCCTGCAGCCCAACCTCGGACGCGTGCTCGGCTACGTGCTCGCGGGCTCGCTGGTGGGGGGGCTCGGCGGTGGGCTCCTCATCGTCGCGCGCACTCCGTCGCTCGGCATCGCGATGCGTGCGGCGGTGGGCGTGGTACTGGTGCTCGCGGGACTGCGCCTGCTGGACCGCCGCGGCCGCATGCCGCATTCCTTCGGCGGTCCCGGCGCGCGCGTGTGGCAGTGGCTGCGTCCCTTGCAGCGCCGGCTGGTGCCGGCCGACACCGGCGGCAAGCGCCTGCTGCTGGGCATGTTGTGGGGGTGGATGCCCTGCGGGCTCAGCACCACCCTGCTAGCCGCGGCGTGGCTCCAGGCCAGCGCCGCGCACGGCGCGCTGACCATGGCGGCATTCGGGCTGGGCACCTTGCCGGTCATGGTGCCGCTCACCTGGGCCGGCGCGCGCCTTGGCCAGCGCCTGCAGCGCCGCGGGCTGCGCAACGCGGCAGGCCTGATGGTGGTCGCCAGCGGCGTATTGACCCTGGCCGCGCCATGGTTGCTGGAGATATCCGCGCTGCATGGAGTGCTGGATGCACTGGGCTGCCGCAGCCTGCTGGCCTGAAAATGGGCTGCGCGCTGCACCCGAATGCTCTCCCGTTGGGATCGAGCGCGGCGTATGCAAGCGGTGTTCGCCAAAGTCCTGCAGCACACCGCCCCCTGCTCCACCGCAGAAACGAAAAAGGCCCACCGAAGTGGGCCTAAGTCGTTTTTAGATGGCGTCCCCACGGGGATTCGAACCCCGGTGTCCACCGTGAAAGGGTGGTGTCCTAGGCCTCTAGACGATGGGGACACTTGAAACTTTCTTCGCTTGCCGACGAGGCTTGTCGGGTTGCGAATTGGTGGAGCCAGGCGGGATCGAACCGCCGACCTCCTGCATGCCATGCAGGCGCTCTCCCAGCTGAGCTATGGCCCCACGCGCTGGCAAGACGACAAGTTTAGCGGGCGCGAAACAGGAGCGTCAAGCCGCAAGTTGGATCAATTACCCGTATCGACCATGTCTGCAGGTGGCGAATGACGCAAGGTGGCCACGCCATGTCCTTGTTCGGCGAGGTACTGCAGCCACTTCCCGAGGAAGGTGTTCATCCGCAGGCGGTGATCGAGGATGCGTTCAGGCGGTGGGTACATGCCAATCACGTCCTGCCAGCGCCGGCCCACATAACAGTGCGTCGCCTCCACCTGCCGCGCGTCGAGGTACATGCGCAGGCTGGCGGAAGGGTCCGGGCAGCCAGTCTCGGCATCCACCACGCCGTAGCTCATGCTCAGCTCCACCGTGTAGGCATGGCGTTCGATGATCTGCACTTGTAGGTCGAGGCCATTGCCAATGCTGGAGACGTAGCGGCCACGTGCGAGGTGCGCGGGTTCGAACAGGCGCACCAGATGCGCGTGGTTCTCCGCATACAGGCCCATCAGCCAGCCAAAGCGGCTGAGTTTGGGGAGGGGGACGCGACGGGATAGGACCAGGCTCATGGCTTGATCCTACACGCGCCGCGCGGGTTCCGGCAGCATTGACGCCGCCGCGCGCGCGGCCTAACGTGGGCCTTCCGCCACTTCAGTACATCTCGCGGTTGATGCCCAGGTATTCCAGCACCCGGCTGGAAATTTCCTCGATCGACGCATGCGTGGTGCTCAGCATTTCGATGCCCTCCCGCCGCAGCATCGCCTCCGCTTGGGCCACCTCACGGCGACACGTGTCCAGCTGCGAGTAGCGCGCGTTCGGCCGTCGTTCCTGGCGGATCTGCTGCAGGCGGACCGGATCGATGGTCAGCCCGAAGATCTTGCTGCGATGGGCGCGCAGCTTGGCGGGCAGGCGTTCCACCTCGAGGTCTTCCTCGGTCAACGGATAATTCGCAGCGCGCACACCGTGATGCAGGGCCAGGTACACGCAAGTCGGTGTCTTGCCTGCGCGCGAGACTCCGACCAGGATCAGGTCGGCCTCGTCGTAGTCGAGGCGCATGCCGTCGTCGTGGGTCAGCGCGTAGTTCATTGCGTTGATGCGGCGGTGGTAGGCCTCGAAATCAACCATGCCGTGCGCTTGTCCTACCCGAGACTGCCGGGTCTGGCCCAGTTCGCGCTCCAGCGGCTCGATGAACGGCGCGAACACGTCGAGCATCAATGCCCCGCTCTCCGCAAGCAGCGACGACAACGCCCCGTCCACGCAGGAATTCACAACGATCGGGCGAACCCCGGCCTTCTCGCCGGCGGCGCGGATCCGGCGCGCGGCCTCGCGCGCCTTGTCCAGCGTGTCCACGAACGGCAGGCGGTCGGTCTGGAAACGGTTACCCGTGAACTGGGTCAGCAGGCTGTGGCCGATGGTCTCGGCAGTAATGCCGGTGCCATCGGAGACATAGAACACGGGGCGCGCGTCGACCATCTGCAATCGTCATCATCGAATGGGGCGACGTTGTAAAATAGCCTGCTTTCGTGCCGCCCGCCCTGCACCGCCCCGCCCATCCGGAGCTTCCCCCTTGAGCAACAACATCCTGTGGCTGCGCGACCTGCGCCTGACCGATCTCGCCCAGGTGGGCGGCAAGAACTCCTCGCTGGGCGAGATGATCGGCCAACTCGCGAACCTGGGCGTGTCCGTGCCCGGCGGCTTCGCCACCACAGCAGATGCCTTCAAGGCCTTCATCGCACACAACACGCTGCACCAGCGCATCTACGACAAACTCGCCATGCTCGATGTCGAGGACGTCGCTGCGCTCACCCGCGCCGGTGCAGAAATCCGCGGGTGGGTGATCGATGCGCCGCTGCAGCCGGATCTTGATGCGGACATCCGCCATGCCTACGCCACGCTTGCCGCCGACAACGGCGGCGGCGACGTGGCGGTGGCGGTGCGCTCGTCCGCAACCGCCGAAGACCTGCCCGATGCGAGCTTCGCCGGCCAGCAGGAAACCTTCCTCAACGTGACCGGTGCGGACGACGTGGTGCGCAAGGTCAAGGAAGTGTTCGCCAGCCTGTACAACGACCGCGCCATCGCCTACCGCGTGCACCACGGCTTCGCCCACGAGGACGTGTTCCTGTCAGCCGGCGTGCAGTTGATGGTGCGCTCGGACGTGGGCACCTCCGGCGTGCTGTTCACGCTCGACACCGAATCCGGTTTCCGCGACGTGGTGTTCATCACCGCCAGCTACGGCCTCGGTGAAATGGTCGTGCAGGGCGCAGTCAACCCGGACGAGTTCTACGTCTACAAGCCCACCCTGCGGGCCGGCAAGCCGGCGATCCTGCGCCGTTCGCTGGGCAGCAAGCAATTGCGGATGGTGCATTCCGATGCGCCGGACGAGCGCGTGCGCACCGAGGACACACCGGCCGAGATGCGCAACCGTTTCTGCATATCGGATGCCGACGTGCACGAACTGGCGAAACAGGCGCTGGTGATCGAGCAGCATTACGGCCGCCCGATGGACATCGAATGGGGCAAGGACGGCGTCAGCGGCAAGCTCTTCATCCTGCAGGCGCGCCCGGAGACGGTGAAATCGCGCGCGCATGCCACCCAGATCGAACGCTACAGCCTGGGCCAGCGTGGCACCGTGCTCTCCGAGGGCCGCGCCATTGGTGCCCGCATCGGCAGCGGCGTTGCGCGCGTGGTGCGCAACCTCGACGACATGGCGCGCGTGCAGCCCGGCGACGTGCTGGTCGCGGACATGACCGACCCGGACTGGGAGCCGGTGATGAAGCGTTCCGCGGCGATCGTGACCAACCGCGGCGGGCGCACCTGCCACGCGGCGATCATCGCCCGCGAGCTCGGCGTGCCGGCGGTGGTCGGTACCGGCGACGCACTGGACCGGATCAAGGATGGCGACCTGGTCACGGTCAGCTGCGCCGAAGGCGATACCGGCTTCATCTACGCCGGCGCCCTGCCCTTCGAGCGCGTCACCACTGACCTGGGGAACATGCCGCCGGCACCGCTCAAGATCATGATGAACGTGGCCAACCCGGACCGCGCCTTCGATTTCGGCATGCTGCCGAACGCCGGCATCGGCCTTGCGCGCCTGGAAATGATCATCGCCAGCCACATCGGCGTGCATCCGAAGGCGCTGCTGGAGTATGAGCTGCAGGACGCCGCGACCAAGGGAAAAATCGACGCGCGCATGGCCGGCTATTCGAGTCCCGTCGATTTCTACGTGGACCGGCTTGCCGAAGGTATCGCCACCATCACTGCATCAGTAGCGCCGAACCCGGTCATCGTGCGCCTGTCGGACTTCAAGTCGAACGAATACGCCAACCTGATCGGGGGCAGCAAGTACGAGCCGCACGAAGAAAACCCGATGATCGGCTTCCGTGGTGCCAGCCGCTATGTCGACCCGTCGTTCAAGGACGCCTTCGCGCTGGAATGCCGGGCGGTCAAGCGCGTGCGCGAAGACATGGGCCTGGACAACCTCTGGGTGATGATCCCGTTCGTGCGCACCCTTGGCGAAGGCCGCAAGGTGATCGAGGTGTTGCGCGAGAACGGCCTCGTCCAGGGCGAGAACGGACTGAAGGTGATCATGATGTGCGAGGTGCCGTCGAACGCACTGATGGCCGATGAGTTCCTGGACATCTTCGATGGCTTCAGCATCGGCTCCAACGACATGACCCAGCTCACCCTGGGCCTGGACCGCGATTCCGCGATCGTGGCCGGCCTCTTCGACGAGCGCGATCCCGCGGTCAAGAAGATGCTGTCGATGGCCATCCAGGCGGCACGTGCCAAGGGCAAGTACATCGGCATCTGCGGCCAGGGGCCGAGCGATCATCCGGATCTGGCGTTGTGGCTGATGGAACAGGGCATCGAATCGGTATCGTTGAATCCCGATACCGTGGTCGATACCTGGCTCAGCCTCGCCAAGGCCAAGGGCCCAGCATCCTGACGTGGCGCGCGGCCTGACCCGGCAGCTCGCCTCAGTCGACCGGTTGTCCGGCCAGCGTCCCCATGAAATGGCGGTAGTGCCGCAATTCCTCGATTGAATCGCGCACGTCGCTGAGCGCGGTGTGGGCCGATTCCTTGTGCACACCGGCCAGCACGTCCGGCGACCATCGGCGCGCAAGCTCCTTGAGCGTGCTGACGTCCAGGTTGCGATAGTGGAAATAAGCTTCCAGCGCCGGCATCAGCCGGTGCATGAAGCGCCGGTCCTGGCAGATGGAGTTGCCGCACATCGGCGAGGCCTTGGCCGGCACCCATTGCTGCAGGAAGGCCAGGGTACGGGCCTCCGCTTCGGCCAGCGGCACGCCGTGCTCCAGCACCCTCTGCCAGAGGCCGGACTTCGCATGCTGGGTGCGGTTCCAGTCGTCCATCGCCTCCAATGTGGCCAGCGGATGGGCGATGGCGAGGTCGGGTCCTTCTGCCAGCAACTTGAGCTGGCCATCGGTGACCACGGTCGCGATCTCGAGGATGCCGTCGCGGTCGGTGTCCAGCCCGGTCATTTCCAGGTCGATCCAGATCAGGCGTTCATTGGTCGGATCGGTTGTCATGGCTCGCACGGCGTGGGGTGTGCGGGCATCATACCGGCTCGCCCCAAGGACCCCGCATGCTGCAGGACACCGCCCCGTTGGCCATTGGCCATTACGCCATCCTGACCGCGATGCTCGCGCCTGCGCTGTTGATGGCGGCAACGGCATCGCTCCTTGTCTCCGCCAATGCACGCCTGGCGCGCGTGGTGGACCGGCTGCGGGCCTTGATCGTGGCTTGGGAACAGGACGCGCCAGATCGCGCCGAACGCGAAGACCAGATACGCCGCCACCGCCAGCGTGCGCAGTTGGTGTTGAGCGCCTGCCGCCTGTTATATGGCGCACTGGCCGGGTTCGTTGGCACCAGCCTGTCGCTGGCGATCGATGCCTACATGGGGTTCCGGCTAGGCGCGCTGCCGACCGCGATGGCAGTGGTCGGCGTGCTGTTCCTGCTGGCCGCCAGCTTCGCGATGTGGCGAGAGGTCAGCCTGTCGGTGAAGAGCTTCGACCTGGAACTCGACCAGGAAATGTTGCGTCGTCGCAGTTAGCCCGTCGGTTTTCCGCGCTTGGCACGGAAGTAATTCCTCAGCATTTCCCCGGCCGATTCCGCAAGCACGCCGCCCACCACCTCGACACGATGGTTGTGGCGGGGATCGGCCAACAGGTCGAACACGCTTCCGGCCGCGCCGGTCTTCGGATCGAACGCGCCGAATACCACCCGCGCCACCCGCGCGTGCACCATCGCCATCGCGCACATCGCGCAGGGCTCAAGCGTCACGTACAGCGTGCAGCCAAGCAGGCGGTGGTTGCCAAGTGCCCGCCCTGCCCTGCGCATCGCCACGATCTCCGCATGCGCGCTCGGATCGGACTCGGCGATATTGCGGTTCCAGCCCTCGCCCGCCAACGTGCCATCAGGGGCGACGACGACGGACCCGACCGGGATTTCGTCATCCTCGCGCTGTGCCCGTTCGGCCA
This sequence comes from Pseudomonadota bacterium, assembly GCA_040385305.1. Taxonomy (GTDB): domain Bacteria; phylum Pseudomonadota; class Gammaproteobacteria; order Xanthomonadales; family Xanthomonadaceae; genus Thermomonas. The sequence continues at coordinate 23,008 of JAZKHR010000069.1, forward strand.
GGGCAAGCGCGTGGTGCATCCAGCGTTCGTCATCGGTTGCCATCGAATCCATGTCACTCACATCCATCGCGCGCATTCTTTCGTACCGGGATGGATGATCGCATTTCCCGATTGCCGCGTTCGCCATCCTGGCCGCATGCCCGCTGCAAGGCATGCCCGGTGAAACCCACCGCGCCCTCCTCGTTCAAGGGCAACAAACAGTCGCTGCCCAGCAAGTCCTGCGTGGCCTGCGGCCGGCCGATGACCTGGCGCAAGCGGTGGGAGCGCTGTTGGGAAGAGGTCAAGTTCTGTTCCGACCGCTGCCGCAAGGCGGGACCCAGGGAAAGCCGCTCGTGAGTCCGCTGCGCACCCTGGTCGTCGTGCTCGGCGATCAACTCGACTTCGATGCTGCGGCCTTCGACGGCTTCGACCCGGTCCACGACATGGTGTGGATGGCGGAAGTGGTCGAAGAGTCCACCCATGTGTGGTCCAGCAAGCAGCGCACGGCGCTGTTTCTGTCCGCGATGCGCCACTTTGCGCAGGCGTTGCGTGATGGCGGCCGGACGCTGCATTACACGCGCCTGGACGATCCGGGCAACCGTGGCACGCTGGCGGCCGAACTGCAGGCAGACCTTTCCGACTTGAAGCCGCAACGCGTGGTGATGACCGCGCCCGGCGACTGGAGGGTGTGGCAGGCGATCAAGTCCGCGGTCAAGGATGCGGGCCTGACCCTCGATGTGCGTGACGATCGCCATTTCTTCACCACGGTGCGCGATTTCGCGGCGCATGCCAAGGGCCGCAAGCAGCTGAGGTTCGAATACTTCTATCGCGCACTGCGCCAGCGCCTTGGCGTCCTGATGGACGGCGACCAGCCTGCCGGCGGACGCTGGAACTTCGACGCGGACAATCGCGAAGCGTTCGGTCCTGCAGGTCCCGGCATGTTGCCGGGCCGCGCGACCTTCGAGCCCGATGCGATCACGCGCGAGGTGATCGACCTGGTCAACGAGCGCTTCGCCGGGCATCCCGGCTCGTTGGACAGTTTCGCCTGGCCGGTGTCGCGCGAGCAGGCGCTGCAGGCCTTGCAACGCTTCATCGAGCAGCGTCTGCCGCTGTTCGGCCGCTACGAGGATGCGCTGTGGCCTGGCGAACCATGGCTGTATCACTCGCAGCTGTCCGCTGCGCTCAACCTGAAGCTGCTGAGTGCGCGCGAGGTCGTCGGTGCAGCGGAAACAGCATTTCGCCAGGGTCTCGCGCCCTTGCAAAGTGTCGAAGGCTTCATCCGCCAGATCCTGGGCTGGCGCGAGTACGTGCGCGGCATCTACTGGACGCAGATGCCCGCCTACGTCGAACGCAACGCGCTCGAAGCCTGTGAAGATTTGCCTGCCTGGTACTGGACCGGCGACACGGGCATGGCTTGCCTGCGCGACGCCATCACGCAAACCCTGGCCCATGGCTACGCCCACCACATCCAGCGACTGATGGTGACGGGCCTCTACGCGCTGATGCTGGGCGTGCGGCCGCAACGCGTGCACGAGTGGTATCTCGCTGTTTACGTTGATGCAGTGGAGTGGGTGGAGGTACCCAACACGATCGGCATGAGCCAGTATGGCGATGGCGGCCTCATGGCCAGCAAGCCCTACGTGGCCACCGGCAAGTACATCCAGCGCATGGGCGGGCCGTGCGCCAGTTGCCGGTTCGATCCTTCGCAGCGCGTCGGCGACCGGGCGTGTCCCTACACCACGCTTTACTGGGACTTCCTGATGCGCCATCAATCTTCGCTCGAAAAAAACCCGCGCATCGCGCTGCAGGTCAGGAATCTTGCACGCATGGACGTCGCCGAACGGGAGTTAGTGACGCAGCGAGCCGAAGCCATCCGCCGCGGCGAAGTGGCAGGTCTCGCATGAGCCCCTTGGCCCAGTTTCCGCCGACCCGCGCGGCCGCGCTTTCCCGCATCACCGCAGTGCGCCCGGCCGATTACGCACGCACACGCAACGCCATCGACGGCGCGGTGACCCGGCTATCGCCGTACATCACGCACGGACTGGTGAGCCTGCCAGAAGTCCTGGCGGGAGTGGCATCGCGGCACGCAATGGAAGTGCAGCACAAGTTCGTCTACGAGCTCGGCTGGCGCGAGTATTTCCACCACGTGTGGAAGCACCGTGGCAACGACATCCTGCAGTCGCTGCATCCGGGCCCCTTGCCCGAGAGCGTGTATGCAACGGACCTGCCAGTCGACATCCGCCACGCGTGCACCGGCGTGCCAGTGATCGACCAAGCGGTGCGCGCCCTGTACGCCACCGGTTATCTGCACAACCACGCACGGATGTGGCTGGCCAGCTACGTGGTGCACCTGCGCAAGGTGCACTGGCGGACAGGTGCCGACTGGATGCTGGCGCACCTGCTGGACGGCGACCTGGCCAGTAACCATCTCAGTTGGCAATGGGTGGCCGGCACCGGCAGCCGCAAGCCCTACCTGTTCAACGCGGAAAACGTGGCCCGTTATGCCCCGCCGCAGTGGCACAGCCCCGGCAGCGTGATCGACACCTCGTATGAGGCACTGGATGCCATCGCGCGCGATGCGCGGCCTGTTCCCGCCACCCCATCGGGCGAAGGCGTCGAAGAGCCAGCACTTGCTTCATCGGCACTCGGCCCGCCCACGTTAGCGTCCACTGAAGTAGCGGGGCGCGATGTCTGGCTGGTGCATCCCTTTGCGCTCGGCGAGCCGCCCATCGACCTGGCGCCGGATGGCCTGCGCATCGCGTGGTGGCCAAGCGAATATCACGACGCATGGCCGTGGAATGCTTCGCGATGGGCTTTCGTCGCTGCGCGCATGGCGGAGTTGGCGCCGCTCGCCGGGCACGGCACTCGCCTCGATCTATCCCAGGCGCTGGCCGGGGCACGCTCGGTCCAGACCATGCGCGATCCGCACGTGCAAGCGCTGCTGCCGCGCGACGTCCAGCAACGTACGCCGCAGCATCTCTTCGCCGACGTGGACCGACCCTGCGCTTCCTTCTCCGCATGGTGGAACATCGCGACCCGAGGCGTGAAGCAACTGGGCGAGCTGCCCGGTTTCGCGCAGCCGCCCTACTCCCACTCGATCGTCGCCGGCGGCTTGCCGGAAATGTCGTAGACCACGCGCGACACGCCGCGCAGCTCGTTGATGATGCGGTTGGAGACGGTGCCGAGGAACTCGTATGGCAGGTGCGCCCAGTGCGCGGTCATGAAGTCCACGGTTTCCACCGCGCGCAGTGCGATCACCCACTCGTAGGCCCGCGCATCGCCCACCACGCCCACCGACTTCACCGGCAGGAACACCGCGAACGCCTGGCTGGTCTTGTCGTACAGGCCGGCCTTGCGCAGTTCGTCGATGAAGATCTGGTCCGCCATCGCCAGCAGGCGCGCGTACTCGGGCTTCACCTCGCCGAGGATGCGCACGCCGAGGCCGGGGCCGGGGAACGGATGCCGGTAGACCATCTCGCGCGGCAGCCCGAGTTCCACGCCGAGCCGGCGCACCTCGTCCTTGAACAGTTCGCGCAATGGCTCCACCAGGCCCAGCTTCATGTGCTCAGGCAGGCCACCCACGTTGTGGTGGCTCTTGATCACGTGCGCCTTGCCGGTCTTGCTGCCCGCGGACTCGATCACGTCGGGGTAGATGGTGCCCTGCGCCAGCCACTTCGCATTGGCGAGCTTGTTCGACTCCTCGTCGAATATGTCCACGAACAGGTTGCCGATTACCTTGCGCTTGGCCTCCGGGTCGCTGATGCCCTCCAGCGCCTCGAAGTATCGGTCCGCCGCGTTGACGCGGATGACCTTGATGCCCATGCCGCCTTTCTCGGCCTCGCTGGCGAACATCGCCATCACCTGGTCGCCCTCCTTCCAGCGCAACAGGCCGGTGTCGACGAACACGCAGGTCAGCTGGTCGCCGATCGCCCGGTGCAGCAGCGCCGCCACCACTGATGAATCCACGCCACCCGACAGGCCCAGGATCACCTCGTCGGACCCGACCTGCGCGCGTACGCGCTCGATCTGGTCCTCGATGATGTTGGCCGCGGTCCACAGGGTGCGGCAGCCGCAGATGTCCACCACGAAGCGGCGCAGCATCGCCTCGCCTGACTTCGTATGCGTGACTTCCGGGTGGAATTGCACGCCGTACCAGCGCCGCGCCTCGTCGGCCATGGCGATGATGGGCACCTCGCCGGTGCGCGCGGTGACCTTGAAGCCGTCCGGGATCCCGGTGACGCGGTCGCCGTGGCTCATCCACACGTCCAGCCGCGGCGGCGAACCGGGCTTGTCCTTGAGCCCGGCCAGCAGCGCGGACTCCGCCACCACCTCCACTTCGGCATAGCCGAACTCGCGGTGGTGCCCCGCTTCCACCAGGCCGCCGTGCTGCATCGCCATGGTCTGCATGCCGTAGCAGATGCCGAGCAGCGGCACGCCGGCATCGAACACCTGCTGCGGCGCGCGTGGCGAACCTTCCTCCGTGGTGGATTCGGGGCCGCCGGACAGGATGATGCCGTTCGCACCGAACGCGGCGATTTCGGCCGGATCGTGGTCCCAGGCCCAGATTTCGCAATACACGCCGATCTCGCGGATGCGGCGCGCGATCAGCTGGGTGTACTGCGCGCCGAAGTCGAGGATCAGGATCTTGTCGGAATGGATGTCGTTGCGGTGCGGGTCGGTCATCGGTGTTCCAGGGTCTGAAACGAAGAAGGGAAACTCGCGTCTCCCTTCCCGCATTGCATCAGGACGCGCGGTAGTTGGGCGGTTCCTTGGTGATCTGCACGTCGTGGACGTGGCTCTCGCGACTGCCGGCGCTGGTCACCTTGACGAACGACGGGCCCTTGCGCATGTCCTCGATGGTGGCGCAGCCCACATAGCCCATGGTCGCGCGCAGGCCGCCGGCCAACTGGTGGACCACGCCGCTGAGCGGCCCGCGATACGGCACGCGCCCTTCGATGCCCTCCGGCACGAGCTTGTCGGCATCGCTGGAGTCCTGGAAGTAGCGGTCCTTGCTGCCTTTCTCCATCGCGCCCAGCGAGCCCATGCCGCGGTAGCTCTTGTAGCTGCGGCCCTGGAACAGTTCGATCTCGCCCGGGCTTTCCTCGGTGCCGGCGAACAGGCCGCCGATCATCACGCTGGATGCGCCGGCCACGATCGCCTTGCCGATGTCGCCCGAGTAGCGGATGCCCCCGTCCGCGATCAACGGGATGCGGTCCTGCAAGGCTTCGGCCACCATCGCCACCGCCGTCACCTGCGGCACGCCGACGCCCGCCACGATGCGAGTGGTGCAGATCGACCCGGGTCCCACGCCCACCTTGACTGCATCCGCGCCCGCATCCATCAATGCCAGCGCCGCATCACCGGTGACGATGTTGCCGCCGATCACCTGCAGCGACGCGAAGCGCTTCTTGGTCCACGCGACGCGCTCGAGCACGCCCTGCGAATGACCATGGGCGGTATCTACGATGATCACGTCCACGCCCGCCGCGACCAGGGCCTCGATGCGCTGTTCGGTATCGCCGCCCACGCCCACCGCGGCACCGACCAGCAGCCGGTCCCGGCTGTCGTAGGCGGCGTTCGGGTTGTCGAGCTTCTTCTGGATGTCCTTGACCGTGATCAGGCCGCGCAGGGCGAATTCATCGTTGACCACGAGCACCTTCTCGATGCGGTGGCGGTGCAGCAGGCCGATCACCTCGTCGTCCGAGGCGCCCTCGCCCACCGTCACCAGGCGATCCTTCTTGGTCATGATGTGGCGGACCGGATCGTCCAGCTTCTTCTCGAAGCGCATGTCGCGGCCGGTGACGATGCCGACCAGCTGGCCCGCATCGTCCACCACCGGTACGCCGGAAATATTGCGCGCGCGGGTCAGGCGCAGCACTTCGCCGATCGTGGTGTCCGGGCCGACGGTGAACGGCTCGCGGATCACCCCGGCTTCGAAATTCTTTACCCGCGCGACTTCCGCGGCCTGGCGCTCGACGCCCATGTTCTTGTGCAGGATCGAGATGCCGCCCAGCTGGGCCATGGCGATGGCGAGGCGCGCTTCGCTGACGGTGTCCATCGCCGCCGAGACGATGGGCAATCGGATCGAGAGCTCGCGGGTCAGCCGAGTAGAGAGCGAGACGTCCTTGGGCAGCACCTTCGAGTGCGCGGGGACGAGCGAGACATCGTCGAAGGTCAGCGCTTCAGCCTGGATGCGGAGCATGGGACGCCCGGGGCTTGGGAAGCGCGGCATTGTACCTTGTCGAGGGCCGCGAGGCTTGTGCGGCGGCAAGCGTGCCCGATGGTCACGCGGCGGCACTTTGAGCCGCATGGCGAACGCCCGGAGGGGTTTGCCGTCACGCCGGTTGGCGGGTCAGTGTGAACCCGCCGACTCGGCAGCCTCGAGGGTGTTCTGCATCAGCGTGGCCACGGTCATCGGCCCCACGCCGCCCGGTACCGGTGTGATCCAGCCGGCCCGCTCGCAAGCCGCGTCGAAGCCAACGTCGCCGACCAGGCGCCCATCATCCAAGCGGTTGATCCCCACATCGATCACCACCGCGCCCCGCTTCACCCATTCGCCCGGGATAAGTCCAGGCTTGCCGGCCGCCACCACCAGGATGTCGGCCTCGCCCACGTGGCGGCGCAGCACCTCGAACGGGGTGAACTTGTGGCAGCTGGTCACCGTGCACCCCGCGATCAGCAACTCCAGCGCCATCGGCCGGCCCACGTGGTTGGACACGCCGACGATGGTCGCGCTCTGCCCACGCACCGGCCGGTCGGTGTAGGCCAGCAGCGTGGTGATGCCGCGCGGTGTACATGGCCGCAGGCCGAACTGGCGCAAGGCAAGGTGGCCCACGTTCTCGGGATGGAAGCCATCGACGTCCTTGCGCGGGTCGATGCGGTGGATCAGGTGGCTGGCGTCGGGGATGCCGGGCAACGGCAGTTGCACCAGGATGCCGTGCACCTTGGGGTCCGCGTTGAGGCGGTCGATCAGCCCCAATAACTCCGCCTCGCTGGTACCTGCCGGCAGGTCGAAATCGAATGCGGTGATCCCGACCTTGTCCGCGGCGCGGCGCTTGTTGCGCACGTACGACTGCGAGGCCGGGTCCTGACCCACCAGCACCACCGCAAGGCCCGGGCGCGCCTGCCCGCCGGCAACCCGCGCATCGACCCGCAGCTTCAGTCGGTCGAGCAGGTCGTCGGCGATGCGTTTGCCATCAAGGATGCGCGCGGTCATGTGCTGCGGTGGGTTAGAGTCGGCCCGGCATTATCGCCGATGCCGTCGCTCCGGATGCCGCGCCATGACCGAACCAGATCCCGTCACCATCGAGCTGGAAGCTGCCGCGTTCCGCCGGCTGCGTGAGCACTTGATGGTGCAGCGTCCCGAGGTGCAGAACATCGACCTGATGATCCTGGCCGGGTTTTGCCGCAATTGCCTGGCCGACTGGTACCGCGAGGCCGCCGAGCAACGCGGCCGGCCGATGACGCGCGACGAGTCCCGCGAAGCCGTGTACGGTATGCCCTTCACCGATTTCAAGGCGCGACACCAGGCCGAAGCCACGCCGGAACAGCTGGCCGCCTTCGAGGCGAGCCGGCGCTCCACCTGACCCAGGCCATCACCGACTGGAGGCACCATGGCGAACCAGGGCGAATGTCCGAAATGCGGCAAGCGGGTATTGCACGTCAATGTCGAGACCGTGATTGGGATGGTCGAAGAAAACAGCAAGGGACGCTGCATCAGCTACAGCTGCATCCATTGCAATGCCGTGCTGGGCGTGCAGATCGACCACCGCGCCAAGCCGCGCTCGAGGGCCCGGCCCGCCGCCAAGGTTTGACCGTCAGTCGTCGCCATCCGGCGCACGCCACGGCTGCGCCTGGGATGCGCAGCGCGGAACGCCGGAACCGACCACGCAATTGACGCAGCAGGCCTGCCGTGGGGTGGCATCCGCATCCGGCAGGAACGAGGGTGGCCCCACCGGCCCGAGTGCCGCCAGCTCTGCCTGCGGCTTCAACTGCAACAGCGCGGCCCAGTCCTGGCGGTTGAAGTTGCAGGCGGCGGGCGTGTCCGGCGAGCATTCCACCTCGCCGTCGCTGCGCTGCGGCAGGCCCCAGATGCGTCCGTTGCTGTTGAGGTTGAGTACGCGCATGGTGACGGCTTGCTGCACGTTGCCGCCGACCAGGTAGAGCTTGCCATCGCCGCCCGGATTGGCTGCGACCACGATGTCGCAATGCGTGTTGAGCCCCTCTGCCCCGCCATCGATCGCGGCAGTGAGCCCCTGGTGGCCGTATACGCGGTTGGTGCGTACGTAACAAAGCATGTCGCCGGTGGCGAGCGGTGAGCTGGCGGGATCCAGCAGGCGGTAGGGACTGCCCGCGGGATTGCTGCGCGCCGCACGCAGGTAGTCGTAATGGGCGGAGGAATGACGGAAACCCGGTACCCCGGCGCGCTTCATCACCCACGACACGAACGCCGCCGACCACGGCTTGTCGATGACGAAACCGCGGCACCCCAGCCCCGGATAGCTCGCGTTGCTGCTGGCGTACACGCAATCGCTGGCGCCGTTGGCCGATGTGCGCTCCAGCAGGCCGGCATCGCGCCAGTACATTGCCACCTGGCGCCACGGCGCACCGCCGCCCTCGAGCCCCAGGCTTTCGCCTTCGGCCACCGCGCTGCTGGCCAGGCGGCCTTCGCTGGTGATGAAAGGCCGCCGCCAGCGCACATGCTGGTCGCAGGCGGCCGCCGCGACGCGGGTGGCGACCGATTCATCAGACTGTCCGGATCGAAGGGTCGGGCATGGGTCGGCAGCCAACGCGCTGCCGGCGAACGCCAACAGGCACAACCCAATCAGTCCACGCACAAGATGCATCCTTTCACCCTCCCGCGCAGAACGCGGCGTAATCGAGATAACCGGGAAATGGGAGGCCCGGCGCGCACACCGGACACTGTGGGTCCGCACGCAGGCGTGTTTCGCGGAAGCGCATCGCCAATGCATCAAACTGCAGCAGGCGCCCGCTCAGGGGTTCGCCGAGGCCCAGCAGGAGCTTGATGGCCTCGGTGGCCTGCAGCAGGCCAATGACGCCGGGCAACACGCCGAGCACGCCTGCCTCCGCACAGTTGGGGGATGCATCGGCCGGCGGTGGCTGCGGGAACAGGCAGCGGTAACAGGGCGATACGCCGCGCTGGCGGCCGGCATCGAACACGCTCGCCTGGCCCTCGAAGCGGTGCACCGCGCCGTACACCAGCGGCTTGCCGAGCTTGACGCAGGCATCGTTGAGCAGGTAGCGGGCCGGGAAGTTGTCCGCGCCGTCGATCACCACGTCCACGCCGTCCAGCAGGCGCTCCACGTTGGCCGAGGTCATGCGTTCCTGCACTGCGTCGATCTCGGTCCGCGGGTTCAGCGCATGCAACGCGCGCGCGGCCGAGGCAACCTTGGCGGTTCCCACGCTCGCATCGGTGTGCAGGATCTGGCGTTGCAGGTTGCTGCGATCCACCACATCGTCATCGGCGATGCGCAGGTATCCGACGCCGGCGGCTGCAAGGTAATACGCGGCTGGCGAGCCCAGGCCGCCCGCCCCCACCAGCAATACCTTCGATGCCTCCAGCACCTTTTGGCCGTGCAGACCGACTTCGGGCAGGCGCAAGTGGCGGGAATAGCGGTCACTGAAATCTTCGTCGATGTCGGCACGCTGCATCGGCAAGCCCGCAGCCTGCCATGCATCGGTGCCGCCCGCGACCGACGCCAGGTTCGAATAACCAAGCGCGGCCAGTGCTTCGGCCGCCGCCAGCGAACGGCGCCCGCCCTGGCAGATCAGCAGGATCTCTGCAGCCAGCTCCGGCAGGTGTTCGGTGGGGTGCGCTTGCAGCTGTTCGCCCGCGATCCCGAGGGCGGCTTCGGCCATGCCCATCACCCGTTCGTGGTCGGCGCGCACGTCCACCAGCGTCGCGCCCTCGCGTTGGCGGGCGTGGGCATCGCAGGGGCTCAATTCGCGGATCGACATGGGGGCATTATCGACATGCGCGCGGATCAAAACGTGAGCACCTCGACCCCGTCGCCGTGCTTCAGGTGCTGAGGGCCTTCGGCGAGTACCAGCAACGCGTCGGCATCCGCGGCCGCACGCAGGCGATGGGAACCGGTGGCGGCCCCCGCCGTGATCCACTGCACGCCGGTGTCGTCGCACGCCACGCTTCCGCGCAGGAACTCGCGGCGCGCATGCAGTTTGTGGAGGTCGCCATGCAACCGGGCATGCCGGCGCGGGCGCGGCGCCCTGCCCTGCAGGCCATCCACCAACGCCCGCCCCAACGTCAGCCAGGTCGCCAGCACCGATACCGGATTACCGGGCAGGCCCAGGAACTGCGCGCGGCCAAGCTGCCCGGCCAGCACCGGCATGCCGGGTTTCATCCTGACCTTCCAGAAGTGGACCTTGCCATGCGCCTGCAGGAACGCAGGGACATGGTCCTTGTCGCCCGCCGAAACCGCGCCGCAGGTAACCACCACGTCGAAGCTCGATGCTGCGTCTTCCAGCATCGAGCGGATCCGCTGCGGGTCGTCCGGCAGGGTGGGCCACGCGGTCGGCTCCAGGCCTTCCGCACGCAACAGGCCCATCAGCAGTTCCCGGTTGCTGTTGTAGATCTGGCCGGGTTGCAGCGGCAGCCCCGGCTCGACCAGTTCGTCGCCAGTGGTGAACACGGCCACGGTGGGGCGTGCCGACACCGTCAAGCGGTCGATCCCCAGCGAAGCCGCCAGCGACACTTGCACCGCATTCAGTGCGGTGCCCTTGCGCAGGACCAGGTCGCCGGGCTGGGTATCCTCGCCCGCCTTGCGCACGTGGTGGCCGGGCTGGAACCCGGGAGGCAGCAGGATCCTGCCGCCGTCGAGCTGCGCGTCTTCGCGAACCACGATGGTGTCGGCACCAGAAGGCATCGGCGCGCCCGTGGTGATGCGCACGCATTCGCCTGCGCCAACGTGCAGTCCAAGCGCGACTCCCGCGAACTGCTCGCCGACCACGCGCAAGCGCGTCATGTCGCCATCGCACAGGTCGGCGCGACGACAGGCATAGCCGTCCATTGCGCTGTTGTCGAAGGGTTGCAGCGCGATCGGCGCGATCACATCGCGCGCCAGTACGCACCCGTGGCAACGTGCCAGGGCCAGTTGTTCCTCGGGCAGCCGCGCCGCCGCCGCAACCTCGGCCAGCAGCGCGTGGGCCTGTTCGAACAGGATGCCGCTGGGAAATTCACTCATGGATTCATTCCGGCAGCCAGCAGGTCTGCTGGCGTGTTGAGGTTACCGAAGCGCAGGCCGGCGAAGCGCACGCGCCGGAGCGGCCAGCGTTGCTGCATCGCCTGCACCGAGTAATCGCGGTCGCGCAATGCGCTGGCCACCATGTCGCGCAGCGCGGCCAGGCGATAGAGCGCAACCAAGGGTTGCAACCCATCGTCATCTTCAGCCACTGCGCCATCGCCACCGGCTTGCATCAACGTGCGCAGCAGGCGGTCATTCGCATCAACGAAATCCACGGGCAGCGTGAACAGCCAGGGCGTCGCGCACGCCGCGGCTAGCGCGTCGATGCCGCCGAGCGGGCCAATGTTTTCGGTGCGGTCCGGGACAGCGCGCAGCTGCACGCCAGCGAAGCGTTCGACGCCAGTGTTGGCACTGACCAGGGTGTCCCGGCATTCCTCGCCGAACCGGCGCGCGATGCGAACGACCTGGGGTACGCCCTCGCGCATCAGCCAGGCCTTGTCGCGGCCACCGAGCCGCGTGGCGCGGCCGCCGGCAAGGATGCCCAGGGTGACCAGCGGTTCCAGCGCGCCGCCCTACTTCGCGCGCTTGACCCGGCGGATCAGGCGCTGCTTCTTGGCCACCTGGCGCTCGGTGAGGACGTTCTTCTTGTCCTTGTAAGGATTGTCGCCTTCGCGGAACAGGAAGCGGATCGGGGTGCCCACCAGCTTGAAGCGCTTGCGGAAGAAGTTCTCGAGGTAGCGCTGGTAGGTCGCCGACAGGGTCTTCAGGCGGGTGCCGTGGACGATGAAGGTCGGCGGGCTTTCCGCGCCCGGGTGGGCGAAGCGCAGCTTGGCCACGTGACCCCGCACCACCGGCGGCGGGTTCGCTGCGTATGCGGCTTCCACCGCGCGGGTGACGTCCGCGGTACTGAACACCTTGGTCGCCGAACCATGCGCGCGATGGATCGCCTTGAACAGTTCGCGCAAGCCGGAGCCATGCAGCGCGGAGATGCGCACGTTCTCCGCCCACGCCACGAAACTGAGCTTGCGCGCGACCAGCGCCTCGGCCTGCTGGCGTTCGTAGTCGGTGCGGCCATCCCACTTGTTGATGGCGATGACCAGTGCGCGACCGGCGTCCAGCACCGCGCCGAGCACGGTCGCGTCCTGGTCGGTCACGCCTTCGCTGGCGTCCAGCATCAGCACTGCGACCTGGCATTGCTCGATCGCCTGCAGCGTCTTCACCACCGAGAACTTCTCGACCGCCTCTTCCACCCTGGCCCGGCGCCGCAGGCCGGCGGTGTCGATCAGCCGGTACTTGCGGCCATCGCGCTCCAGGTCCACCGCGATCGAATCCCGCGTCGTGCCCGGGACTTCCGAGGCGATCATGCGTTCCTCGCCCAGGATGCGGTTGACCAAGGTCGACTTGCCCACGTTGGGGCGGCCGACGAACGCGATGCGCACGCGGGTCGGGTCTTCGTCCAGGGTTTCGGTGGTGCCTTCGGCCGGCAGGCCTTCCAGCACGCGTTCCAGCAGTTCGTCGATGCCGGTGCGGTGCGCGGACGACACCGCCAGCGCATCGCCAAGGCCATAGCGGGAAAATTCGGACAGGGCGGTCTGCAGATCGATGCCGTCGCTCTTGTTGACGACGAGCAAGGTGGGCTTGGACAGCTTTCGCAGCCAGCGCAGGATGTCGTCATCGATCGTCGAGGCGCCTTCGCGGCCATCGACGATGAACAGGATGACGTCCGCTTCCTCGGCGGCTGCGCGCGACTGGCGGGCAGTGGCGCCAGCGAGGCCCTCGTCCTCGCCGGCGATGCCGCCAGTATCGACCAGCACGAACGGCCGCCCTTCCAGCAGGCGGCACACGCCGTAATTGCGGTCGCGGGTCACGCCCGGCTGGTCGTGCACCAGGGCATCGCGGCTGCGCGTGAGGGCATTGAACAGCGTCGACTTGCCGACGTTGGGACGCCCGACCAGGGCCACCAGGGGAAGCATCGCTCAACCTTTGCGCACGGGGCGCCAATTCTTGATCGCTTGCGGCACGATCATCTGCAGCACGGTCGCCGTTGGCGACCACCTGAAACGAGACGGCCCCGGCAGACTAGCCGGGGCCGCTGGAGTGCGCCAGCCCGTGGGCCGGCGCGACCTTACTGGACGGAGAACGCCGCCAGCTGGCCGGAACGGGACTGCACCACCAGCACGCCATCGGCCACCGCCGGCTGGCCGCTAATCGGGCCACCCAACTTGGTCCGGGCCGCGAACGCGCCGTCGGACAAGCGCAGCCAGTGCAGCACGCCCTCGAAGTCTCCGACCACGGCGTAGTCACCCAGCACTGCCGGCGCGCTGACGCTGCGATACGCCAGCCCCGGCTGCTGCCACAGGCTGCCGCCGGTGTTCTTGTCGAGCGCCCACACCTTGCCGGTCGGGTCGGTCACCACCACGGCAGAGTTGCTGACCCCCAGGCCCCGCGGACCACCGTTGTCGCGATCCCACATCAACTGGCCCGAGGGCCCATCGATCGCCACCGTGCGGTTCTTGAAGCTGGTCGCGAACAGGGTGGTGTTGTCGAGGCTGGCGGGGCCATCAACGTCGGCCATGCGTTCCAGTTCGCTGCGGCCTTCGGGCTGGGCGACTGGCGTGGTCCACACGACGGCGCCATCGGTCATCGACAGCGCCGCCAGGGTGCCGTTGTCGTTGCCGACGAACAGGATGCCGGGCCCCACCGTCATGGCGCCGTTGCCGCGGACGGTCAGCGAAGGCACGTCCGGGCTGTAGAACCAGCGCCGCTCGCCGCTGGCCGCGTCCAGCGCGGTGACCCGGCCATCGTTGGAGCGCACGAACACCAGGCCTCCGCCAATCGCCGGAGCGACGATCACTTCATTGGCGACCTTGGCCTTCCATTTTTCATTGCCCGTTGCGGCATCCAGGGCGACCACATCGCCCTCGAGGCTGCCGACCACTACCAAGCCGTCGCCAGCGCCGGGGCCGCCGCTCAGCGGCAACTCGGACGCATAGCGCCAGGCCGACTGCCCGGTGCGCAGGTCAAACGCGGACACGCCGCCTTCGACTGCCGCAGCGTAAACGCGTCCATCCGCGATGGCGGGGCGCTGGGCAAGGCCCAGCTTTTCTTCGCCCGCGCCGATCGACGCGCTCCACAGCTGGCTGATGTTGGCCGACGGACTGATCTGGACCAGGGGGGTCGGGTCGGTCGAACTGTCCTTGCCGCGGCCATCGAGCAGGTTCTTGACCGTAGAGCAGCCCGACAGCAACGCCACCGCGAGGGCGGTGACGGCGAGCAGGCGCAGCGGATGGCGTGGGGTCGCCTGGTTCATCAGGTCTTGTCCTCTGTATGCGGCGGCGTGCCGCCCGCTTCGATCAGCTTGAGTTGCAACAGGCGGTGCTGCGGATCGGCGACGTCGACGAGCCCCAGCGCCTTCAGGTAATCGCGCTGCGCCTTGGCCAGGTCGCCCATCGCCATCTGCGCGTCGCCGCGTGCGTCGAGCATGGCGGGATTGCGTTCGTCGTCGAGCAGGGCCAGCGCTTCCTTGCCCTTGCCGGCGTCGATCAACAACCGTGCCAGCCGTTGGTTCACGACCGCGCGCAGGTCGGGGTCCAGGTCACGCAGCCCGCGCAGAGTCACGATGGCGTCATCGCGCTGGCCCGCGTCCGCCTGGAGTTTCGCCAGCTGCAACGAAGCGAGCGCGCCCAGCGTGGGGTTGCCTTCGCTGATCTTCCGGATCGAGGCCTTGCCCTTGTCTGCCGGGACATTGCCGGCATCGAGGATCTTTACCAGTTCTGCGTAGATGCCGCCGACTTCCTGGCGTTGCTGCACCTGCTGCTGTTGCCACCACTGCCAGCCGACGATACCGCCCAAGCCCAGGGCCACGCCGCCGATCAACCCGATCGCATTGGTGCGCACCCATGAACGGACGCGTTCGCTTTGTTCGTGCTCATTGAGCAGGTCGTCGATCGCCATGCTGTCTCTTGCCAGCGCACATCGCGCGGGTCGTCGGTGAGTGGGGGGCGGGGTGCCAGGAGGCGGCCCGCGTACGGATCAACGCTGGGGTAGATCGGCTGCGACCAGCGAACCGTCAGAGGATACCGTAAAGCGGGCGACGTTCGTGCGGGCGAAACCCGCCATGTCGACGCGTCGGCCCATGCTTTGCAAGTCAACTGCTGACGCGTTGCCGATGGTCAGGCGGGCGACCTGAGCGGCAGTGAAACGGCGCTCGCTGCCCGCTGGCAAAACGCCCCGTTCCAGCGTGGTGCCATCCGCCGCCACGACGTCCAGCCAGCTCTCGCCGGTAGTCCGGATGAGGATGTCGGCAGGTGCCGGCGCGGTGGCGATCGGCGTCATTGACGCCATCACGGTGCGCTGCGCCGGATCGGGGAGCCGTTGAGCGCCGCTGCGCGCATCTACCGGCACGATGTCCAATGGCGCGGAACTGCCCTCGCCCGCCAAGTGCTGGCTGGTGGCAACCCAGGCAGGCACCGCCAGGGAGAGTGTCAGGATGATGTAGACAAGCTTGCGTCCGATCTGCTCCGCCCACCACTGCGCGCGTGGCGTATGCGTGCGGCTGACCAGGTGCGACGGCTCCACCGGTCCGACATCGGTCAGGGCGGCCATCATCGGCGCCGTGGTCAAGCCGAGCAGTCGGGAATAACTGCGGACCTGGCCGCGCACGAACACAGGCGCGCCCAATCGGGACCAGTCTTCCGCCTCAAGCGAGCGCACTACCCGGCCAGGCATGTGCAGGCGGGCTGCCACGTCATCGATGCTCAGCCCCGCATTCTCCCGCGCCTTTCGCAGGCGCTGGCCGCAACCGTCCAGGGCGTGGTTGGTAGGATCGAAGGCAGAGGCGGTCATTGCGCGCGTGGGGCCGTAGTGGTTCCGGGGGAAAGCGCCTGCAGGCGTGCAAGATAACGCTGGGCGGCGACGTTGTCGCCTAGTTTCTGCTCGATCTGGAGCGCAAGTCTCAGGCCGTTGGCATCGCCAGGCGATACCGCGAGCCAGCGCTCGGCGAATGCGCGAGCGTCCAGGTAACGCCCGCTGCGGAACTGCAGGTCAGCCATGCCGGATAACGCGGGAACATTGACGGAATCCAGCGCCAGCGCCTGCCGCCAATTCGCTTCCGCGCGCGCCGACTGGCCGGCATCGCGCGAGCAGCTCCCGGCGTTGGCGAAAGCCGCGGCGCGGGTGGGGTATGCAGGATCAGCCAGGGCCCGGTCGAACCAGGCCAGCGACTCCACGGCGCGGCCGTTCCCGCACAGCCATGCGCCGTAGTTGTTGGCGTACATCCCGTTGGCCGGTGCGAGGGCCACGGCCTGTTCGTAGTGACGGCCGGTGGCGGCATCATCGCCGCGCGAGTCGGCGACCATGGCCA
The DNA here is from genome assembly GCA_040385305.1 of Pseudomonadota bacterium. Lineage (GTDB taxonomy): Bacteria > Pseudomonadota > Gammaproteobacteria > Xanthomonadales > Xanthomonadaceae > Thermomonas. The sequence goes on from JAZKHR010000069.1 coordinate 39,568, forward strand.
AGAGCAGGTGGGCGTCACCCAGACGCGGATTGGACTTGAGCGCGCGCTTGGCCTGCTGTTCGGCCTGCGCCAGCTTGCCGCCGCGGAACAGTTCGTTGGCAGAGGCCAGCTGTTCGCCTGCCGCCATCGCGGTGTGGGTGCGGCCCTTGTCGCTGACATCGTAGGTCGGCGCGACCTGGGTGTAGTCGCCACGCTCGGCGGTCGGCTTCACGATGCTCAGCCGTTCCAGCTTGCTGCACCCGCCCGCCACCAGGCAGGCGCTCACCAGCAGGAGGCGCGCCTCATGCCGCACCGGACACTCCATCGAAGCGTTGGCTGTCGTGCTGCTGACTCTCCGCAAGCAAGCGCTTGCGGTGATCGGCGGAGCGTCGCGTGCGGTCAAGCACCTGGCCCTTGAGCTGGCCGCAGGCGGCGTCGATGTCGTCCCCGCGGGTACGTCGCACCGGAGCAATCATGCCCGCGTTGTTGAGCTGCTTCTGGAACGCGCGGATGGCTTCGTCGGTGGGCCGCGCGAAGCGGGTGCCGGGGAACGGGTTGAACGGGATCAGGTTGACCTTTGCCGCGTCCTTCATCTGCACGCGGCGGTCGAACTCGCGCAGCAGCTTGACCAGGCCGCGCGCATGCTCGGGCTGGTCGTT
>JAZKHR010000070.1:0-2941 GCA_040385305.1 Pseudomonadota bacterium
CCAGTCGATGGACAGCCCGCGCGCGCGCTGCGCGCTGGCAAGGTCGAACTGGGCGCGGATGCCGTTTGATTCGCTGGCGATGGCGGTGTCGTCGCGCGGCGCAAGTTGCAGGCGGGCGTTGAAGGCGTTGTCGATCTCGAGCTGCAGCGCGTAACCATCGCCGGCATCATCGATGGCGGTGCGCAGCATCGCGGCGGCGGCATCGGTGATGGTGATGGCCGGCGGGGTGCGGTCCGGCGGCGGCAGGCCGAGGGCGCCATGCAGTTCACCGCTGCCGGCCATCTGCAGGATGATGTCGCTGCCGCCCACCAGTTCGCCGCCGATGTAGAGCTGCGGGATGGTCGGCCAGTCCCCGTAGGCCTTGATGCCTTCGCGGATTTCCGGGTCCGACAGCACGTCCACGTGCGCATAGGCCACGCCGGTCGCATCCAGCGCGCCGATCGCCTTGGCCGAGAACCCACACTGTGGTGCGCGCGGGTTGCCCTTCATGAACAGGACGACGGGATTGCTGGCCAGCAGCGTGTCGATGCGGGCGCGGGTGGTGGGGTCGAGGGACATGGGGTTCCGGGGAGTGAAATGGGTTCAGGGTGAATTTTGCGCCGATCAGGTTTGATTTGCGCGAAGAAGCCCGGCGCAAAACTTCACTCTGACCCCATTTCAACCGTGCTGGCCATATCGAGGCACATGCGCGGCCCGCACGCCGCGTGCGACACGCCGTGAATACGTCCATGTAGGCTCATCGGCGACATCCATGTCGCCGAAGGTCGCCCGCGACATGCGGCCCACGCCTGTGCTTGTTACATCAGGTGTTTTGCAGCATGAGATTTGCTGCTGGCAATGCCAGGCCCGTCCATTCCGTGTACATCGCCCCAGAGGGATGCAGTCCATCATCGGCCAGCATTCCTGCTTCGCCGCCGCGCTCGCGCGAGACATGGGTGATGTCGACAAAAGCCACGCCATGGGCAACGCACAGTCCGCGCGCGGCGGCGTTGTAAGCCTCCAGTTCGTCGGTGATCTGCTGCAGGTCGCGGCCACTGTCCCGCGCGAACGGGGTCACGCCCCAGTCCGGGATCGACAGCACCAGCACGCGGTTCGCGCGCCCGGCCGCCAGCGCAATCGCACGCTGCAGCAGGCGGTTGAACTCGCCGACGTAATCGTCCAGGTTGCGCCCGCGGTATTGGTCGTTGACGCCGATCAGCAGGGACACGAAATCCCACGTGCCAAGCGGCTCCTCGGCATCCATCGCCGTGCACAGTTCGTCGGTGGTCCAGCCGGTGGTGGCGATGATGCGGGGATCTTCGATGTAGATGCCGCCCGCACGCAGCGCCTGCGCCAGCTGCATCGGCCAGCGTCCGTCGGGTTCGACGCCTTCGCCGATGGTGTAGCTGTCGCCGAGGGCGAGATACGTCAGCGGCGCGTGCACGTGCACTCAGGCCACGGCGCTGCGCTGGCGCACGGCGGCATCGGCGCGGCGCGACAGCACGCGGTCGATGCGCGCGAACACTTCGCGCAGCACCGGCGCTTCCGGCAGCAGGGTGACCCGGAAATGGTTGCGGTAGGGCACGTTGAAGCTGCCGCCCGGGCCGATCAGCACGTCCTCGGTTTCCAGCATCTCCAGCGCGAACGCATGGTCGTCGAAGCCGTGCGCGGCATCGCCCACCACGCCGGGGAATCCATAGAGCGCGCCATGCGGTGCAACCAGGGACAGGTGTTCGCTTGCCTCGCAACTTTCGATCAGCGCGCGCCGGGTTTCATGGAGGCGGCCGCCGGGCGTGAGCAGGGGCGTGATGGTGTCCTCGCCATGCAGCGCCTGTTCGATGGCGAACTGGCCCGGCACGTTGGCGCACAGGCGCAGCGCGCCGAGCAGGTCCATGGCGTGGTGGAAGTCGCCGCTGGCCAGCGGATCGCCGCTCAGCACAGCCCAGCCCACGCGCCAGCCGCACGCCCGGTGCACCTTGGACAGCCCGCCGAAGCTCAGGCAGGGCAGCTCGCCGGCCAGTGGCGCCAGCGGCTGGAACTGGTGCTGGTCGTAGAGGATGCCGTCGTAGATTTCATCGGACATCAAGAGCAGGCCATGCCGTGCGGCAACGGCGACGATGCGCTCCAGCAATTCGCGCGGGTAGTTGGCGCCGGTGGGATTGTTGGGATTGATCAGCACGATGGCGCGGGTACGCGGCGACACCAGCGATTCGATCTGGTCGGGATCGGGCAGGAAGCCGTCAGCCGCGTCGCAGCGGTAATAGACGGGGCGGCCGTCGTTGAGGATGGTGGCCGCGCTCCACAACGGGTAGTCGGGCGACGGCAGCAGCACTTCGTCGCCGGGATTGAGCAGGGCGCGCAGGCTGAGGTCGATCAACTCGCTGACGCCGTTGCCGATGAACACGCGTTCCGGCGAGGCGTTGGGCGTGCCGCGCGCCTTGTGGAAGCGGGCGATGGCTTCGCGCGCTTCCGGCATGCCCTGCTGGTGGGTGTAGGGATCCGTCTTGTCGATGTGGTCGGCGATGGCGCGCTGCAATGCTTCCGGCGCACGGAAACCGAATGCGCCGGGGTTGCCGATGTGGAGCTTGATCAGGCTGCGCCCCTGGGCTTCCAGTTCGCGGGCGCGGCGGGCGAGTTCGCCGCGGATTTCATAGCGGACTTCGGACAGGCGTTCGCGGGTTTTCAGGGGCGGCGGGGACATCGTGCGGGGCGGGCCGGGAAATTGAGCGGCAAGCCTAGCGGAAACGTTGGCGCATTGGGGCCGTTCGGGCCGGTGCTCGGGGTGAGTCGCGGCGACGGCGCCTACCGCCGGGTATTTCGCTGCGCGGCTCGAAATGCCGCTACGCGAAACACCCGACGGTCTCGCCGTCGCCTGGAGAATTTCGCGATGCGGTCTCGACGCTTCTTGCAAGGAAGGCGAGAAGGGGGGGGCTGGCGGGGGGGGGGGGGGGGGGGGGGGGGG
>JAZKHR010000070.1:2951-18368 GCA_040385305.1 Pseudomonadota bacterium
CTCGAGCGCGCCATGGACGGCGCGCGCCCGCGCATCGGAGCCTGAGCGGCGAGCCCTCCCCCAGCCACCCAGCACCACGGCGCGAAACCTCGGCCACGATGGTTAGAATCCCGACATGCCCGCCCAATCCCAAGCATGACCCCCCTGCAATCCATCGGCTGGCGCTGGTCGCCCGATGCGCTGCCGACGGACTGGGCCATGGTCCTTGCCGAACACCCCGAAGCGCGGCCGGCGCGGATTGCCGAGCAGCATCGAAGCGGCTACCTGGTGGCGGAGTCCGTGGAGGCCTCGCACCGCGCGGAGTCTTTGCCGGAATGGCAGCGCGCCGGGAGTTACCGGCAGGGCGAGAGCACCCCGGAATCCCGACCGGCGGTGGGCGACTGGGTGGCCATCGAGGGCGAAGCGCCGAACGCACTGCGCATCGTCGCGCTGCTGCCGCGGTTCTCCGCGATCAAGCGCGGCGCCGCCGGCGAGCATTACAAGCAGCAGGTGATCGCCGCCAACATCGACACCGTGTTCGTGGTGTGCGGGCTGGACGCGGACTACAACCCGCGCCGGATCGAGCGCTACCTGATGCTGGTGGCCGGCAGTGGCGTGCAGCCCGTGGTGGTACTGACCAAGGCCGACCGCGAGGGCGTGGAAATCGATGCGGCGCTGGAAGAACTGCGCGCGCTCGAGGTGCCGGTGCTGGCCGTCAACGCCAAGGACCACGCCAGCGTGCAGGCCCTGCAACCGTGGCTGGGCACCGGCCAGAGCGTGGTGCTGGTGGGCAGTTCCGGTGCCGGCAAGTCCACCCTCAGCAATACCTTGTTGGGCGCCCTGAAAATGAAGACCGGCGCGGTGCGCGAGAGCGACGACCGCGGCCGCCACACCACAACCCACCGCGCGCTGATCGCGATGCCATCCGGCGCGTGCCTGATCGATACCCCCGGCATGCGCGAACTGAAGCCGACCGGCGAGGAAGCCGTAGCCGAAAGTTTTGCCGACATCGAGGCGGCGGCGGCCCAGTGCCGCTTCCGCGACTGCAAGCATGAACGCGAGCCCGGCTGCGCGGTGCGCGCGGCGATCGCGGGCGGCGCGCTGGAAGCCAATCGCGTTGCCAATTTCTTCAAGCTGCGCGACGAGGTCGCGGGCGCGGCGGACAAGCTGGCCATCAGGCTCGCCCAGAAAGCCGATGCCACCGCGCCGGGCAGGCCGCAGCGCAAGGGGCGCGACGATCGCCGCGACGAACACCACGATGAAGCCTGACATCGCCCATCACGCTGCGCTGGATGCGCGCATGGCGAAGGCCGCGCGGGCCATCCGCCTGCTCAGCCTGGTCAGCTGGCCCGCCAGCGAGCAGCAGGAATTCCTGGCCGCCCACGCGCGCGGCCAGGCGCGGCTGCCCGACCACGTGTATCCGAAGCACGACTTCAGCGACGAGCGCCGCGAGTTTGAGGCCATCGTGGCCGCGGCGGACCCTGGCCACCCGCTGGGCATCTACCTGATCGAGTCCGCGCGCAGCTGGGCGGTGGCGGCCGAACTGCTGGAGAACCTCGGCACGCCAAGGGTCACCGAATTTTCAGTGGCGTTGTTCGGCAAGCCCGACCACACCCTGCCGGGCGGCGCCACCACCCGCGAGGCCGCCGGCCATTTCATCGCCATCGCCAACGAACTGGACCGCGAACTGCTGGCGCCGTCCGAGCAGGTGGCGATCTCGGCGACCTCGCTCGGCATGCAGTTGCAGGCTGCGCTCGATGACTATTTCGATGCGCGGGTGATCACCGTGGTGCTGGACCCGGACCTGATCGCCAAGGCCGCGGCCGGCCCCAACCGCATCCGCCTGCGCGCGGGTGCCGCATTCTCCGACTACGACCGCCACCAGCTGCTGCAGCACGAAGCCTTCGTGCATTCGCTGACCGCGCTCAACGGCCAGCAGCAGATCGTACTGCCCAGCATGTCGCTGTCGTCGCCGCGCACCACCGCCACCCAGGAAGGCCTGGCCACCTTTGCCGAGCAGATCACCGGCAGCATCGACATCGAACGCATGAAGCGGGTCAGCCTGCGCATCGAGGCGGTGGCGATGGCGCTGGAAGGCGCGGACTTCCTGCAGGTATTCCGCTACTTCCTGGATGCCGGCCAGAACGAGGTGGAAAGCTTCACCTCCGCGCAGCGCGTGTTCCGCGGGGTGCCCACCACAGGCGGGGCGGCGTTCACCAAGGACACCGTGTACCTGCGCGGGCTGATCGGGGTACACACCTTCTTCCGCTGGGCGCTGAAGCACGGCAAGTTGCGCCTGTGCCGGATGCTGTTCGCCGGCAAGATGACCCTGGCCGACGTGCAGCGCTTCGAGCCGCTGTTCGACAGCGGCGACCTGCTGCCGCCCCGGTGGTTGCCGCAGTGGGTGGAGCGCGCCAATGGGCTGGCGGGAATGCTGGCGTTTTCGCTGTTCGCCAACCGGATCCGGCTGGACAAGATCGTCGATGGCGACAGCGTGACCGACATCTGACCCGCCGCGCAGACGCGCTGCTGGCCCGCCGGCCGATGCCGCTAGAATCATCGGCCCGCATCCGTGGCGTCGCCCGATGACCGACCAGCAAGAAGCCGCCGCCAATGACCTGAAAGAGGCCGCGCTCGAGTACCACCGCCTGCAGCCGCCGGGCAAGATCAAGATCAGCGCGACCAAGCCGATGATCACCCAGCGTGATCTCGCCCTGGCGTACTCGCCGGGCGTGGCCTATGCGTGCGAGGCGATCGTCGCCGATCCCAACGAAGTCAGCAGCCTGACCGCGCGCGGCAACTTGGTGGCCGTGGTCACCAATGGCACCGCGGTGCTGGGCCTGGGCGACATCGGGCCGCTGGCCAGCAAGCCGGTGATGGAAGGCAAGGGCGTGCTGTTCAAGAAGTTTGCGGACATTGACGTATTCGACATCGAGATCAACGAGCGCGACCCCGACAAGCTGGTCGACATCATCGCCTCGCTGGAACCGACCTTCGGCGGCATCAACCTCGAGGACATCAAGGCGCCGGAGTGCTTCATCGTGGAGCGCAAGTTGCGCGAGCGGATGAACATCCCGGTGTTCCACGACGACCAGCACGGTACCGCCATCATCGTCGGCGCCGCCGTGCTCAACGCCCTCGAAGTAACCGGCAAGAAGGTCGAGGAAGTGAAGCTTGCGACTGCAGGCGCGGGCGCGGCGGGCATTGCCTGCCTCGACATGCTGGTGGCGCTGGGCATGCGTCCCGAAAACATCCTGGCGGTGGACCGCGACGGCGTCCTTTACACCGGACGCGGCAACATGGATCCGGACAAGCAGCGCTACGCGCGCGACACCGACAAGCGCACGCTTGCAGACATCATGCATGGCACCGACATCTTCCTTGGCCTGTCCGCCGGCGGCGTGCTGACGCCGGAGATGGTGGCCACCATGGCGGAGCGCCCGATCATTTTGGCGCTGGCCAATCCCTATCCGGAGATCCTGCCGGAACACGCCAAGGCGGTGCGGCCGGATTGCGTCATCGCCACCGGCCGCAGCGACTATCCGAACCAGGTCAACAACGCGCTGTGTTTCCCCTACATCTTCCGCGGCGCGCTGGACGCGGGGGCGACCGAGATCAACGAGGCGATGAAGCTCGCATGCGTGCGTGCGATCGCCGCGCTGGCGCGCAAGGAAGCCTCCGACCTTGGCAGCGCGTATGCCGGCGAAGTACCCAAGTTCGGCCCCGAGTACCTGATCCCGCGCCCGTTCGACCCGCGCCTGCTGACCATGCTGGCACCGGCGGTGGCCAAAGCGGCGATGGAGTCCGGCATCGCGCTGCGGCCCATCGTGGACCTCGATGCGTACAGGGAAAAACTGAGCCAGTTCATCTACCGCACCAGCCTGATGATGAAGCCGGTGTACGAGCGTGCGCGCAGCGACCGCAAGCGCGTGGTGTATGCCGAGGGCGAGGAACGCACTGTGCTGCAGGCGGTGCAGACGGTGATCGATGAAGGGCTGGCCTTCCCGATCCTGATCGGCCGCCCCGACGTGATCGAGACCCGCATCGCCAAGCTCGGCCTGCGCATGAGAGCGGGCGTTGATTTCGAGCTGACCAACATCGGCGACGACCCGCGTTTCGACGATTACTGGCAGCAGTACCACGCGCTGACCGAACGTCGCGGGGTGACCCCGGATGCGGCGCGTAACCTGCTGCGTTCGAGGCCCACGCTGATCGCCTCGCTGATGGTGGAGCGCGGCGAAGCCGACGCCATGATCTGTGGCCTGGTCGGGCGTTACCACAAGAAGCTCGGCTACCTGCGCAGCATCTTCGACTTCTCGCCCGGTGTCAGCGGCACCGCGGCGATGACCGGGGTGATCAACGACGACGGCGCCTGGTTCTTCGTGGATACCCACGTGCAGCTGGATCCGTCGGCGGAACAGATCGCCGAGGCCACCTTGATGGCCAGCTATCGCTTGAAACTGTTCGGCATCGAGCCCAAGGTCGCATTGCTGTCGCATTCCAACTTCGGCAGCCACCAGGACGGCAGCGCGTCCAAGATGCGTCGTGCGTACGAGATCATCCGCCAGCGCCAGCCCAAGCTGGAAATCGACGGCGAGATGATGGCGGACACCGCCTGGGACGAGGAACTGCGCCGCCGCATCTTCCCCAACACGCGGCTCAAGGGTCGCGCCAACCTGCTGGTGATGCCCAACCTGGACGCCGCCAATATCGGCTACAACCTGATCCGGGTCGCCACCGGAGGCGTGGCCATTGGCCCGATCCTGATGGGCCTGGACCAGCCAGCGCACATCCTGACCCCGTCGTCTTCCTCGCGCCGGGTGGTCAACATGACCGCAATTGCCGCCGTGGAAGCGCAGATCCGGACCGCCATGCTGGCCGAAGGAAAAACACCCGGGTAATTCCTGCACCGAGCTGCACCGCAGCATCGAGGCGACCGGAACGCTTGCTAGACTCAGGCTCCCACTGACCGCCGGAACGCCCGGCGCCCCGGAGCGCGCGATGAACTGGCTCAACGAGATGCTGCAGAACGATCCCGATCCCACCGAATCACGGGAGTGGATCGAATCGATCAAGGCGGTCATCGACCACGACGGCGCCGGCCGCGCGCACCAGTTGTTGGAAGGCATGGTGGAGCTGACCCGCCGGGCCGGCGCGCACCTGCCGTTCGCGCCCACCACCGACTACATCAACACCATCCCGACCCACCTGGAGCCCGCGTTCCCCGGTGACGCGCACATGGAGTGGAAGATCCGCTCGATGATCCGCTGGAACGCCATGGCGATGGTGGTGCGCGCCAACCGCAAGCCGGGCGAACTGGGCGGACACATCGCCAGCTTTGCATCGAGCGCAACGCTGTATGACGTCGGCTTCAACCACTTCTGGCGCGCGCCCAGCGCGGACCACCCGGGTGATTTGCTGTACATCCAGGGCCACAGCTCGCCGGGCATCTATGCGCGTGCGTTCCTGGAAGGGCGCATCAGCGAATCGCAGCTGGACAACTTCCGCAGCGAGGTCGACGGCCGTGGCATCAGCAGCTATCCGCATCCGTGGCTGATGCCGGATTTCTGGCAGACGCCCACCGTCAGCATGGGCCTGGGCCCGCTCGCCGCGATCTACCAGGCGCGCAGCTGGAAGTACCTGGAAGCGCGCGGGCTGATGCCGAAAACCGACCGCAAGGTGTGGTGCTTCCTGGGCGACGGCGAAACCGACGAGCCCGAATCGCTCGGCGCGATCTCGGTGGCCGGCCGCGAAGGCCTGGACAACCTCATCTTCGTCGTCAACTGCAACCTGCAGCGGCTGGACGGCCCGGTGCGCGGCAACGGCAAGATCATCCAGGAACTGGAAGGCGGCTTCCGTGGCGCCGGCTGGAACGTGGTCAAGACCGTGTGGGGCGGCTATTGGGATGCGCTGCTGGCCAAGGACACGCAGGGCCAGCTGAAGAAGCTGATGATGGAAACCGTCGACGGCGAATACCAGAACTGCAAGGCCTTCGGCGGCGCGTACACCCGCGAGCATTTCTTCGGCAAGTATCCGGAGACCGCGGCGATGGTCGCCAACATGAGCGACGACGACATCTGGCGCCTCAACCGCGGTGGGCATGATCCGCACAAGGTGCATGCCGCCTACGACAACGCGGTGAAGACCGTGGGCCAGCCCACCGTGATCCTGGCCAAGACGGTCAAGGGCTACGGCATGGGCGCGGCGGGCGAGGCGCTGAACCCCAGCCACCAGACCAAGAAACTCGACGACGATGCCCTGCGCACGTTCCGCGACCGCTTCAAGCTGCCCATCGACGACGACCAGTTCAAGGACGGTGCGGTGCCGTTCTTCCGCCCGGACGAAAAGTCCCCGGAAATGGAGTACATGCGCGAGCGCCGCGCCAGGCTGGGTGGCTACCTGCCGCAGCGCCGGCAGAAGGCGACGCAGCAACTGGAGGTGCAGAAGCTCGAGGTCTTCGAGCGCCTGCTGAAAGGCAGCGCCGAGCGCGAGATCAGCACCACCATGGCCTTCGTGCAGATGCTCAACATCATCCTGCGCGACAAGGTCATCGGCCCGCGCTGCGTGCCCATCGTGGCCGACGAGGCGCGCACCTTCGGCATGGAAGGCTTGTTCCGGCAGCTCGGCATCTATGCGCCGCAGGGCCAGAAGTACAAGCCGGTGGATGCCGACCAGCTGATGTTCTACCGCGAGGACTCGGCCGGGCAGGTGCTGGAGGAAGGCATCACCGAAGCCGGCGCGTTCTCCAGCTGGCTGGCGCTGGCCACCAGCTACAGCACCAACGATTTGGCGATGTTGCCGTTCTACATCTACTACTCGATGTTCGGCTTCCAGCGCATCGGCGACTCCGCGTGGCAGGCCGGCGACATGCGCGCGCGCGGCTTCCTGCTGGGCGCCACCGCCGGCCGCACCACCCTCAATGGCGAAGGCCTGCAGCACGAGGATGGGCAGAGCCAGGTGCAGGCCAGCTTCATCCCCAACGTGCGCAGCTACGACCCCACGTTTGCCTATGAAGTCGTGACCATCGTCCAGCGCGGCATGCAGCGGATGATGGCCGAGCAGCGCGACGAGTACTGGTACATCACCCTGATGAACGAGAACTACGCCCACCCGGAAATGCCCGAGGGCAGCGCCGAGGGCATCATCAAGGGCATGTACCTGCTCAAGGACGGCGGCAAGCCCAAGAAGGGCGAACTGCGCGTGCAGCTGATGGGCAGCGGCACCATCCTGCGCGAGGTGATTGCGGCAGCGGATTTGCTGGATGCTGACTTCGGCATCAAGGCAGACCTGTGGTCCTGCCCCAGCTTCAACGAACTGGCCCGCGACGGCGTCGACGCCGAGCGCTGGAACCGCCTGCACCCCGAAGCCAAGACCCCGCGCAAGCCATGGGTCACCCAGCAACTGGAAGGCCGCCAGGGCCCCGCCATCGTCGCCACCGACTACGTCCGCGCGTTCCCCAACCAGATCCGCGAATACGTGCCCATGCGCTACAGCGTGCTCGGCACCGACGGCTACGGCCGCAGCGACACCCGCGCGAACTTGCGCAGGCATTTCGAGGTGGACCGCTTCGCCGTCGCCCACGCGGCGGTGGCTGCGTTGGCGGCTGATGGGAAGCTGACAGGGAAGGATGTTGCGCGGGCGATCAAGCTTTACAAGCTGGATGCGGAGAAGCCGAATCCATTGGGGGTTTGATTGGCTCTTCCCGACCCACTTGCGGGGGTGAGCGGGGCTTTCGAGCAGCGCAGCTGCGAGCCTGCGAACGCCCACCGGCATGCAGGCCGGTGGACCGGGCCGGTGCCCGAAGGGAGGGAGAAGGGTAAAAAAAAGGCGGCCAGTGGCGGCCTTTTTTTTCGGATGAGCTAGTCAGAGCGATTCGTTTCTAGGAATTTCTCGAATCTCACTTCAAGTCGTGTGGAGGATGGCCGATCTTTGCGCGCTTTGGGCAGAGCTATCGGTTGGCCGTGCAGTGCCTTGATTCCATGTTGAAGCATGGGCCCATCAATTTCTTCGAGTAGGTCGATCCGCACCTCAACTTTGTATTTTGGAGTGATTCCCAAATAGCTCAGATCGTATGCCGCGTGATGAATCTTGCAGAGCGAAAGCCCATTCGAAACCTCAGGACTTCCATCGGGCTCGCCGTCGGGGATGATGTGTGCCGCATCCAGCAATGCGCCGTGTCGAAGTCTGCAGAGTGCACAGCGAGTTTCGTAAGCCCTGAGGACCCGCTCACGAAAAGCTACCTGATGGAGGCGCTTCTTTGCTGTAGTGGTGATGTACCGCCGATGTAGCGTTGTCTCTTCAACCTGAAAGGTTTCTAGAGAAGTATTGGCATACTTGGCAAGACCAATTTCATCATCGAGTTGGATGTCAAACGTCAGCTGTCCTGGCCGATCTCCGCATACGAATACCGGATACGAAACCACGTAGCTGCCGGGCATGACTCGATAGCAGTAGACGAGCGGAGTTTGAGTTTCGTACGCGAGACGTACGCCGATATTCTCGTGATGGTTCTTATCGGTGCCACGGTAGCGGTAGAGGATTACTGACGCTCCATCACGAAGATCATCGTCGTATGGTCCGCCGGGGATGGTCGTTATGGATAGCGGGATTCTTGGCAAAACCTTCGGCTTGAATATTCCTTGCGGACCTACGATGGGCACTTGAGTCCCATTGAACTCAAATCCCGCTTCAAGAATTGATCTCGGCAGTACATCGCCAAGCATGGCTCTTTGCATGTCCAGCCATTTGAACGCGGCAAGGCGAACCGCACGGTCGAGTTCAAAGTCGAAAGACATCTGGTACCCCCAATGCAAGGGACCAGGATACCCGCAAGATTTTGAAGGGTGAGACTGCTTTCACCACCCCAGCGCACTTTGCTCTCCTACCCGACTAAACGCCGACCGCTCCCCCGCCTCCGGCTTGTCGTTGCCGGTGATGAACTACGACGTGCCGCCCCCGCTTGGCGGGGGCGGCTGACAACGCCATCCAGCGACCTCAACGCTTCGCGTACACCGGCACCTCAACCTTGCCCGCTTCGACATCCTTCAGGGTGTCCTGCAATTCCGCCTTCTCATCCGCATCTTTCGTCGCCGCGATAAGCTCGCGCAGGATCGCCGCATGCGCCACTCTCTGCGCATCCGCGGCGGGCACCGCGATGTCCGGGACCACGCCCACGTGCTCCCAGTTGGTCTTGGTGATCGGGTTGATGGCGCGGCCATTGGGGATGAACGCGGCATAGCCCCTGCCGATGGCGTAACCGTCGCCGGGGTTGGCGCCGCCGCCGGTCTTCTCGCCGACGATCTTCGCGCGCTTCTGGGTCTGGAAGTCGTAGGCGCATTCTTCTCCACCGGAGAAGGTGCGCCCCGATGTCAGCACGTACACCGGGCGGGTGTAACGCGGCCCGACGCTGGGGATGGTCCAGTACTGGCGCGTCTTGTTACCGGCGCGGAAGTACAGGTCGTTGAGATGGCGTTCGTCGCCTTGCGCGAAGAAGTGGCTCATCAGGTAGGCGACGGTCTCGGGTTCGCCACCGCCGTTGCGGCGCAGGTCCAGGATCAGCGCATCGGTGCCGGACAGCATGGTCATGGCGCCAGAGATCGCCGCGCCGACCATGGCGGTCGGCCCGAACCCGCGCAATTCGAGATAACCGACATTGCCGGGCAGGCGCCTGGCGCTGTCGATGCCGAAGCCGCGGCTGGCGATTTCCTCCTGCATGGCTGCGAGCGATGCCGCATCAGGTGCCACGTCCACGGGCCGGGCGCGAAACTCCGGGTCGTAGCGGACGACGAAGTGGCCGTCGTTGCCGAGCGCGCGCAGGTCTTCGGTCAAGGCATCGCCAAAGGCCTCGCTGTCCTTGGCTTGGGCATAGCCGCCGCCGGCTTCCTTGGCGGCAAGCGAGGCGGCGAGTTTGTCGGCTACATCCGGAAACACGTAATTCGCCTTGAGCTGGGAGGACAGTTCGGCAATCACCGCCTTGCGCGTGGCGGCGTCGGTGGGTACGGGCTTGGGCCCGTTCTGGGCGAAGGCGGGGAGCACGCACAGAGAGAGTGCGATGGTGAGCAGGTGGCGCTTGATCATGTGCAGTCCTTGGGTTGGCGGCAGCGCCGCGGTTGTCTACGATTGCTTTTCTACTAAAGGGTTAGTACTTCGGGGCAAAAAAACTCAGCGCACGGCACTCTGGAAGTCGACGCGGTCCATCGACCATTCGCCTTCGGTCAGCTGCGCATCCACATGCACGTCGGCCTGGCCCTTCGGTCCGCGCAGGGTGAAGCGGAGGTCGGCGTCGCCATCGGGCTGCGCACCGTTGCCGATCTTGATGTGGCCGTCCACGTCCTTGGATGCAATCACCGCGGGCCTGCCCAGCCTGGCGATCACGCCCGGATCGGCGGCGACGCGTTGCATCAGGTCTTTGAACATCGCAAGGTCGCGGATGTCCGGCGGCGGGGGCGGCAATGGCGGCAGCGGTAGTTCGCCAGGCAGCGGCGGCGGGGGAGGCGCGGGTGGAACCGGCGGCGGCGGCGGGGTGCTTCCGCGGAGGATGTCCTCGGCCCAACGCCGGGTTTCGGCAGTCACTGGCGCAGGCTTGTCGTCGACCTTGAGGGTTTCCGTTGTCTTGCCTTGCTTGTCCACGGCCACGGTGTAATGGCGCCAGCCGTCCTTGCCATGGGCGGAGATCTCGCGGCTGTCGCCCGGCGCCAGCGCGCCGTCGGTGCTGGAGGTGATGCGGATGCCGTGTCGACCCTGGTTGGCCACGCCAAGCTGGGTGAACAACAGCGCGCCGGCGACCACCAGCGCGCCGGTGCCGATGGCGGCGCCCCAGCGCGCACGCGCAGGGGGTGCCGCCAACAATCGGGTGATGCGTTTCATGAGTGAGCCTCCTTGGGCTGCAAGTGCAAGTTGCGGGAGGTGATGCCGATGCCGCTCGAGTTGCTCGAGGGCCTCGGCCAGTGCGATGGCGTCCCCGCAAACCGCCACCGCACGATCGTCGCAAGCGTGTTCGCGTTCCTGGCGGATGCGCCGGCCCAGCCACCATGCCGCGGGGTGGAAGAACAGCAACGATTCCAGCACGCACTGCAGGCCATTCCACAGCCAGTCCATGCGCGCGATGTGCGCCAGTTCGTGGGCGAGCAATGCTTCCACCTGCTCGCGCGGCAGCTGCGCCAGCAACGACAGCGGCAGCCAGATCACTGGCCGCAGCAGGCGCGCGGTGAAGGGCCCGACGACCTCGCTCGAGAGGCGCACCGCCACGCGTCGGGTCACGCCCATCGCAGCGCGCAGGGTCTCGAAACGCTGTTGCCATTCGGCGGGCAAACCCGTGCACTGCTTGCGATCCAGTGCCGCCAGCATCCGCCATCCACCAAAGCGCCGCAGCAGCATCAGGCCGACGCCGCACAACCACACCAGGGCCAGCACGGCCGCGACCGGGTTGGACTGCTGCACGAATTGCCCGGTGGCGGCGTCGAGTTGCGGTGGCGTCAGCGCGGGCAGCCAGCCGGCGTCCAGTGCTGCCGCGGGTGCGCGCAGCAATCGCACGAACGTGGCGAGCGGCACCAGCACCATCGCGGTCAACACGCCCATCGCCACCGTGTGGCGCGTGGCGGCGTTGCGTTGCGACAACGCGCCCAGCGCGATGGCCGCAACCAGCGCCAGCAGCGCGCCCTGCCACAGCGAGTGCAGGAGCGCCGTCGCCAATGCGGGCGCGAATTTCCACGGCAGTAGCGCTATCACGTCCATCAACGCTTCCGCTTCGCCTTGGCTTGCGCGATGAGCTTCGAGATCTGGTCGAGTTCCTCGACGGTGGCGGTGTCGTCGTCCAGTGCGCGCTGCACCAGCGTCATCGCCGATCCCGAAAACGCGCGCCGGACAAGATCCTTCACCAGTGAACGCTGGACGACAGGTTCCGCGTCCACCGCCAGGTAGGTGTGGCTGCGCTCGGACTCGTCGCGCTGCACCAGGCCCTTGTCGGCCATGATGGTCAACATCTTCAGCACCGTGGTGTAGGCGGTGTCCTTGTTCTTCGAGAGCTCGGCATGCACTTCACGCACGGTCATGGCCGTCTTGCGCGACCACAGCACGCGCAGGATGGCGAGTTCGCCTTCGGTGGGGTTGGGTGTGGGCATGGGCACGTCCGCAGGATGTACGGCGATCTTAGTACTAAACAATTAGTACATGCAACAGGACCGCTCCGGAGCGCGCACACTGGGCCAAACCGGCCAGGTGCATCCCTGCACGCCTGACATGGAGTCATTCCTGAGCGCGGGATACCGCGACAAGGTCGTTCCTTCCTGTGTTTCCACGGGGTGATGCCAGATGATTCTCGAAATCCTCAAGCAGGCCGTCCTCGATTCCCGCGATGGCATCACCATCTCGGAGCTGAGGAATGGCACTAATCCGCTGATATTCGTGAACCCGGCATTCGAGCGAATGACCGGCTACGCATTCGAGGAAATCACTAATATCGATTGCCGCTACTTGCAGGGTGACGACCGTGACCAGCCCGGGATCGCCGTGGTCCGTGAAGCGATTGCCGCGGGTGAGTATTGCTTGGTGACGCTGCGCAACTATCGGCGCGACGGGACGATGTTCTGGAACGAGCTCAGCATTTCACCCATCTTCGACGAGCGTGGTGAAGTCACCCACTTCATCGGGATCCAGAAGGACGTCACCGAGCGGATGCTGCTTGAGCAGCAGCTGATTGGCAAGAACAGGTCCCTGGAAGAGAACGCAGGCAACCTGGAAATTCTGGCGATGACCGATGGCCTCACAGGCATCCACAACCGCCGCTTCTTCGACATCCAGTTGGACATCCAGGACAAGATGGCGCGGCGGAACGGTGCCGCACTTACGCTGATCATTGTGGATATCGATCACTTCAAGGCGTTCAATACCCATTACGGCCATCCGGGCGGTGACATGGTGTTGCGCGCGGTCGCACAAAGCCTCAACCAGTCGTTCACCCGGTCGTCTGACTTCGTCGCCCGCTTCGGTGGTGAGGAGTTCGCGATCCTCTCCATCGGTCTGTCTGCCGAGAACGCGGGGCGCTTCGCCGACGCGCTGTGCGAGCGCGTTCGCAGCCTGCATATTCCCCATGAAGGCGCTCCGGGCGGAATGCTCACCATCAGTGCCGGCTACGCGGTGCACACGTTTGATGCCAGCGGGGAGCCGGCGCGGCTGGTCGAACGCGCAGACGCCGCGCTGTATCGCGCCAAGGACCAGGGCCGGGATCGCAGCGCGGGCGAGCTGTGAGGCGAGTTGTCCCGGGGCGGCGCTTCGCTCACAGCCACCTTTCCCCACAGGGTGCCAGTTCCGCCCCGCTGCTCGCCTCGACGTTCTTAGCAAAAAAAGCCCCGCTTCCGCGGGGCTCCGAGTACTACATCTTGCCTTCTAATCAGCGACCAAAGATCTGCGAGATCAGGCCGCTGGCCAGCTGGATCATGTAGTAGGTGTTGTCTTCGGGATACGGGCGCACCCACATGTAACCGTTCGGCGGCGCGGCCAGGTCGTAGGCGCGGTAGTCGCGGACGTAGTAACGCTCGTCCACGTACTCGCGCGAGATGTTCTGGCCCTTGGCCCAGCGCTTGTAGGCCTTTGCCTCGTCCTTCTGTGCCTTGTTAACGGCCTTGCGGTAGTCCTTCTGCGCCTTGCCGTGATGCTTGCCGTGGCCCTTGTCCTGGTCGTGGGCAAAGGCGGTGGGGGCGGCAAGGGTCAAGCTGCCGAGGGCGGCCGCGATGGCGAGCTGCTTGAACATCGTGTTCTTCATGTTGGTTCTCCGTGTGGACACCGGGCCACCCTAGTTCCCGCGGGCTGAACGCAGTGGGAGTTGCCCAGTTGGCGACGCCTCCCACTCAGGGTGTTGAAGATCGCGTGAGGGATGGCGCGGGTGCGCCATCCTGCGATCCCACTCACGACGGATCAGCTGGCGGCCCGCCCCGGATTCGGCAACAGCCCGCCCGGATAGCGCCTACGCAAGATCACGGTCTGCAGCGCCAGTACCACGCCAATACCCAGTGCCACCCATGCCGCGGTCTGGGCGCCGGGAAGATCACTGCCGGACTGCTTCACGTATACCGCGATCAGCGCCCACAGCGCCGCGATGACGTAGTCGATATTGCCGCGCATGCGCAGGTTGACCATCAGCAGCATCACTGCGGCCAGCGCGAAGATGGCAAGGCTCCACGGCAACATGTCGGTGGTGGAGGCGAGCTCGTAAGCCACGACCACCTGCGCCAGGTTGAGGAAGGCGGCCAGCGACAGCCAGCCGGCGTGCATGGACAGCGGCAGCCACGCCAGCATCCACTGGCCTTCCTGCGGAGTGCGGTCCAGCGACAGGATCATCGCGCAGCGGATCAGGCAGATGGTGGCGCCGAAGATCACCAGCAGGCACAGCCAGAACTGCGACATCGCGAACAGCGGCATCCATGCCGTGGTCAGCGCGAAGCCGGCGGCGGCCCACGGGGCAATGCGGTTCAACGTGTCGTCGCTGCGGCGGGTGCCGGTCAGTTGCCAGCCGGCGTAGACGATGTCCAGCAGGAAGATCAGGCCCCAGATGGCAAACGCGTAGCCGGCGGCGACCAGCAGGGTGGGGTAGCGGTCCGACATGGTCCCGTTGTCGGGGCCGAAGGTGCCGGTGTTGGTCAGGTAGCCGACCACCGGCATGGCGATGGCGGTGAGCAGGACGAGGATGCGCAGCATGGGTATTTCCCGCAGGTGTCTGCTGTCGACTTTAGCGCGGGTGGGTGGACGCTGCGTGGCGAAGGTGGGCGTGCGGGTTCCGCGCGCAGGGCGGTTGGCGGCTTGCGGCTAGACTGCACACGAACGCCAAGGAGCAGCGCGTGGCCAAGCCCTATGTCCTGATCGATTTCGAGAACGTGCAGCCGAAGACGCTGGACCGCCTGCAACCCGGCGCGGTGCGGATCAAGGTGTTCCTGGGCCAGCACCAGACCCGGCTGATGCTGGAACTGGTGCAGGCGCTGCAGCCGTTCGGCGCCGATGCGGAATACATCGCCATCCAGGGCAGCGGGCCGGACGCGGTGGACTTCCACATCGCGTTCTACATCGGGCGGCTGGCGGCGGCCGAGCCGGGCGCTGCGTTCACCATCATCTCGCGCGACAAGGGCTTCGATCCGCTGGTGCGCCATCTGGTCGGGCTGGGCATTCCGTGCCAGCGCATTCCCGACATCGAGGGAACGCCCGTGACTGCGAAGCCCGCTGCGAAGAAGGCGGCCAAGTCCGTACAGAAGGCGGTGCCGAAGGTGGCCGCGAAGAAAGCCCCCGCCAAGCAGGCCCCGCCAAAACTGGCGGCGACCCGAGCCGTCACCAGGCAGGCGCCGGCCGCATCGGCCGCCAAGCCAGCAGCACCGTCTGCGGCGAAGGGCACGCAGACGCGCGTCGCCGAAGTGGCGGCGCGGCTGGGCAAATCCTCCAAGCCGGCGAAGATGA
>JAZKHR010000071.1:0-13075 GCA_040385305.1 Pseudomonadota bacterium
TACAGGTTGTCGAACTTGGACTTGGTGACCGAGTCGTTGACGTTGATCGCCGGCACCAGCAGCTTGCCCTGCTCGGCGATCTGGTACAGGCGATGCACGCCGGTGGTGGTCTCTTCGGACACGCCCTTCCAGTCCTTGACCACGTTGGTCCAGAAGCCCGGGCGCTCCTTGGCTACGCGCTTGAGCAGGTTCTTGATGATCTGCTCCTCATGCGAGGCCGCGGGTTCATCGACCCAGGTCGAGCCCTGCTCGAGCTCATAACCCTTGTGGATCAGCAGGGTCACGTCGCCGCCGTCATCGATGACCAGCTCGGGCCCCTTGCCGCCCGGGAAGCTGACGGCCTCCAGCGTGCAATCCCAGTATTCCTCCAGCGACTCGCCCTTCCACGCGAACACCGGGGTGCCGGTGGCGGCGATCGCGGCCGCAGCATGGTCCTGGGTGGAGAAGATGTTGCACGACGCCCAGCGCACGTCGGCGCCGACGTCCTTCATGGTCTCGATCAGCACCGCGGTCTGGATGGTCATGTGCAGCGAACCGGTCACCCGCACGCCCTTGAGCGGCTTGGCGGCGGCGTGCTTCTGGCGGATCGACATCAGGCCCGGCATCTCGTGCTCGGCAATGTCGATTTCCTTGCGACCAAAGGCGGCCAGGGTGATGTCGGCAACCTTGTAGTCGCCGTCGGTCGAGAATTCCCGGTCAGGGACGGATTTCAGCTGTGCGTTCATGTGTAGCTCCGTTGTCGGGAGTCGCGATGCGCATGGCATGGACTCGCAGTCACGGGCGCCGTTCGGTGAAACCTTGCCGAGCCTGATTCCGGGCATTGCGCCTTTGCGGCGGGCCGGACTTGCAGCGCCCCTCGGCAGGGCGCGGGTATCATATCTCAAGATCGCGATGGAAGGATTAACCGGGCGCAGTGGCCGCGGGTCGCCGGCGTGCAGGCTGCCGACTGGCTGCCGTTGCGCTCACCAATCGGTTGGCTTGTAGTCCTTCAGGAACTGCCCCCAGACGTGCTGGCCGGAGTTCAGCCCGTGGATGATCGGGTCGACGATGCGGGCAGCCCCGTCGACGATGTCCAGCGGCGGGTGGAAGCGTTCTTCCAGGGTCTTGCGTGCGGCGATCTCCGCCGGATCCTCGTCGGTCACCCAGCCGGTGTCCACGCTGTTCATGTGGATGCCGTCGCCGTGGTAATCCGCCGCCGCGGTGCGGGTCATCATGTTCAGCGCGGCCTTGGCCATGTTGGTGTGCGGGTGCCGGGTGGTCTTGAAGTTGCGGTAGAACTGGCCCTCGACCGCGGACACGTTGACGATGTGCTTGTCGCGGTTGCCTGTGCGCAGCATCAGCGGCTTCAGCCGCGCATTGATGATGAAGGGCGCGATGGCGTTGACCAGCTGGGTTTCCAGCAACTCCACCGACGGCACCTCGTGCATCAGCAGGCGCCACGAGTTGCGCCCGCGCAGGTCGACCTGCTGCAGGTCCTGGTCGAGGCGGCCTTCGGGGAACAGGTGCTTCTGGCCCAGCAGTTCCTCGGCGAGCAAGGGCATCTGCGAGAGCTCGGCCGGGCGGGTCAGGCCGGCGGCTTCGGCCAGCGCGTCCTTGCCGACTGACAACTGCACGGATGAAGCGTCGCCCTCTGGCAACATGGTGTAGCTGCGCAGGCCTTCGTAGCTGCCGAGAAGCTTGCGCAAGTGCTCCGGCGTGTCGTGCAGGGCCGCGGTTTCGCCTTCCATCATGTGCGCATAGAACTCCGGCGGGCGGCGCACGGTCTGGCAGGCGTTGTTGATGATGAAATCCAGCCGCGGCAGCTTGGCACTGAGCTCGGTGCAGAATGCTTCCACGCTGGGCGTGTGGCGCAGGTCCAGCCCGAACACTTCCAGCCGGTGCGCCCATTCGCCGAAGTCGGGCTCCTGCGCGTAGCGCGCCGCGGAGTCGCGGGGGAAGCGGGTGGTGACGATCAGGCGCGCGCCCGCGCGCAGCAGCTTGATGCCCGCCTGGTAACCGATCTTGACCCGCCCGCCCGTGAGCAGCGCAACGCGGCCGGTCAGGTCCGCAAGCTCCGTGCGCTTGGCGAAGTTGAAGTCCGCGCAGGCCGGACACAACTGGTCGTAGAAGTGGTGGACATGGGTGTACTTCTGCTTGCAGACGTAGCAGTGCAGCAGCTCGTGCGACTCGCGCGCCGGGTCGGGAGCGGCTGCGGCAGAAGCAGTCGCCGGGGCAGCATTTCCCTGTGCGTCGGAGTTGGACGAGGGCTCGGCTGCCAGCGGGTTGCCAAGCGCGTCGAATCCCTGCGGCGGGAAGTAGTTCGGCGTGGTGAACACCGGCCGGCGGCGCAGTTCGCGGATGCCTGTGCTGTCCAGCAGCGCATCGGCCCGCCGGATCTGCTCCGCGTTGCGTTCACGCTCCAGGGCCTTGAGTTTCAGCCTTCGCGCACCCGGATCCGGGTGGTACACGCGGGCCACGGCCTGGTGCAGCCGCTTGCGGCCGTCTGCATCGAGCCCATCGAGCAGCGTCGGGTCCGCCGCGACCGCGTCCAGCAGTCCAATAGCAATGCGCAGTCGCTCGGCCAGTGCGGGGTCGGTTGCGTCACTAGAGTCGGGCGGGGTCGTGGCGGTTGGGTTCTTCAAAGCAGGTCATCGAGTGCAGGGCCTGCAGGTCGCGTGGCGGCTGCGGGCGGAAAGCAAACGGGCCGCAACGCGGCCCGTCCGTGAGGGCGAAGGAACCTGCCAGGCAGGTTCCCCGCGGCTTACTTCAGCTTGGCAGCCTTGCGCAGCTCGTCGGCCTTGTCGGTCTTTTCCCAGCTGAATGCGGTGGCAGTCTGGGTCTTGCCCGCGCCGTCGGTGTAGCTGACGTTCTTGGGCTTGCGGCCGAAGTGGCCGTAGGCGGCGGTCTGCTGGTAGATCGGGTGGATCAGGTCGAGCATCTTGATGATGCCGTACGGGCGCAGGTCGAAATGGCTGCGGATCAGTTTCTCGATCTGCGCGTCACTGATCTTGCCGGTGCCAAAGGTGGTGACCGAGATGCTGGTCGGTTCCGCGACACCGATGGCGTACGAGACCTGCACTTCGCACTTGTCGGCGATGCCGGCGGCGACCAGGTTCTTGGCCACGTAGCGCGCGGCGTAGGCAGCCGAGCGGTCGACCTTGGACGGGTCCTTGCCGGAGAACGCGCCGCCGCCATGGCGGGCCATCCCACCGTAGGTGTCGACGATGATCTTGCGCCCGGTCAGGCCGCAGTCGCCCACCGGCCCACCAATCACGAAGATCCCGGTCGGGTTGATGTGCACCTTGTTCTTCGGCAGCGCATCCATCCACTTCTTCGGCAGCACCGGCTTGAGGATGTGCTCGCGCACGGCCTCGACCAGGTCCTTCTGCTTGATGTCCGGATCGTGCTGGGTCGACAGCACCACCGCGTCCAGGCCGTCGATCTGGTGGCTGGGCTCGTTGTAGCGCAGGGTCACCTGCGACTTCGCGTCCGGGCGCAGCCACTTCAGCTTGCCGCTCTTGCGCACCTTGGCCTGCTGCTCGACCAGGCGGTGGCTGTAGTAGATCGGCGCCGGCATGTATTCGGGCGCCTCGTTGCAGGCGTAGCCGAACATCAGGCCCTGGTCGCCCGCGCCCATCTCCTCGGGCTTCTTCGCCTTCTTCTTGGTGCCGTCCACGCCCGCCGCGATGTCCGGCGACTGCTTGCCGAGCATGTTGATGATGGCGCAGGTGTGGCCGTCGAAGCCGACGTTGGAATTGTCGTAGCCGATGTCGTTGATCACCTTGCGGGCCAGCGACTCGATGTCCACCCATGCATCGGTCGTGACTTCACCCGCGACGATCGCCGCGCCGGTCTTGACCATGGTTTCGCAGGCCACGCGCGCACGCTTGTCCTGGGTCAGGATCGCGTCCAGCACCGCGTCGGAAATCTGGTCGGCAAGCTTGTCCGGATGGCCTTCGGACACCGATTCGGAGGTGAACAAGTAGCTCGACATCGACATATATCCTTTGATCTGGATGAAAAGATGGCCCGGCATGATACACGGGCGGGGAGAGGCATGCATCTTGCGGCATTTCCTGGCTCTGGGATCGCTCGAGATTCGGCAGTTCGCGGCCAGCGTCAACGCCAGGCGACGGCCAGGCATGCAAGCAGCACCGCAAACGCGGCAAACGCGGTCGCCAGCGCCGCGCGCGGCTCGCGCAGGCACCAGTGGGCGAAGCGCTGGAGCGGGTTGAGCCGGCGCACGCTGACCTCGCGGCCCTTGAGGAAGCGCGACAGGTCGTCGGCGAGCGCCCGCGCGGTGGGGTAACGCAGGTCCGGGTACTTGGAGAGGCACTTCACGCAGACGGCTTCCAGGTCCGCTGGCACCGCGACGTAACGCGATGGGTGCCTCAGCTTGCCGGCCAGCAGCAAGCGCACGGTGTCGGCAGGCGTGTCTGCCTCGAACGGCACGTGCGCGGTCAGCACCTCGTACAGGATCACGCCAAGTGACCAAACGTCGCTGCCGGGTCCAAGGGAACCGAACGCCTCGTCCACTTGCTCCGGCGCCATGTAGCCCGGCGTGCCGGCGCCCGCTCGCCGTTCCGCCACCAGCTCGAGCGTACGCGCCAGGCCGAAATCGGCGATCAGCGGCGCGTCGTTTTCGTCGATCAGGATGTTGCCGGGCTTCAGGTCCAGGTGCAGCACGCCCAGCTGGTGCGCGTAGTCGACGGCCTCCGCGAGGGTCAGCAACAGGCGTGCCGCTGCGTGGGCCGTCCACGGGCCGTGTGCGTCCAGGCGCTGCGCAAGGCTCTGTCCGCGCACCAGTTGCATTGCATAGCAGATGAGTCCGTCGTGCTCGCCCAGGCCATGCACGGTGACGATGTTGGGATGTTGCAGCCGTCCTGCATGCCGCGCTTCCCGGCGCAGGTTCTCGACCAGCTCGCGGGTGGCGCGGGACCCGGCGGAGAGCATCTTCAGCGCGACCTCGCGATCCAGGTCGCGCTGGCGCGCGCGGTACACCACGCCCATGCCGCCCTCGCCCAGGATGTCCAGGAGCTCGTAACCGGCGTCGGCCGACTGGTCAAAGGCCGGAGCCGCGTCAAACCCCGCCGCTTGCAGGATCGCGTCCCCCACCACCTCGGAGATCGGCAACGCGCCAGAGTCTGCTGGGGGGGCATCGAACACGAGTCTGGCGAGCGCCGGGTCAAGCCACCAGCGACGGTTCGTAGCCTGGTCTGGCGGGGGGGTGTTCACGGCTCTTCGGCAAGGGCGCTCCGCAGCTCACGCAGTTCCTCTTCCAGCGCTTCGCGGCTGTTGACCGTCTGCAGCAGCTCGAGTCGCGCCAATTGCCGCAGGCGGGCACGCATGCGGTGCAGCTGCACGGCCAGCGCATTGCGGGCAACTCCCAGCTCGCTTGCGATCGCCTGCAGTTCACCCGACGTGGGCGCGTCCGCCAGCAAGGGCGCCAGGCGCGAGAATTGCAGCTGCTTGCCGGCGCTCCACCACTCCTCCTGCAGGCGTGCCAAGGCGCGTGCCAGCAGCGTGCCCATCCAGGCGCGGTCGAACGCCTGCTCAGGCGTTTCCCCGTGCCATGCAAGCTCCTCCATGGCCTCCGACCCACAGCGTTGTCCACCATTGCGCAGTGCCGTCTTGCGCGCATGTTCATCTGCCAAGAAGCGCCGCAGCGAAACCAGTACCAGGTTGCGGAAGCGGCCGCGCTGCGGGGCTGCACGGGCGTACCAGGCGCGTTCGAGGAAGCGCAGGAAGAACGCCTGCACCAGGTCCTCTGCATCGGCGGTGGAGTAACCGCAGCGGCAAACATAGGCCAGGACCGGGGGGCGATAAGCCCGGCACAGCGCGTCCAGGGCCGGCCGCGCCTGTGCGGGCGCATCCGAGGCCGCGGTGGCGATCAAGCCCCAGCGCGTGGTCTGGAAACGGTTCATGGGCGGCCTGCATTCCTGTGCAGCCACTGGCCATTGAAGCAACGCGCGCGCCCATCGGCAGCGGCCAGCCGGACCGGCATGAGCCGGCACGGCGGGCGGACAACGGCCGGCGCCCGGGCTCAGCCGATGTGGAACAGACTGGCGCGCGGATCCGCGATGTAGCAATCGCGGGAGGGCGCATTCAGGCGTCCGATACTCTGCCGCGCCTGGATCATGGCCTCGATCCAATGTTCGCGCGTCAAGCCGGTTTCCGCTTCCGTCAGGCCGGAATATTCAGCCGCGACCTTGCGGAACCTGCAGAAGTCCTCGTAATTGCCAAGTTCGTCGCGCAACAGGTGCAGGGCCACGTCGACCAGCACAGCGTCGTCCAGCAGCCCGACCACCGGTTGCCCGTCCGGGATCAGGTCGTGGTCATCCTTGCGGTACGCCCGCAGCACGCTGACCTGGTGGCGGCACGCTTCGTTGCAGCCCCATGCCTGGTCTTCGGCCATGCGTTCCAGCCGCGCCAGGGACACCATCCGCGATTCAACGAACGGCGGCGTGGTGCCTTGCACGTGGCGATGCAGTGCGCGCTGCGCCGCCGTGGCGATCTGGTCCATGCTGATCCCGGGCGCTTCCGGGCTGAGCGCGCGTAAAGCGCAGTTGAACGTCTCGAGCCGCTCCGGTTCGAGTTCGTAATCCCCGACCCGATGGCGCCGGCCGGGGCTCACGTTGAGGAAATCCAGGAAGCCGTGCGGGAAAGTGATGCTGTTGCGGCCGCCTGGTGGCGTGGCGTTGAAGAACGGATTGAGTCTGGCGTTCATGCAGGAACCTCCGGTAGACCCGACACGACCGGAATCGGCAGTGGGGGTAACCATGAGTACGGAAGAAACGCCCGCGGATTACACGAATGAGCCATCGCGGTGACCGGTGCAGCCCTCGCTGCGCAATGCCCGACCGTGCCCGTGGTTCAGGCAGCGATGGAAAATGCGGGTGCGACCCCGTCGACCAGTGCGTCGAAATAGTCGCGGGTCAGCCGCAGCTGTTCGTCGGCGGTCTGCGCCTGGTTGACCACCGCGCGGAACGCGGCGTTCTCGGGTCGATCCTTCGCATACCAGCCCAGGTGCTTGCGGGCGATGCGCACGCCGCTGGCCTCGCCATAGAACGCATGCAGGTGTTCGAGGTGGCCCAGCAGGATGTCGCGGATCTGCGCCAGCGAAGGCTCCGGCGCGCGGATGCCATGCTGCAGGTAATGCGCGACCTGGCCGAGCAACCACGGCCGTCCCTGCGCGGCGCGGCCGATCATCACCGCATCGGCGCCGGTGGCCTGCAGCACGAACGCCGCTCGTTCCGGTGAGTCGATGTCGCCGTTGGCGATCACCGGGATCCGCAACATCGACTTGATCTGCGCAATCGTCTCGTACTCGGCAACGCCCGCGTAATGCTGGTCGCGGGTACGTCCATGCACCGCCAAGGCCTGGATCCCGACATCTTCGGCGATGCGCGCGATCTCCGGCGCATTACGGTGAACGGCATCCCAGCCGGTACGGATCTTCAGCGTGACCGGGACATCCACCGCCCGTACCACGGCCTCCAGGATGCGCGCCACCAGCAGCGGCTCGCGCATCAGCGCGGAGCCCGCCCAGGCATTGCAGACCTTCTTCGCCGGGCATCCCATGTTGATGTCGATCAGCTGCGCGCCATGGTCCACGTTGAATCGCGCGGCCTCGGCCATGACTGCAGGATCGGTGCCGGCGATCTGCACGCTCACCGGATCCGGCTCGCCCACGTGGTCCATGCGGTGCAGTGATTTGGCGGTGTGCCAGAAGCGCGGGTCCGATGTGGTCATCTCGGACACGGCAAGCCCGGCGCCAAGCCGTTTGCACAGCAGCCGGAACGGCTTGTCGGTGACGCCGGCCATCGGCGCCAGGATCACCTTCGGGTCGATGCGGTGGGGGCCGATCTGCATCCGCGCATTGTAGGGCGGGGCATCGGCCGCGCAGGCAGCAGGCTTCAGTCCACCAGGAGCACGGGCATCGCCACGGCCGCGCCTTCGGTCTCGGTCGACAACCCGGCATAGCGGGTGGCGAAGCGCACGTGCTCGGCGAACGCGCGTTGCGGGCGCAGCGCAAGCGAAGCGGCAAGCGACCCATTGAAGGCATCGCCGGCGCCGGTGGTGTCGACCGCGCGCGCCGGTTCGGCGCCGATGCGGTAGTACGCGGCATCGTCGCCGCGCAGGTTGCCGTCCGGATGCGACACGAAGCAACCGCTCGCGCCCAGGGTCAGCACCACGCTGCTGTCGTGGCCCAGCTGCCGGCACAGCGCGTGCAGGCGCTGCTGGTCGATGCCGGACACGCTGTCCGCCTCGATCCGCTCGCCGACGTGGCGGCCAAGCAGGGCGACGAATTCGGTTTCGTTCGGCGTCAGGATGTCGGCCAGTTCCAGCATCGCGCCGGAAATGGTGGCGTTGGCCGGCGCAGTATTGAGGATGTTGATCGCGCCGATCTTGCGGCCGTGTTCGAGTGCGCGGGCAATGCTGTCCAGCGGGGATTCCAGCTGCACCAGCACCACCGAAATGCCCTGCAGCGAGGCCAGCGTCGCGGAGACGAAGTCCGGATCCAGCAGTGCATTGGCGCCGGCTCCGATCACGATGCTGTTGCGCCCGGCGCCGTCGACATAGATGCCGGCGGTGCCGGTCGGCGCGTCGCAGCGGGCATCACGAAGGTCGATGCCGTCGGCCTCGCACAGCGAGCGCGCCAGTTGCGCGCCGAGGTCATCGCCCATCGCGCAGACGAAGCTCGCCTCGGCACCCGCGCGGCGCGCGGCGACTGCCTGGTTGAAGCCCTTGCCACCCGGGCCGCAGGCGTACTCGCCGCCAAGGGTGGCGCCGGCTTGCGGCAGGCTCGCCACCCGCCAGACGTGGTCCACGTTGAAGGAGCCGACGACGGCAACGCGGGACTTGGACACGTGCATGGGGTCAGGGATTGTTGACATCGGCAAGGCCATGCTCCGGCACCAGGCGCGGCGTTTCATGACGATGCTTGAACAGCACCACGAACGCTGCCGTCATTGCCAGCGCGTACAGCGCGAAAGCGGTCCAGATGCCGCGCCAGTCCTTGCTGCCGTCGGCTGCCGTGTACCAGAGGTCGATTGCGTAGCCGGCCACCAGGCTGCCCAGTACCGCGCCGATGCCGTTGGTCATCAGCATGAACAGGCCTTGCGCGGACGCGCGGATGCGCGGGTCGCCCTGCTGCTCGACGAACAGCGAGCCGGAGATGTTGAAGAAGTCGAAGGCCATGCCGTACACGATGCACGACAGCACGATCATCCACAGGCCCGGGCCCGGGTCGCCGTAGGCGAACAGGCCGAAGCGCAGGAACCACGCCAGCATGCTGAGCGTCATCACCGTCTTGATCCCGTAACGCTTGAGGAAGAACGGGATGGCAAGGATGAACAGCGTTTCCGAGATCTGCGAGATCGACATGATGATCGCGGGGTACTTCACCGCCAGCGTGTCCGCGTACTGCGCCTGGCTGCCGAACTCGCCGAGGAACGTGCCGCCGTACGCATTGGTCAGCTGCAGCGCCGCGCCCAGCAGCATCGCGAAGATGAAGAACACCGCCATGTTGCGGTCGCGGAACAGCCGGAACGAGGACAGGCCGAGCACATCCAGCAGGGTGCGGTTCTCGATCTGCGCCATGCGCGGCGGCGCCGGCGGCAGGGTGAACGCATACAGGCCCAGGGCGAGGGAGGCGGCCGCGGCGATGTAGAACTGGCCGGACGAGGTTTCCAGTCGCAACAGGCTGGTGGTCCACAGCGCCGCGATGAACCCGATGGTGCCCCAGACGCGGATCGGCGGGTAGTCGCGAACGACGTCTCCGCCGCCCTCCTTGAGCGCGTTGTAGGCCACCGCGATGGCCAGCGAGATCGTCGGCATGTAGCAGACCATGGTGGCCAGGATCAGCCAGAAGAACTGCTGCGGGTTGTCGGCCATCGGCAACAGGCACAGCAGCACCGCGCCGAGGATGTGCAGGATGCCGTACAGGCGTTCCGCGTTGACCCAGCGGTCCGCCACGATGCCCATCAATGCCGGCATGAACAGCGAGGCGATGCCCATGGTGGAGAAGATCGCGCCGAAGCTGGTGCCGGACCAGCCGCGGTTCTCGAACCAATAACGACCGATGGTGATCAGCCACGCGCCCCAGATGAAGAACTGGAGGAAATTCATCACGATCAGGCGCAGTTTCAGGCTCACGTCGGCTCCCCGGGACACGGGGCCGGCGGCTCCCGCGAGCCCGCAGGGTAGTCAGCCCCGGCGGTGCCGGCAAGCGATGCGTTCAGGGGTCGCGGGCGAGTGCGCGGTTACGGCCGTCCAGCTTGGCCTTGCGCAGGCGCACGTCTGCACGGCGCAGCAGCGACGAAAGGTCCGCGCCGTCCTGCGGCCAGGCCGCGATGCCCGCACTGAAGGTCAGTCGCATCAGGTCCATGCCGTTGTCGGGGGAAAACGGTCGTGCGGCAACGGTCCTGCGCATCGTCTCCAGTCGTTCCCAGGCGCGGCCGATCGGCAGCGGCAGCAGCAGCGCGAATTCCTCGCCGCCCAGCCGCGCCAGCCAGTCCGTCTCTTCCAACTGCTGCTCCAGCACGTCGACCACGTGGCGCAAGGCGCGGTCGCCGGCCAGGTGGCCGAGTTCGTCGTTGATGCGCTTGAAGTAGTCGAGGTCGATCAGGCACACGGACAATGAGCCACCGCTGTCGCGGGCTTCGTCCAGTAGCCCCGGGAAACGGTGCAGCAGCCAGGTGCGGTTGGGCAGGCCGGTCAGGCCATCGGTACCGGACATGTCCACCAGCCGCTGCATGCGGTAGACCACGGTGGCGGTGAGGGCAGTCATGATCCCCAGCAGGACAACCCGCTGGACTTGGTTGGAGACGGTGGCGGTGCCGTAGTCGATCGACACCAGCTGGTCGGGCGCATCCACCAGCGCGAAAATGCAGATGGCGAGCAGCCCGTACTCGACCATCGCCAGCATGCCGGTGAACAGGGTCAGGCGGCCGTCGTTGCGCAGCGCGGTCATGCTGATGGCGATCAGGTAGAACGCCCAC
Source organism: Pseudomonadota bacterium (assembly GCA_040385305.1). GTDB lineage: Bacteria > Pseudomonadota > Gammaproteobacteria > Xanthomonadales > Xanthomonadaceae > Thermomonas. The sequence goes on from JAZKHR010000071.1 coordinate 10,983, forward strand.
GCCACCATGCTGTTGAGGCCGGTGACCGGCGAGTCCAGGGCCAGGATGGCCAGGACCAGGGTGGTCAGGCTGACATCGTATGCGGCGGTGGCCCAGGGCAGCCAAGGGTAGCGCCCGCGCTGTCGTGCAAGCGCAAGCCAGACCTGCGCCATCACCATGGCCAGCACCACCCCGAACAGGCCCACCATCGATTCGCTGTGCTTGCCGCCGGTCACCACGTTGATCAGCGGCAACAGCAGCATCAGCGTCGACAGCACCGCGCGCAGACGGGCCACCAGCAACTCGCCGCCCGCGCCGAGTTCCAGCATCAGCGCATCCGGGCGCACCCGCAGGCGTTGCCAGAAATCGCGGAGGTCGGATGGCCGCTCGTTCACGCGTGGCTTACTCCAGGCAGGCCTGCAGGATAGTGCGCCCTACGATGGCCCACCAGCGGTCTTCAGCCGCCGACGCCCGCCACCGCGGCCCACACGCCCAGCGCCAGGAATACGCAAGCCGCACTGATCCGAGCGGCCCGCAGCGGCAGGCGTTGCGCGAAGCGGCTGCCCAGGGCCACCACCGGCACGTTCGCAATCAGCATGCCAAGCGTGGTGCCGGCCACCACCTGCCACAGCGAACCGTACCTGGTCGCGAGGAGCACCGTGGCCACCTGGGTCTTGTCGCCCATCTCCGCAATGAAGAACGCGACGACCGTGGCAAGGAAGGCGCCGCGCGCGGGCAGGGTGTCGTCGTCCAGGGTGTCTGGCTTGAGCGTCCACAGCGCGATGCCGATGAAGCTCGCCGCAACCACCCAGCGCAGGATATCGGGCGTCAGCCAGGCTGCCATCAGTTGCCCCAGCCAGGCAGCCAGCGCGTGGTTGAGCAGGGTCGCCACCAGGATGCCGCCGATGATCGGCCACGGCTTGCGGAAGCGCGCGGCCAGCAGCAACGCCAGCAATTGGGTCTTGTCGCCGATCTCGGCCAGCGCCACGGTGCCGGTCGAAACGAGCAGTGCATCCAACATCGGGTCACTCCAGGGCCGGACGAGCAGCGGATCGACGCGAACGCAGGCATCGCGTCGCCCGGCCGGGGTCGCGGCGCCTGCCTTCGGTCTTGCCCTGCGGCCCATGTTGATGGTCGCTGCGCGCGCCATGGCCTGCTGGCCAAGTATGTTGACGCGCGTGCCCCAGGAACACCTGCGGCGGGCTACTCCCCGGAGGAGGGGTGCGCGATTGTAGCCGCAAGCTTCCTCGGCGCCTTCGGTGGGCTGCCTACAATGGCGATCCAATCGAACAGGACGCCGCGCCATGCAATACCGTCGCCTCGGTACATCCGGCCTGCAGCTGTCCGCGCTGTCGTTCGGCGCGTGGGTCACCTTCGGCCAGCAGGTAGGGCGCGGCGAGGCGCGCGAGATGATCGCCGCGGCCTGGGACCACGGCGTCAACTTCTTCGACAACGCCGAAACCTACGCCAACGGCGAGGCCGAGAAAGTCATGGGCGACGTGCTGGCCGACCTGCGCCTTCCGCGCGATGGCTGGTGCGTATCGAGCAAGGCGTTCTTCGGCGCGGTGGACGACCCGCGGCCAACCCAGAAAGGCCTGTCGAAAAAGCACCTGCACGATGCCTGCCACGCCGCGCTCAAGCGGCTGCGGGTGGATTACCTCGACCTGTATTACTGCCACCGCGCGGATCCGCACACGCCGATCGCGGAAACCGTGTGGGCGATGGACGGCCTGATCCGGCAGGGCAAGGTGCTGTACTGGGGTACTTCGGAATGGAGCGCCGATGAAATCCGCGAAGCGCATCGGGTAGCCCACGTGCATGGCCTGCACCCGCCCAGCATGGAGCAGCCGCAGTACAACCTGCTGGACCGAGCGCGGGTCGAAGTGGAATACGCGCCGCTTTACGCGGAGTTCGGCATGGGCACCACCATCTTCTCGCCGCTTGCATCGGGCCTGCTGACCGGCAAGTACAACGACGGCATCCCGGCTGACTCGCGGCTGGCGCAGGAAGGCTACGGCTGGCTGCAACGCGGGTTGCAGGCGGACCGGATCGAGGCCCTGCGCCGCTACACCGCGCTGGCGACGGAACTCGGCGTCGCACCCTCCACGCTGGCG
>JAZKHR010000072.1:0-14580 GCA_040385305.1 Pseudomonadota bacterium
TTCGCCATTGACCTTGATCAGGCCGTCGGCGATGCGCTGCTCCAGCGCGCGGCGCGAGCCCAGCCCAGCCTGCGCCAGCACCTTGTGCAGGCGTTCCTCGATGCGCGGGGATTCCGCGGCGGGGGTGGCGGCTGCGCCGCGCTTCAGGGTCAGCGGGCGACGGCTGTTCTTGTCGCCGGTGGTGTCATTGCTCATTCGTGTGCTCCGACGATGCAGGGTCTGCGTCATCTCGTTGGGTGTCATGGGAATCGGACGCGGCATCGTTGCCGGCGTCGATGTTGGCTTGGTGGGCTGCGGAAATGGGGTCAGAGAACATTTCCCCATCGTTGATCGTGTGTTCGTTTGTGTCAGAGGAAATGTTCTCTGACCCCATTTGCTGATCGTGATGGCCGGCATCCTCGTCCGTGCCGGCATCGAGGCCATCATCCTGCGCCTCGAGGCCGAGGGCCGCCGGGATCGATGGCGCGAACGGCAGTTGCGGTTCCAGTTCGCCGATGTCCTTGAGTTCGGACAGCGGCGGCAACTGGTCCAGCCGCTTCAGGCCGAAGTAGTCGAGGAAGCCCTTGGTGGTGGCCAGCAGCTCCGGCTTGCCGGGCACGTCGCGGTGGCCGACCACGCGGATCCACTCGCGTTCCTCCAGCGCCTTGATGATGTTGCTGCTGACCGCGACACCGCGCACCTGCTCGATCTCGCCGCGGGTGATCGGCTGCCGGTAGGCGATCAGCGCCAGCGTTTCCAGTGTCGCGCGGGTGTAGCGGGTCTGGCGTTCCGTCCACAGGCGCGCCACCCACGGGTGCACGTCGGCCTGGACCTGGAAGCGCCAGCCGGAGGCCAACTCCACCAGTTCCACGCCGCGCTCTGCGCAGCCCTGCTGCAACTGTTCCAGCGCGGACTGCACGCTGCCTTCAGGCGCAGGCTCGTCCAGCGGGAACAGGCCGTTCAGTTGGACCACGGTCAGTGGCTGGTTGGCCGCGAGCAATGCGGCTTCGACGATGCGGGTGACGAGGGTCTGGTCCATGCGGCTCATTCGGTGGAATCGTTGGCGGCGTCGGCATCGTCGAATTCGCTCGACAGGGCCAGCGCAGCCGGGTCGCCCGCGCCCGAGGCGAGGGACTTCACGTAGATCGGGGCCAGTGCGCCGGGACGACTGCCATCGGCCTGTTCCTGGACGATGTCGAGCAGGCGTTCCTTGGCCAGCTCCAGCAGGCTGAGGAACGTCACCACCACGCCCAGCCGGCCTTCTTCGGGCGAGAACAGCGACTCGAAGCGGTGGAATGCGCCATCGGCCATGCGCTCCAGCAACTCGCCCATGCGCTGGCGCACGCTGAGCGCGTCGCGCTTGATGGCGTGCTGGGTGAACAGCTCGGCGCGCTTGAGCACGTCGTGCAGGGCCAGCAGCATGTCGCGGATGTCCACCGGCGGCGGCAGGCGAACCTCGGCGCGGTCGGGCACGAAGGCACTGACCGGGCTGGTGTCGCGCTCCTGGCGGGGCAGGGTGTCCAGGTCCTCGGCGGCCTGCTTGAAGCGTTCGTACTCCTGCAGGCGGCGGACCAGTTCGGCGCGCGGGTCGTCTTCCAGGGCTTCGTCGCTGGGCGGGCGCGGCAACAGCATGCGCGACTTGATCTCCGCGAGGATCGCGGCCATCACCAGGTATTCGGCGGCCAGCTCGAACCGCATCTCGTGCATGGCCTGGATGTAGTCGACGTACTGCCGAGTGATCTCCGCCACCGGGATGTCGAGGATGTCCAGGTTCTGCCGGCGGATCAGGTACAGCAGCAGGTCGAGCGGGCCTTCGAAGGCATCGAGGATGATCTCCAGCGCGTCCGGCGGGATGTACAGGTCCTGCGGGATCTGCAGCATCGGCTGGCCAAGCACCATCGCCAGCGGCATTTCCTGCTGCTGCGGCGTGGCATGGCGGATGGATGCGTCGGCGCTGGCGCCGTTGCCGGGGTCGGATGTCATCTAGTGGCGGCCCCTCCGGGCCACGCGGTGTCGCTATGACCGCACTGCGGCCGGGGGTGGTGCGATGTTGCGTTCGCCACGCCGGTCGGTGCACGCGTTCCCTTAAAGGAAGCGGCAGCGGCAACAGGTGGTGGAATGGGCCGGATCGCTCGGCGGGCGCAGGTCGGCGTGGGGCCGGATCGCGCTGGGTCGCCGGGCCGGGCCAGGAGCGATGGGCCAAGGTTACGGGCTGGCCGCGGCACTGTCCAGCCGCCCGCCTACAATGCCGGCCGGTGATTCATCGAGGATGGCGGCATGTGGTACGCGATCGAGGGCTTTGATGGCCCGGATGTGCTGGACAAGCGAACGGCGGCGCGACCGCGGCACCTTGCTCGGTTGACCGCGCTGCGAGACGAGGCGCGGCTGCTGGTCGCGGGGCCGTGCCCGGCGATCGATGCCGACGATCCCGGTCCGGCGGGATTCACCGGCAGCATCGTCATCGCCGAGTTTGCTTCGCTGGAAGAAGCACGCGCCTGGGCCGATGCCGATCCGTACGTGGAGGCGGGCGTGTACGCGCGGGTCGAGGTGCGACCCTTCCGCCGCGTGCTGCCGTGACCCACGCACCCAGCGAAGCAGACATCCCCGCGCTGAACCCGCAACGCATGAGCCGCATGCGCGAACGGCTGACGCAGGCACTGGCACCCACCGTGCTCAACATCACTGATGACAGCCACCGCCATGCCGGGCACGCCGGCGCGCAAGCCGGACAGGGCCACTTCAGCGTCGAGGTGGTCAGTGCCGTTTTCGTGGGCAAGCCGCCGCTGGCCCGGCACCGGCTGGTATACGCGGCGCTGGGCGACATGATGCAGACCGACATCCATGCCCTGGCGATCCGCGCCAGCACGGTGGACGAGGTGAGCTGACGCTGATTCATGCTGCAGCGCAGCGCCGGAAATAACAGCCGCTCCGGCCAAAACCCTTTTAAAACAATAAATTAACGAATCCGGGCAGACGCATCCCGGCCGTTACCGGGAACGGTTTCACCACTGGACTGGAAACGGTTACAGTCCGTCCCACGCAAGCGGGGCGGATGGCGATGAGCGTGACGATCAGGGACGTGGCACGGGAAGCCGAGGTATCGGTGGCGACCGTCTCGCGCGCGTTGAACAACCAGGACAACGTCGCCGCCGCGGTCCGCCAGCGGGTACGGGCGGTGGCCGATCGTCTCAAGTACACCCCCCATCATGCGGCCCGCAGCCTGAGCAGCCGGCGCACCCAGACCATCGGGGTGGTGTTGCCTGACCTCTACGGCGAATTCTTCTCGGAACTCATGTTCGGCATCGACAAGGTCGCCCGCGAGCACGGCCTGCACCTGCTGGTGTCCAGCTACCACGGCGATCCGGTGGAGCAGGGCGCGGCCCTGCGCAGCATGCGCGGGCGGGTCGATGGCCTGCTGGTGATGTCGCCGTATGCGGACGAGGACGCCCATCTGGCGGATGCGTTGGCGGCCTCGGTGGATGCGGTCCTGATCAATGCGCGGCCGCTACCCGGCGAGAGGCGCGCGCTCGGCATCGACAACCATGCCGGCGCCCGGGCGATGGTGGCCCACCTGGTCGCCAATGGCCGCGCATCGATCGCCTTCATCGCCGGTCCGGACGGCAACTTCGACGCCAGCGAACGCTTGCGTGGCTATCGCGACGCGCTGGCCGAACTGCTGCCCCAAGCGCAGGCCTGGGTCCTGCCGGGCGACTTCAGCGAGGCCTCCGGGCAACGCGCCGCGCAGGATCTGCTGGCTGCGCCGCGGCGACCCGATGCGGTGTTCGCAGCCAATGACATGATGGCGCTGGGCTGTCTGTTCGCCCTGCTTGAGGCCGGTGTCGAAGTGCCCGGCCAGGTTGCGGTGGCCGGCTTCGACGACATTCCGCTGGCGCGCTACGTGCGGCCGGCCCTGACCACCATGCGCGTGGACATCGCCGAACTCGGCGCCGATGCCATGCGCCTCCTGCTGTCGCCAAGTGAGGCTGCCGGCGCACCCCATGCCCGCGTACCGGCCCTGGTTCCACGCGATTCCAGTGTCGCGCGCACGCCGCCCGACAGTTCCTGAAGACGCCACGCCATCGATCGCTCCGGGGCTCGCGCCCCGCGTCCATACCGCACCAACAACTCCTGGGAGGGAGTGCCATGAACAACACCAAGCGACCCGCACCGCGCTTCAACCGCAACCTGCTGAGTGGCGCCCTGTTGGCTTGCCTGGCCTTGTCGGCGCCCATCGCGCTGGCGCAGTCCACCTCCGCCACGCTGCGTGGCCAGGCCGGAGCCGGCGGAACGGTGACGGTGACCAATGTCGACACTGGCCTCAGCCGCAGTGCCACCGTCGGCGCTAATGGCAGCTACACCATTCCTGGGCTCCCGCCGGGCACGTACCGAGTGGAAGGCGGGGCAGGCGGCGCGCGCAACATCACCCTGCAGGTCGGTCAGGTCGCGAACGTCAATCTCGGCGAGGCCGCGCCAGCGCCTGCGGATGGTGTGACCAACCTGGATGGCGTGGTGGCCTATGGGGAATTCGTGCCGGAGATCGCCACCTCGGAAGTCGCCACCTACGTCAGCGAAAAGCAGATCGACGCGCTGCCGCAGGCGTCACGCAATTTCCTGGCGTTCGCCGACATCGTGCCCGGCGTCGTGTTCAACACCGGTTCGGACGGCTCCGCGTCTCTGCGCAGCGGACCGCAGCAGGCGGCGGGCGTCAACGTGTTCATCGATGGCGTGGGCCAGAAGGATTACGTGCTCAAGGGCGGCATCAGCGGGCAGGATTCCAGTCGCGGCAATCCGTTCCCGCAGCTTGGCATCGCCGAGTACAAGGTGATCACCTCCAATTACAAGGCCGAGTTCGACCAACTGAGCAGCGCCGCGATTGTCGCGGTCACCCAGTCGGGGACCAATGAATTCAAGGGGAGCTTGTTCTGGGATTACAGCGATGATGAATTGACGGCCAAGACCATTCGCGAAGAAAAGGGCGATCCCCAGCCGAAGTCCAAGACCGAGCAATATGGCGTGTCGTTCGGCGGGCCGATCCTGCAGGACCGCCTGCACTTCTTCCTGGCCTATGAGGCCAAGAAGTTCGAGTCTCCCCGCTCAATCACGCCGGGACGGAATTTCCGCATCGACCAGTTGCCGGCCCAGTTCCAGGACCTGGCGCGCAACACCAGCAGCGCCCCGTTCCAGGAAGATCTGTTCTTCGGCAAGCTCAGCTGGACGCCGGGTGACAACCACCTGGTGGAGCTGACCGCGAAGTACCGCGACGAAGACGAACTCACCAATATCGGTGGCGTCAACACCGCGTCTTACGGCACCTTGAAGGTCGGTGAGGAAACGCGCGTCGACCTGCGCTACCAATACACAGCGGTGGATTGGCTCAACGATGCGCACCTGACGTTCGAGGACGTCTCGTTCGGCGTCACGCCGGCGACGCTCAATAACGGCTTCAACCTGCTGGTCCCGCGACAGGGCCAGGAGGCGCAGAACAACCCCGACATGGACCTGATCATCAATGCCGGCGGCGGTGGCGACCGCCAGCTGAAGGGGCAAAAGGGCGTGTCCTTCCAGAACGACTTCACCTGGTTCGGTTTCGAAGGCCACACCATCAAGGCCGGCATGAAGTACAAGGCCATCGACATCAGTGCCTACGAGCAGCAGCCCTTCACTCCGCAGTTCCGCTACGACCTGCTGCGCAGCCTCACCGTGCCGTATGAGGTGTTCTTCACTGCATCCGGAAGTGGTGCGCCGATCGGGGTCGACTCGAGCAACAAGCAGTTCGGGCTTTATATCCAGGACGATTGGCAGATCACCGAGCGCCTGCTGCTGAACATGGGCGTGCGCTGGGACTACGAGCAGACCCCGAGCTTCGAGGACCACGTGACGCCTGCGTCGCTGGTCACTGCATTGCAGAACTATCCCAACATCAACAATTCCAATGTCGACTACGACTACAGGGACTTCATCAGCACCGGAAACAACCGCAAATCTTTCAAGGACGCCATCCAGCCAAGGCTCGGATTCTCCTATGACCTCACCGGTGAGCAGCGTCATGTGATCTTCGGTGGTGCAGGCCGCGCCTACAACCGCAACCAGTTCGATTACCTGTCGTTCGAGAAATACCGGCTTGCGTTCCAGCGCTACAGCTACCGCTTCAACACGCCCGGGCACCCGTGCACGCTGAGCGCAACGTGCTTCAACTTCAACCCAGGCTTCCTTGATCCTGCCACGCTAGGTGCGCTCGCGGCCGCCAATCCCAATGCCGGCAGCGAAGTGTTCCTGATCAACAACGAGATCAAGACGCCTTACTCGGATCAGTTCAGCCTGGGCATTCGCAACAGCTTCCCGATGATCGGCCACGACTGGAACTCGTCGATCACGCTGCAGCACATCAACAGTCACGATGGCATCCTCTTCGCAATTGGCAACCGTCGCCCCGATGGCGCGTATGCACCTCCCGGGATCACTTTTGGTAGCGGGCCGTTCGGATTCCCGTTGCCCGGTTATGGCCTGTTCTTCCTTGGCGACAACGCGGTAGAGACGCATCTCACTGCATTTCTGCTTTCTCTGGACAAGCCCTACACGAGCGAATCGGGCTGGGGCTTGACCCTTGCCTACACCTACAGCGACGCAGAAGAGAACCGCAGCAATTCGGATATCTTCACTTTCGATTATCCGAACCTTGACAGGGTTGGTTTCATCGGTGCGACCGGGGTCGCCAAGCACCGCCTCGTCGCAACCGGCATCAAGGATCTCTTCTGGGACATGACCCTGTCCGGCAAGTTGACCGCGGCCAGTCCTCCCGGCAATACGGGCCTGGACTGCTTCAACGGCTTTGATCCGGGTGGCTGCAACAACGCGGCATTCAACACCTACTATTTCGACGGGCAGGATTTCCGCCAGTTGGATCTCGCACTCCAGAAAGTATGGGACGTAGGCCGCGACGTGAAGTTGCGGATCCGTGGTGACGTGCTCAACGTCACCAACGAACGCAACTACACCGATTTCGGCAATTTCAGGGGCGTGAACCAGACGCTGAATCCGGACTTCGGCAGGCGCACCGGCGACGGCATCCTGCTGCCGACACGCACCTACAAGCTCTCCTTGGGAATGGACTTCTGAGGTGCGGGTGACCAGCAAGTTGCAACGCATGACATTGTTCGCAAGCGCGGCCTTGGCGCTGGTTGCCTGCCAGCGCCAGGGGTCTCCTGAACCGCCGGTGCAGGCCGATCCGAAGGCCGCGGATGCAGCCGTGGTGCGCGAGGTTCCGCCGCTGGTACAGGACCTGGAGCGGCGCACCTTCGATTACTTCTGGGAACTCGGCAATCCGGCCAATGGGCTGGTGCCGGACCGCTGGCCCACGCCATCGGCAAGCAGCATCGCCGCGGTCGGTTTCGGGCTGACCGCTTATGGGGTAGGCGTGGAGCGCGGGTGGATCGGGCGCGAGCAGGCGGTGGACCGAACCCTGGCCACCCTGCGTTTCTTCGTTCGAGCGCCGCAGGGCGAGCAGGCCAAGGGCACGTCCGGCCATCGCGGATTCTTCTACCACTTCCTGGAGATGGACAGCGGCCTGCGCTCCGGTACCAATGAACTGTCCACCGTGGACACCGCGCTGCTGATGGGCGGCGTGCTGTTCGCGCAGTCCTATTACGACCGCGCCGACCGCAAGGAAGCGGAGATCCGGAACCTTGCCGAGAAACTCTACCGGCGCGTTGATTGGCCGTGGGCACAGGTCCGCAAGCCGCTGATCTCGATGGGCTGGAAGCCGGAAGAGGGCGCGCTCAAATACGACTGGCGAGGCTACAACGAGGCGATCCTGGTCTACATCCTGGCGCTTGGCTCACCCACCCATCCTGTGGGCGAGGACGCCTACAAGGCGTGGACGTCAAGCTATGACCGCACCTGGGGCAAGTTCCATGGCGAGGACCATCTGAGCTTCCCGCCGCTGTTCGGCCACCAGTACTCGCACGTGTGGATCGATTTTCGCGGCATCAAGGACGACTACATGCGCCGGCGCGGGATCGATTACTTCGAGAACAGCCGGCGTGCGGTGGTGTCGCAGCGCAACTACGCCATCGCCAATCCTTCCGGCTGGAAGGGCTACGGCAAGGATGTCTGGGGGCTCACTGCCAGCGACGGCCCGGTGGATGCGAGCTTCGAGTACGAGGGCCAGACCCGACTGTTCCGCACTTACGCCGCGCGCGGGGCGGGCATCGAATACGTGCTCGACGACGGGACCATCGTTCCGACTGCGGCGGCCGGTTCGATCGCCTTCGCGCCGGAGATCGTGGTGCCGGCCATCGAGGCCATGCACGGGCGTTACGGCAAGTATCTCTACGGCGAGTACGGCTTCCTCGATGCCTTCAATCCCAGCTTCACCTTCGCCGATGCCAAGCTGTTCCACGGCAAGGTCACGCCGGTGGGTTGGGTGGATGGCGACTACCTCGGCATCGACCAGGGGCCGATCGTACTGATGATCGAGAACCATCGAAGCGATTTCATCTGGAAGGTAATGCAGCGCAACCCGCACCTGCGGCGAGGGCTGGAGCGCGCAGGGTTCCGTGGCGGCTGGCTTGACCAGACTCGCGCGGTCCCTGCCTCCGCCGCCAAAGCGAACGCGAACTAGCAGTGGCATCGCGCCTGCTCCCCGCATGCTTGCTGCTTGCGTTGCTGCTGGCGGGTTGCAGCCGAGCCGCGCAGGACAACCGCGAAGTGGTGCGGTTCTGGGCAATGGGCCAGGAAGGCGAGGTGGTTGCGCAGCTGTTGCCGGAGTTCGAGCGCCGCAACCCGGGGATCCGGGTCGATCTGCAACAACTGCCGTGGACCGCCGCGCACGAGAAACTGCTCACTGCATTCGCCGGCGATGCACTGCCGGACGTGGTACCGCTGGGCAACACCTGGATCGCCGAGTTCGCCGCGCTCGATGCGCTAGAGCCACTCGACACGCGCATCGCGGCATCACCGCGATTCGCCCGCGAGGACTTCTTTGCTGGCGCGTGGGACACCGGCGTGGTGGATAGCATCACCTATGCCGTGCCGTGGTACGTGGAAACGCGGGTACCGTACTACCGGCGCGACCTGCTGCAGGCGGCCGGCATCAACAGCCCGCCTGCGAGTTGGGAGGAGTGGCGCGCCGCCATGGTCGCGATCAAGCGCCAGGCAGGGAATGACAAATATGCGGTCTTGTTGCCGCTCAACGAATTCGAGCCGCTGCTCAACCTCGCCGTGCAACAGCCTGATCCGCTGCTGCGCAACAACGGCCGATTCGGAAATTTCCGCAGCGCCGGGTTCCGCCGTACCCTTGTCTTCTACAAGAGCCTGTTCGATGCCGAGCTTGCGCCGCGCATGGACAACACCCGGATCTCCAACGTGTGGGACGAATTCGGCCGAGGTTTCTTCGCGTTCTACATCAGCGGGCCGTGGAATATTGCTGAGTTCCGCAAGCGCATGCCGGAGCCGCTCAAGGATGCATGGATGACTATGCCGCTGCCCGGCCCGGAAGGACCTGGTGCGTCGATCGCCGGCGGCACCAGCTTCGTGGTGTTCCGCCAGTCGCAACGCAAGCAGGCGGCGTGGGCCTTGATCGAATACCTGTCCGCGCCGGCGCAGCAGTTGCGCCTGCATGCGTTGACCGGCGATCTGCCGCCAAGACGCTCGCCCTGGTCCGCGCCTGCGCTGGCCGAGGATCCCCATGCACGTGCGTTCCGCGACCAACTGGAGCGTGCGGTGCCTGCGCCGAAGGTGCCGGAATGGGAGCGCATCGCCCAGGAAATGCGCCTGGTCGGTGAGCAACTGGCCAACGACAAGCTGACGGTCGATGAAGCCGCGGCAGAACTCGACCGCCGGGCCGATGCGATCCTTGCCAAACGCCGCTGGATGCTGGACCGCAAGGCGCGAGCAGGGGCGGCGCCATGAAGGCGGGGCTTGCCGGCTGGATATTCGTGGCGCCGGCGCTCAGTGTGATCGCGCTGTTCTTCGGGGTACCAGTGCTGGCCGCGTTCGCGCTCAGCCTCACCGATTTCGACATCTACGCCCTGGCCGACATGGGCAACCTGCGCTTCGTCGGCTTGGACAACTACCTGGCGTTGCTGCAGAACCCGCTGTTCTGGAAGGCCCTCGGCAACACCTTCTACTTCGTGCTGGTCGGGGTACCGCTGTCGATCGTCGTGTCGCTGGGCGCGGCGCTGCTGCTGCATTCCAGGCTGGCCAAGCTGCGGCCATTGTTCCGCACCGCGTTCTTCGCGCCGGTGGTGACCACGGTGGTGGCGGTGGCGGTGATCTGGCGCTACCTGTTCCACACCAAGTACGGCATGACCAACTGGGGCCTGTCCCTGCTCGGCATTGACCCGGTCGACTGGTTGGGGGATCCGCAATGGGCGATGCCCACCATCATCCTGTTCGCGGTGTGGAAGAACTTCGGCTACAACATGATCATCTTCCTGGCCGGCCTGCAGTCGATCCCGGAAGACCTGTACGAAGCCGCACGCATCGATGGCGCATCGACGTGGAAGCAGTTCCGCCACGTCACCCTGCCGATGCTCGGACCGGTGCTGCTGCTGGTCGGCATCCTGACCATGGCCGGCTACTTCCAGCTGTTCGCCGAGCCCTATGTCATGACCCAGGGCGGGCCGCTGCAAAGCACTGTCAGCGTGCTGTACCTGATGTACGAGGAAGGCTTCAAGTGGTGGAACCTGGGCAACGCCTCGGCCGTGGCGTTCCTGCTGTTCGTGATCATGACCACGCTCACCAGCGGATTGTTGTGGTTCGCGCGCTGGCGGGGGGTGGACTGACATGCGCCGCCCGTTGCACGTTATCGCCATCAACGGCCTTCTGGTCGGGCTGGCCGCACTCAGCATCGGTCCGCTGCTGTGGATGCTGTCGGTGTCCTTCATGCAGCCGGGCGAGGCCAGCCATTTTCCGCCCGCCCTGTTGCCTGCAGACCCGGGCCTGCACAACTACCGCGAACTGTTCGAGCGGTCCGGCATGGGCCGTTACCTGGCCAACAGCGCGTTCATCGCAACGGTGGTGACCCTGTTGTCGGTGCTGCTCAATACGCTGGCAGGCTATGCCTTTGCCAAGCTGCACTTCCGCGGCCGCGACCGCGTCTTCCGCGCCCTGCTGGCGGCGCTGGTGATCCCGGGCCAGGTGGCGATGATGCCGCTGTTCCTGCTGCTCAAGCAGATGGGCCTCATCAACACGTATGCCGGTGCGATCGTGCCCGGGCTGGCCAGCATTTTCGGCATTTTCCTTGTGCGCCAGTACGCTCGCTCGATCCCGGACGACCTGCTTGATGCCGCGCGCATTGATGGCGCCAGCGAGTGGCGGATCTTCTGGCAGATCGTGCTGCCGGTGCTCAAGCCGATCCTGGTCACCCTGGCGGTGTTCAGTTTCCTCGGTGCGTGGAACGACTTCATGTGGCCATTGATCGTGCTCAGCGATCAGGGCCTGCAGACCCTGCCGGTCGCGCTGGCCTCGTTGTCGCGGGAGCATGTGCAGGACAACGAACTGATGATGGCCGGCTCGGTGGTGACCATCCTGCCGGTCCTGCTGCTGTTCCTTGCGTTGCAGCGTTACTACATCCAGGGCCTGCTGGTCGGGAGCGTGAAGGGGTGAGCGGGACTGGCGCGTTCAAGCGGGCGCTGACTCGCCAGCGATTTCCAATGAGATTGGAAGAAGCATGATCAAGATCGCCGCGCTCTCATCGTTGTTGCTGCTGGCATCGGTCGCGCAGGCCCAGGACCTCCGCGTGCTCGACGGCTTCGATGACATCACTGCGTGGAGGGCCACGGCCTCCGACAACGTCATTGCCTCGCTGCGGCAGGTGGATGGCGCCAGCGGCAAGGCACTCTGCCTGGACTACGACTTCAATGGCGTGTCCGGCTATGCGGTCGCACGCCGCGCCCTGCCGGTCCGCTATCCCGCGAATTACGAGTTCCGCATGCAGCTGCGCGGCAGCGGGCCTGCCAACAACCTGGAATTCAAGCTGGCCGACGCCAGCGGCGACAACGTCTGGTGGCGCAACCAGCCCAATCTGGCGCTGCCCGCGGCGTGGACCCCGACCAAGCTGAAGAAGCGGCAGATCGATTTTGCATGGGGCCCCGCCGCCGACCGCACCCTGCGCGCGACCGAAAGCTTCGAGCTGACCATCAGCGCCGGCAAGGGTGGCGGCAAGGGCAGTGCGTGCATCGATGAATTGGCAATCCGGGAACTGCCGGTCGACGACGGCTTGCCGTTGACCGGCACGCTCGCCAGCTTCAACGGCGCATGGACCTACGATCTGCGCCGCGTGCGCGAATTCGGTGGCGCGATCCTGCGCTGGGAGCAAGGCAAGCCGGTCGCCGACTATGCAGTCGAGGTATCCGAAGATCGCCGCACGTGGCGCACCCTGCGCACGGTCCGGGGCAGCAATGGCGGCGACGATCCCATCGCCCTGGCCGAAGCGGAGGCGCGCTGGTTGCGCGTGCGTCCGCTCGGCGCGGCTGCGGCGCAGCTGCGCGACATCGCAGTGCAGCCGCTGGCCTTCGGGGCAACGCCGAACGCCTTCGTCAAGGCCGTTGCCGCCAAGGCCGTTCGTGGAACGTATCCACGCGGGTTTTCCGGCGAGCAGCCTTACTGGACCATCGTCGGTATCGATGGTGGAAGCGAGCAGGGGTTGCTCGGCGAGGACGGCGCGGTGGAGCTGAGCCGTGGCGGAATCAGTATCACTCCGTTCGTGAGGGTGGACGGCAAGCTGGTGACCTGGGCCGATGTCGAGTTGACGCAGTCCTTGCAGGACGGTTACCTGCCGATTCCGTCGGCGCACTGGACCCACCCGCAGTTCAGCCTGCGCGTCACTGCGTTCGCGCGTGGCGACCACGACCAGGCACAAATGCTGGTGCGGTACGCACTGACCAACACTGGCAGGGTGGCGCGTGATTACGTGCTGGCGCTCGCAGCCCAGCCTTGGCAGGTGAATCCACCTAGCCAGTTCCTCAATACGACCGGCGGGTATTCGCCGATCCGCTTCCTGTCGATGGATGGCGATGTGTCTGTTGACAGCGGTGGCTTGGTTGACGGCAGCACCGCGAACTTGCGTCGGGTCCTGTCGAACCTGCAGCGGCCCGATGCAACCTTTGCCAGCGCATTCGATGCCGGCATGGTCGCGGAACACCTGCGCTCAGGCGATGTGTTTTCCAACAGGGATCCCATGCAGCGTTCAGCGGTCGCTGATGACACCGGCATGGCATCGGGCGCGATGCTGTATCGCATGCGATTGCAACCGGGTGAGCGCAAGGAAGTCGCGTTCTACGCCCCTCTGGCCGCGCTCGGGAGAGGGCGTCACGGCGGCCCGAACCCACTGGAAACGACGTTCAATCGGGTGCCCGATCCAGCAACCTTCGATGTCGCCGCCGCGCAGGAAGAAGTTGCCGCGCACTGGCGCGCCAAGCTCGGCCGCGTACAAATCCGGGTACCCGCGCAGGGCCAGCGTGTTGTCGACATCCTGCGCACTTCGCTCGCCCACATGCTGATCAGCCGCACCGGGCCGCGCCTGCAGCCGGGCACGCGTTCTTACGCGCGGGCGTGGATCCGCGACGGGGCGATGATCAACGAGGGACTGCTACGCCTCGGCCGCGAGGACGTGGCCGAGGCGTTCCTGCGCTGGTACGCGCCCTACCAGTTCGACAGTGGCAAGGTCCCGTGCTGCGTCGACGACCGCGGCAGCGATCCGGTGCCGGAGAACGACAGCCACGGCGAGCTGATCTTCGCCATCGCCGAGCAGTATCGCTACACGCGTGACCGTGCCCTGCTGGAGGCGATGTGGCCGCACGTCGACAGCGCGGTCAAGTACATGGACGAATTGCGGCTGAGCGAGCGCACCGAGGCCAATCGCGCGAAGAATCAGGCGTTCTACGGAATGATGCCGGCCTCGATCAGCCACGAAGGCTACTCGGCCAAGCCAATGCATTCGTACTGGGACAACTTCTGGGCGCTGCGCGGCTACAAGGATGCGGTGGACGTGGCGACCTGGCTCGGCCGCCTCGCGGAGGCAAAGCGCTTCGCGGCCTCGCGCGACCAGTTCCGCGCGGACCTTTACGCATCGCTGGAAGCGGCCACGCAGCTGCACGGCATCGACTTCCTGCCAGGCGCCGCCGAACTCGGCGACTTCGATGCCACCTCGACCACCATTGCGCTGGCGCCGGGCGGCGAGCAGGAGGCATTGCCACAAGACCTGTTGCACAACACATTCGAACGCTACTGGCGCGAGTTCGTGCAACGCCGCGACGGTGCGCGTGAATGGAAAGACTACACGCCGTACGAACTGCGCACCGTCGGCACTTTCGTGCGCCTCGGCTGGCGCGACCGCGCACACCAGGCCCTGGATTTCTTCTTCAAGGACCAGCAGCCGCCGGCGTGGAACCAGTGGGCGGAAGTGGTCTCGCGCACACCGCGCACGCCATTCTTCCTAGGCGATTTGCCGCACGCATGGGTGGAATCGGACTACGTGCGTTCGGCACTGGACATGTTCGCCTACACCCGCGAAGCCGATGAGGCACTGGTCATCGCCGCCGGCATTCCCGCGGGCTGGCTGGAAGGCGAGGGCATCGCGGTCGCCGGCCTGCGCACGCC
>JAZKHR010000072.1:14680-35000 GCA_040385305.1 Pseudomonadota bacterium
TGAGCCCCTGCGGGAACACTTCCCAGCCGGTTTCGGTGTACGTGCCCAGCGGCTGCCGGACCACGCCGGTGTTGAGCGGATAGCTCTCCGCCGCCTTGGTCACGCTGCGGGTGTAGTAGTTGATGCCGACGAAATCGAGCGGCTGCTGGATCAGCGCGTAATCCTCGGCCGGCCACGCCGGCCAAGCATCGCCGAAGATCTCCTTGAGTTCCGCCGGATAGTGGCCGAGCAGGGCGGGGTGCAGGTACTGCTCGTTCATGTAGGCATGCGCCCGGCGCACGGCGGCGGCATCGTCGGCGGAATCCGTGGCGGGGTATTTCGGCTCGATGTTCACCACCAGCCCGATCTCATGCATGCCGATCTCGCGATACGCCTTCACCGCCGCGCCATGGGCGCGCATCAGGTTGTGGCTGGCAATTGGCGCCTCGTACTTGCTGCGGTGCCCCGGCGCCAGCGCGCCGTGCAGGTAGCCGCCATCGGTGACCACCCAGGGTTCGTTGAGGGTGACCCATTTCTTCACCCGCCCGTCCAGCGCGCGGTAAAGCGCGCTGGCGTACTCGGCGAACCAGTCGGCGCTATCGCGGTTGAGCCAGCCACCGCGGTCGTCCAGCGCGGCCGGCATGTCCCAGTGGTAAAGCGTCAGCAGGGGCTCGATGCCGCTCGCCAGCAGCTCGTCGACCAGGTTCGAGTAGAAGTCGATACCGGCCTGGTTCACCCGCCCGGTGCCCTCCGGCAGGATCCGCGACCACGACACGCTGAAGCGATACGCCTTCAGGCCCAGCTCGCGCATCAACGCCACGTCCTGCTTCCACCGGTTGTAGTGGTCGCAGGCCACGTCGCCGGTGTCGCCGTTCAAGGTCATGCCCGGCGTATGCGCGAAGCGGGTCCAGATGCTCGGCCCGGCGCCATCGGCAAGCGGCGAGCCCTCGATCTGGTGAGCGGCGGTGGCCGCGCCCCACAGGAAGCCATCCGGAAAGGTGCGGCTGGAGGTTTCAGAGGGGTTTTCGCTGCTGGGATCGGTCACGGGCTGGCGCCATGTAAACGGTTACATGGCAGAATAACGCGGTCGTGCCGGCTTTGCATCGGCCGAGCGCACGGTTCCCGTCCACGGCACGGAGCAGGCATGGCCAACGTCCAGCTGGAGCACATCCGCAAGGTCTATCCGGATGGCCACGTCGGCGTGGTGGACGCCAGTTTCGAGGTCGTCGATGGTGAGCGCCTGGTGCTGGTGGGCCCGTCGGGCTGCGGCAAGTCGACCCTGCTGCGGATGATCGCGGGGCTGGAATCGATCAGCGCTGGCACCCTGCGCATCGGTGGCCGCGTGGTCAACGACCTGCCGCCGAAAGACCGCGACATCGCGATGGTGTTCCAGAGCTACGCGCTGTACCCGCACATGTCCGTTGCCGAGAACCTCTCCTTCGCCCTGCGCCTGCGCAACATGCCCTCTGCAGAGATTGAACAGCGCGTGGCCAAGGCGGCCACGATGCTGGGGCTGTCCGACATGCTGCAGCGCAAGCCTTCGCAGCTGTCCGGCGGACAGCGACAGCGCGTCGCCCTGGGCCGAGCGCTGGTGCGCGAGCCGCAGGTGTTCCTGCTTGACGAGCCGCTGTCCAACCTCGACGCCAAGTTGCGCGCCGGCATGCGCGCCGAGATCGCGCGCATCCATGCGCAGTTCGGCGCCACCATGATCTACGTCACCCACGATCAGATTGAAGCGATGACTCTGGGCCAGCGCATCGTGGTGCTCAAGGATGGCGAGATCCAGCAGATCGACACCCCGATGGCGTTGTACGAGCGTCCGGCCAACCTGTTCGTTGCCACCTTCCTTGGCAGCCCGGCCATGAACACTGTCTCCGGGCGCCTTCAGGCTGGCGATGGCCTGGTGCTTGAAGCCGGCAGCGGCGAGGTCTTGAGGCTGGGCGGCTTTGAAGTCCCGGCGGCGTGGCTGGGCCGCGACATTCATCTCGGCATTCGCCCGGAACACCTGTTCGAAGCCGAAGCTGCGGACGGCGCGTCCTTCGAGGCAACCGTGGAAATGGTGGAGCCGGTTGGCAACGAGGTCTTCGTGACCTTGCGGGTCGGCGCGCTCTCGCTCGTGGCGCGGATGCCGCCCGACCGCCTGCCGGCCTCGGGCGACGCTCTATCGATCGGCCTGCGTCCCGACAGACTGCTGTTGTTCGATGCCGGCAGCACCGAGCGGCTCCAGCCCTAGCCCGGCTATACTCGCGTTCGGGCCTCGATTCGGGCCCATGCACCCCGAGCAAAAACAATGGCTTGGGGAATAAATCTAATGTAATCACTCACCCGACGGCACCGCCGTCGCGGGAACCCGAACGCCGCATGCGCCTGTCCACCATCAAGCTGTCCGGTTTCAAGTCCTTCGTCGACCCGACCACCCTGCACCTGCCGACCAACATGACCGGCGTGGTGGGCCCGAACGGCTGCGGCAAGTCCAACATCATCGATGCGATCCGCTGGGTGATGGGCGAAAGCGCCGCCAGCCGCCTGCGTGGCGATTCCCTGACCGACGTGATCTTCTCGGGCAGCTCCGCGCGCAAGCCGGTGTCGCAGGCGATGGTCGAACTGATCTTCGACAACAGCGATCACACCATCACCGGCGAGTACGCGGCGTTCAACGAAATCTCGGTCAAGCGCACGGTCAGCCGCGATGGCCAGAGCGGCTACTACCTCAACGGCAGCAAATGCCGCCGTCGCGACATCACCGACCTGTTCCTCGGCACCGGGCTCGGCCCGCGCAGCTACTCGATCATCGAGCAGGGCATGATCAGCCAGATTATCGAAGCCCGCCCCGAGGACCTGCGCGTGTACCTGGAGGAAGCCGCTGGCATCTCCAAGTACAAGGAACGCCGCAAGGAAACCGAAACGCGCATCCGCCACACCCGCGAGAACCTGGACCGCCTCAACGACCTGCGCGAAGAAGTCGGCAAGCAGCTCCAGCACCTCGCCAGGCAGGCGAGGCAGGCCGAGCAGTACACCGCGATCCAGGCTGAGCGCCGGATCAAGGACGCGGAGTGGAAGGCGCTTGAATTCCGCGCACTGGACGCGAAGCTGCAGCGCCTGCGCGAAAAGCTCGCGAGCGAGGAAACCCGCCTCGAACAGCTGGTGGCCGAACAGCGCGAAGCCGAACGCGAACTGGAGACCGGTCGCGCCAGCCGCGAAGCCGCCAGCGATGCGCTCAATGCGGCGCAGGGCGCGGTCTACCAGATCGGCAGCAGCCTGGCCCGGGTCGAGCAGCAGATCGCCCACCAGCGCGAGATGGCGCAGCGTCTGCAGCGCGCCCGCGACGAGGCCGAGACAGCCCTGGTCGAACTCGGCACCCACATCAGCGGCGACCAGCAGCGGCTCGATGCATTGCGCGCATCGGTTGCCGATGCCGAACCCCGGCTTGCCCAACTGCAGGCCGACGATGGCGCGCGTCAGGATGCCTGGCGCGAGGCGGAAACCCGCTTGGCCGACTGGCAGCAGCGTTGGGATGCGCACAGCAAGGCCCAGGCCGATGCCACGCGTGCAGGCGATGTCGAGCGCACCCGGATCGAACACCTGGACCGGCAGATCCTGGATGCCGACAGACGCCGCGAACAGCTGGGTGCCGAGCGCACCGGCCTGGACCTGGCGGCGCTGGCCGAGGCCTTTGCCTCCATCCAGCAGCAGCACGACGGCCAGAAATCCTCGCTCGACGGCCTCAACGGCGACGTGGAATCCCGCAAGCAGGCGGTGTCCGCCCTGCAGGAACAGCAGCGCACCCAGCAGACCGAACTGGCCGAACTGCGCAAGCAGGCGCAGGCCGCGCGCGGCCGCCTGGCATCGCTGGAAACCCTGCAGCACGCGGCGCTCGGACAGGAACAGGGTGCGGCGACGAAATGGCTGCAGGCGCACGGACTGGACAGCGCCGCGCGCGTCGGCGAACGCATTTCGGTCGATGCCGGCTGGGAAAACGCAGTGGAAGGTGCGCTGGGCCAGCTGATCGAGGCGGTGCTGGTGGACACGCCCGAAGCGCTGGTCGCGGCCCTCGGCGAACTCGGCGAAGGCCGGTTGGCGCTGGTGTCGTCAGAGGATGGGGACGAGACGTACGCGCCGACCTCGCTGGCCGCGAAGGTCCAGGGTCCGCGCGCGATCCGCAACTTGCTGGCGCGTCTACATGCCGCCGAGACGTTGGAGGATGCGCGCGCCTTGCAGTCGTTGCTCGGCGAGGGCGAGTCGGTCGTGACCCGTGCAGGCGAACGCCTGGGCGATGGCTGGGTGCGCGTGGTGCGCTCCGGCGCGGCCAAGCAGGGCGCCCTGCTGCGCGAGAAGGAGATCCAGACGCTGCGCCGCGATATCGATGGCCACGCCGCACGGGAACGTGCACTGGAATCCGCATCGACCCAACTCCGCGAGCAGCTGCTGGCCGCCGAGCAACAGCGCGAGGAGGCGCAACGCGCGTTGCACCTGGCCCATCGCGGCGTGTCCGAGCTGGCCGGCCAGCTGCAGAGCCAGCAGGGCCGGCTGGATTCCGCGCGGGGCCGCATCGAACGCATCGATGCCGAACTCGCACAACTCGCATCGACGTTGGACAGCGTCCATGGGCAAGCCCGCGAGGCGCGCCAGCGCGTGGAGGACGCGGTCGCCCGCATGGGTGAACTGGAAACCGCGCGCCACACACTGGATGGCGAGCGTCGCTCTCTGGCCGAGGCCCGCGACGGCGCCCGCAACGCCGCCCGCGAATCGCGCGACAGCGCGCATGCACTTGCGCTGACGGTGGAATCGCAGCGGGCGCAGATCGTGGCGCTGGCGCAGGCGCTGGACCGCATGGGCGGGCAGCGGGGGCAGTTGGATTCACGCCTCGGCGACCTCGCCTCGCAACTTGCCGACGGCGACGCGCCGGTCAAGCTGCTGGAAGACGAACGCCAGGCCGCGCTCGGCGAACGCGTGCGCACCGAGAAGGAACTCGCTGCCGCGCGTTCCGCGCTGGAAGGGATCGATAACGAACTGCGTGGCTTCGAACAGACCCGTCAGCAGCGCGACGCGCAGGCCCTGCAGCAGCGCGAGGCGATCGGCCAGCGCAAGCTCGACCAGCAGGCGCTGGCGATCAAGGCCGAGCAGTTTTCACAGGGTGTCAACGAGGCCGGTTTCGAGATGGATGCGGTGCTCGCAAGCCTTGCCGACGACGCGGATGCGGCGCTGTGGGAAAAGGCCGTGGCCGACTTCGACGCCAAGCTGCGGAGGCTGGAGCCGGTGAACCTGGCTGCCATCGCCGAACACGCCGAGGCCGCGCAGCGGAAGGAATACCTGGACGCGCAGGACGCCGACCTGACCTCGGCGCTGGACACCCTGGAAGACGCGATCCGCAAGATCGACCGCGAGACCCGTGGCCGCTTCAAGGACACCTTCGACCGGGTCAATTCCGGCGTCCAGGAACTCTACCCGCGCCTGTTCGGCGGCGGCCACGCCTACCTGGAACTGACTGGCGAGGACCTGCTGGATACCGGCGTCACCATCATGGCGCGTCCCCCAGGCAAGCGCGTGTCGAACATCTCGCTGCTGTCCGGTGGCGAGAAGGCGATGACCGCGGTGGCGCTGGTGTTCGCCATCTTCCGGCTGAACCCGGCGCCGTTCTGCCTGCTGGACGAAGTGGACGCGCCGCTCGACGAGGCCAACGTCGGCCGCTTCACCAGTTTGGTCAGCGAGATGAGCGAGCAGGTACAGTTCCTGTTCGTGACCCACAACAAGGCCACCATGGAAGCCGCGCACCAGCTCTCGGGCGTGACCATGCGCGAGCCCGGCGTGAGCCGGCTGGTGTCGGTGGACCTGGCCGAAGCCGCGCGCCTGGCCGGCGCCGCCTGAGCAAGGAGAACGCACCATGTCTGACATGACCCTTTTGCGCATTGGCATCGCGGTGGCGGTGTCGCTGTTGCTGGGCGCGATCATCTTCTTCGGCCGCGGCCGCAAGGGTGGGCAGGGCCGTCGCGTCCCGCGCGCTGACAGTGCCGAGGATGGCGGTCGCCTTGAACCCACGCTGGGCGAACAACTCGCTGGCAGCTGGGGGCAGGGCGCCAGCGTCGAACAGGAAGAATTGCCGCTGGCGGAGGGTGGGCCCACGCAGAACGAACTCGGCAAGCGCACGCTGGAGCAGTTCGACCGCATCGTCTCGTTGTACGTCGCGGCCAAGGCCGGCAACAAGCTGCATGGGCAGGACATCGTGGTGGCCGCGGAAAAGGCCGGCCTCGGCTTTGGCCACATGGACGTGTTCCACCGCCTGGTCGACGGCAAGCCGGAACTCGGCCCGGTCTTCAGCGTGGCCAACATCATCAAACCCGGCAGCTTCGACATGGGCCAGATCGCCAGCCTGGAAACGCCGGCCATCGCGTTCTTCCTGACCCTGCCTGCGCCGCTGCCCGCGCTGGATGCTTGGGACACCATGCTGCCTGCGGCCCAGCGCATGGCCGAACTGCTGGATGGCGTGGTTCTCGATGAGGAACGCAACGCCCTGGGCCGCCAGCGCATCGCCCACATCCGCGACGAGCTCCGCGCCTACGACCGCCAGCACCAGGCGCCACCGCTGAGCAAGCCGCGCTGGTAGTGCGATGAGCGCAAGCGAACCCGCCGCGCGCATCCTGGAATTGCGGCGGCGGCTGGACGATGCCAGCCACCGCTACCACGTGCTCGACGATCCGGACATCCCGGATGCCGATTACGACCGCATGCTGCGTGAACTCGAGGCGCTGGAAGCTGCCCATCCCGGTTTCGCGGATGCCAACTCCCCGACGCGACGGGTGGGAGAAGCTGCGTCGGGTCGCTTCGAGCCCGTCGCGCACGCGGTGCCGATGCTGTCGCTGGGCAATGCATTCGAAGATCAGGAAGTAGCTGACTTCGTGACCCGGATCAGCAAGGAGACCGGCGACGCCACGCCTGCGTTCTCGGTCGAACCCAAGCTGGACGGCCTGGCGATCAGCCTGCGCTACGAGCGCGGCGTGTTCGTGCGCGGTGCCACGCGCGGTGACGGCGCAACCGGCGAGGATGTCAGCGCCAACCTGCGCACCATCAAGTCGATCCCGCTCACACTTCGCGGACGGACGGATTCGTCGCCGGAGGTGTTGGAGGTGCGCGGCGAGGTGTACATGCCGCGCGCGGGCTTCGAGGCCTACAACGCCCGCGCCCGCCAGGCCGGCGAAAAGCCGCTGGCCAACCCACGCAACGGCGCCGCCGGATCGCTGCGCCAGCTCGACTCGCGGGTCACTGCGCAGCGCCCGCTGGCGTTCTACGCCTACGCACTGGGCGAGGTCTCCGGCGCGTTGCCGGCCACCCATTCCGGCGTGCTTGCCTGGCTGCGCACGCTCGGATTCGCGGTGAGCCCGCTGGTCGAGGTGGCCGTAGGCGTGGAAGGCCTGCTTGCGTATTACCGCAAGGTGGGAGGAGAGCGCGACGCGCTGCCGTACGACATCGATGGCGTGGTCTACAAGCTGGACCGGCTGGACCAGCAGCGCGCGATGGGCTTCGTCTCGCGCGCGCCACGCTGGGCCATCGCCCACAAATTCCCTGCACAGGAAGCCGCGACGACGGTGGAGTCGATCGAAGTCAACGTCGGTCGCACCGGGGCAGTCACGCCGTGGGTGCTGATGACGCCTGTCCATGTCGGTGGGGTGACCGTGAGCCGCGCCACGCTGCACAACGCGGACCAGGTCGCGCGGCTCGATGTGCGCAAGGGCGACGCCATCATCGTGCGCCGCGCCGGCGACGTGATCCCCGAAGTGGTGCGGGTGATCGAGGATCGGCGTCCGCTCGACGGCCAAGGCCAGCCGCTGCATGCGCCGTACCGGTTGCCGACGGAATGCCCGGACTGTGGGTCCGCGGTGACCCGCGAGGAAGGCGAGGTGGTGGCGCGTTGCAGCGGGGGGCTGGTGTGCCCGGCGCAACGCAAGCAGGCGCTGATCCACTTCGCGTCGCGCAGGGCGATCGACATCGACGGCCTCGGCGAGCGCCTCATCGATGCGCTGGTCGAGCTCGGCTACGTGCATGGCATCGCTGACCTGTACCGCTTGACGGTCGATGATTTCGTGGAGATGAAGCGGCGTTCGGACGAAGCTGCGGGCGGGGTGCCGGAAACGGTCAAGGCCGGCAAAGTCGCGGCCAAATGGGCGGAGAACCTGGTGGCGGCCATCGATGCCAGCCGTAGCACCACGCTGGAGCGGCTGTTGTTCGCGCTGGGCATCCGTGACGTGGGCGAGAGCACGGCGAAGACGCTGGCCCGCCACTTCGGTGCGCTCGCTCCGTTGATGGCGGCCGACGAAGAGGCGTTGAAGCAGGTGGCCGATGTGGGGCCGGTGGTCGCCGCGCGCCTCGCCCATTTCTTTGCCGAACCGCACAACCGCGAAGCCATCGCGGAGCTCCAGGCAGCCGGCATGCAGTGGCCTGAGGGACCCCCGCAGCGCGCGAGCGACGGTCCGCTTGCCGGAAAGACCGTGGTGCTGACTGGCGGCTTGGCGGCGATGTCGCGCGAAGAAGCGGGCGCGAGGCTGGAGGCACTGGGCGCAAAAGTCGCCGGCAGCGTATCGAAGAAGACCTCGCTGGTGGTGGCCGGCGAAGCGGCGGGCAGCAAGCTGGCCAAGGCACAAGAGCTGGGCATCGACACCTGGGACGAGGCCACCTTGCTTGCCTTCCTCGCTGCCCATGCATCACCGTCATGACCCGCTTCCAGCCAGGTCTGGGTTGGAGCGATGGAATCGATCCCGCTGCGGCATGGGCACCGAGCGCATCCCGGGATGCGCTCCGGCTGCGCGCTTGGCTTAACCGTCTGATCCGCGAATTCTTCCACGCCCGCGACGTGCTGGAAGTCGAGACGCCCGTGCTCTCGCAGGCCGGCAACACCGACCCGAACATCGCCTCGTTCCACCTGGAATTTTCCGGCCGCACCAACGGTGCGCCGCGCACGCGCTGGCTTCGCACCTCCCCGGAATTCGCGCTCAAGCGCCTGCTCGCGGCCGGTATCGGCGACTGTTACGAACTTGGTCGGGTGTTCCGCGATGGCGAGGCGGGCGGGCGCCACAACCCCGAATTCACCATGCTGGAGTGGTACCGCATCGGCTGGGACCACCAACGGCTGATCGGGGAGACCGCCGAACTCATCCAGTCCGCGCTGGCACTGGTCGGCCGCGACGCACGCTTGCGCGTGGTGACCTATCGGGAACTGTATCGCGAGGCGCTGGGCGTCGATCCATTCGCTGCAACCGACCATGAACTGCGCGCGGCGCTGGGCGACCACGTCATTGATCCCGAGGGTCTAGGCCGCGATGACTGGCTGGACCTGCTCATGACCCATCGGTTGCAACCCTTGTTCGGCGTTGGCGAATTGCTCGCGGTGGTCGATTACCCGGCCTCGCAATGCGCGCTCGCGCAGTTGCGCGATGGACATGATGGGCATTCGGTCGCCGAACGGTTTGAGTTGTACCTCGGTCCGCTGGAGCTCGCCAACGGCTACCACGAGCTGCGCGAGGCCGGCGAACAGCGCGCCCGGTTCGATCGCGATGGCGAGGTGCGCCACCGGCGCGGGCACGTGCTGCCGCCCAGCGACCGACACCTGCTGGATGCATTGGCAAGCGGCCTGCCGGCCTGCGCGGGTGTTGCCGTGGGCGTTGACCGGCTGCTGATGGCGATGCTGGGCACCGACCGGATCGGCGACGTGCTCGCCTTCGACTTCGAACGCGCCTGAGCCACTGGCTGAACGGACGGCATCGAGCATCGCGACAGGGGCGCCGCCTTCGACCTGCGTTAATCCTCCCCCTCTAGAGTGAGCAGCGTTGCAGATCCGGCGCCGCGGTTTGCGTGGCCCGCCACTTCGAAGGAGAGTCGCCATGCGTCGCTTGCTCGCCAGTTCCGCGTTGCTCATCGCGGCTTCCGCAGCCGCCCCGGCCGTTGCTGCACCGCAGGCTTGGCAGGGATATGGACCGGACACCGGCGTAGTGCGCTGCGAGTCCAACGATGGCCGCGTGCGCGAGTGCCCGACCGGCGGCGGCCGGGTCATGATCGAGCGCCAGATCTCACGCTCGGCGTGCATCGAAGGACAGAGCTGGGGTTACGGCCGCAACGGGATCTGGGTCTCGCAAGGGTGCCGCGCGGATTTCCGCATCGTCGGCCGAGACGGCTACTACGGCGGTGGAGGTTACGGCGATCCCTACGGCGGCAATTACCAGGGTGGTGGTGCCTACGCTGGGCAGACCATCCGTTGCGAATCCAACGACAACCGGGTCCAGCGTTGCGCCATGGGCACGCGTGGCCGCGTGGAGCTGGTCCGCCAGATCTCGCGCTCCGCCTGCGTCGAGGGGCGGACCTGGGGTTCGGACCGCGGCGGTGTCTGGGTGGCGCAGGGCTGCCGCGGCGAATTCACAAGCGCGGGCCGCGGCAATGCCTATGGGTACGGCAACGGCAACGCGTATGGCAACGGCGGTCACGGAGGCAGCTACGGCGGTGGACGCGTGTTCCGCTGCGAGTCCAATGACGGTCGCACGCGCGAGTGCGCAGTGAACACCCGCGCCGGCGTGCAGCTGGTTCGCCAGTTGTCCAAGGCCGCCTGCATCCAGGGCCGTACCTGGGGTTATGGCGGCAACGGTATCTGGGTCTCGCAGGGGTGCCGCGCCGAGTTCCGCAGTTACTGATCGTCTGCGCAGCCACTGTCGACACCCACCGGCGCCGCAGGGCGCCGGTTTCGTATTCGCCGGCCGGGTGCTCGATAATGGCCTGATGGACACTCCCATCGATTTCGACCGCTACGACCGCATTCGTCCCATCCGCTGGACCGGCGATTCGCTGGAGTTGCTCGATCAACGCCAATTGCCCTTCGTGGTCGAGTACGCCACCAGCCGCAGCAGCGACGAGGTTGCCGCCGCGATCCATGCCTTGACCGTGCGCGGCGCGCCGGCCATCGGCATTGCCGCGGCCTGGGGCGTGGTGCTGGCCGCCCGTAGCATCGACGCCGCCGACGGGGCCGACGCTGCGCGCAAGATGGAACCCGCCCTGCAGCGCCTGAATGCCGCACGGCCCACCGCGGTGAACCTGGCCTGGGCCTTGGCGCGCATGCGCCGCGTACTGGGCGAGGCGGGCCCGGAATGGCGAGAGGTCATCGAGCGCGAAGCCCGCTCCATCGAAACCGAGGACCTCGCCGCCAACCGTCGCATGGGCTTGCTGGGCGCGGCGCTGATCGCACCCGGCAGCGGGGTACTGACCCATTGCAACACCGGCTCGCTGGCCACCGCCGGCTTCGGTACCGCGCTCGGGGTCATTCGCGCAGGCGTTGCGGGCGGGCAGGTGGCCCGCGTGTTCGCAGGCGAAACCCGCCCGTGGCTGCAGGGCGCGCGCCTCACGGTTTGGGAACTGCAGCAGGACGGCATCGATGCCACCCTGGTCGCCGACTCAGCGGCCTCGCACCTGATGACGACCGGCCTGGTGCAGTGGGTCATCGTCGGCGCCGACCGCATCTGCGCGAACGGCGACACCGCCAACAAGATCGGCACCTACCAGTTGGCCATCGCGGCCCGGCACCATGGCCTCAAGTTCATGGTGGTGGCGCCGTCCTCCACGGTGGACATGGACATGGCGTCCGGCGACCTGATCGAAATCGAGGAACGCGATGGTGCCGAGCTGCTGGGTCTTTCCGGCCAGCGCACGGTGTCGGAAGGGATCACCGCATGGAACCCAGTGTTCGACGTCACCCCGCATCCGCTGATCGACGCCATCGTGACGGAACGCGGCGTGGTCGAGCGCCCTGATGCCGACTCGATGCGGGCACTGTTCGCTCCCTGAAGGCGCTTCCAGGTCTCCTGCGCTGCGCGCCATTCGGGCCACGCCGCCCGCTATCCGCGTTCCCGATCCCATTGGAAATCGACTTGGACGATGCGCCGACGCATGGCCTCGGTGCCGGTGAACGACGGCGCGCGCGCAAGCCCTTTGGAAGCCCCTTGGCATGGGTCTCCAATCACTTGGTAAGTGATTGATTCTCCGTAAAAATCCGACCGACAAGGAAGGGCGCGAAATGCTACAATTTCACGTTGCCTGAACCTGCCCCGGATTGTCCCCCGCGCACTCTGTGCGAGGGGCTGCCGCGGGTGCCGCGAACCGACTTTCACTGGACAACTGATGGCAGAGCTCGCCAAGGAAATCATCCCCGTCAACCTGGAAGACGAGATGCGTCGCAGCTACCTCGATTACGCGATGAGCGTGATCGTGGGGCGCGCGCTACCGGATGTCCGCGATGGCCTGAAGCCGGTCCACCGCCGCGTGCTGTTCGCAATGACGGAACTCGGCGCGCACAGCAACAAGCCGTACTTCAAGTCAGCCCGCATCGTCGGTGACGTGATCGGTAAGTACCACCCGCACGGCGACCAGTCGGTGTACGACACCCTGGTGCGCATGGCGCAGCCGTTCTCGCTGCGCTACCTGCTGGTGGACGGGCAGGGTAACTTCGGTTCTGTGGATGGCGACAGCGCCGCGGCGATGCGCTACACCGAGGCCCGCATGTCGCGGCTCACCCACGAGCTGATGGCCGACATCGACAAGGACACCGTCGATTTCCAGCCCAACTACGACGAGAAGGAGCAGGAACCGACGGTCATGCCGACCCGGTTCCCGAACCTGCTGGTGAACGGCTCCGCCGGCATCGCGGTGGGCATGGCCACCAACATCCCGCCGCACAACCTGTCCGAAGTCATCGACGCGCTGATCGCGATGATCGATAACCCTGACATCGACATCGACGGGCTGATGGAGCATATCCCCGGTCCGGATTTCCCGACCGCGGGCATCATCAACGGCGTCGGCGGCATCCACCTGGCCTACCGCACCGGCCGCGGCCGGGTGCGCATGCGCGCACGCGCGGAGATCGAAGTGGCCGACAACGGCCGCGAGGCGATCGCGGTCACCGAGATCCCGTACCAGGTCAACAAGGCGCGGCTGATCGAGAAAATCGCCGAGCTGGTCAAGGAGAAGAAACTCGAGGGCATCAGCGAGCTGCGCGACGAGTCCGACAAGGACGGCATGCGCATCTTCATCGAGGTCAAGCGCGGCGAATCCGCCGAGGTCGTGCTCAACAACCTTTACCAGCAGACCCAGATGGAGTCGGTGTTCGGCATCAACATGGTGGCGCTGGTCGATGGCCGCCCGCAGCTGCTGAACCTCAAGCAGATCCTGCAGGCGTTCGTGCGCCACCGCCGCGAAGTGGTCACGCGGCGCACCATCTTCGAGCTGCGCAAGGCCCGCGCACGCGCGCACATCCTGGAAGGCCTGACCGTCGCGCTGGCCAACATCGACGAGATGATCGAGCTGATCAAGACCTCGGCGAACCCGAACGAGGCGCGCGAGCGGATGCTGGCCAAGACCTGGCAGCCCGGCTTGGTGGGTGCGCTGCTGGCCGCGGCGGGCAGCGATGCCTCGCGCCCGGAAGACCTGCCGAGCGGCGTTGGGCTTGTGCAAGGCGAGTACCAGCTGACCGAAATCCAGGCCAGCCAGATCCTGGAGATGCGCCTGCATCGCCTGACCGGGCTGGAGCAGGAAAAGCTGACCGAGGAGTACAAGCTGCTGCTGGACACCATTCGTGGCCTGATCGAGATCCTCGAGAACCCCGACGTGCTGCTGGACGTAATCCGCGCCGAGCTGCACAACGTCAAGGAAGAATTCGGCGACGCGCGCCGCAGCGAGATCCGCGCCAGCGAGGAAGACCTCGACATCCTCGACCTGATCGCGCCGGAAGACGTGGTGGTGACCCTGTCGCATGCGGGTTACGCCAAGCGCCAGCCGGCGACCAGCTACCGCGCGCAGAAGCGCGGCGGCAAGGGCCGCAACGCCGCGGCGACCAAGGATGAAGACTTCATCGACCAGCTGTGGCTGGTCAACACCCACGACACCCTGCTGACGTTCACCAGCCACGGCCGCGTGTTCTGGCTGCCGGTACACCAGTTGCCCGACGCCGGCCCGAATGCGCGCGGCCGCCCCATCGTCAACTGGATCCCCCTCAACGAGGGCGAGCAGGTGCAGGCAGTGCTGCCGGTGCGCGAATACGACGATACCCATTTCGTGTTCTTCGCCACCCGTAAGGGCACGGTCAAGAAGACTCCGTTGAGCGAATTCGCCTATCGCCTGCAGCGCGGCAAGATCGCGATCAACCTCGACGAAGGCGATGCGCTGATCGGCGCTGCGCTGACCGATGGCGGGGCCGACATCATGCTGTTCGCCAGCAACGGCAAGGCGGTGCGCTTCGACGAAGGCGCAGTGCGTTCGATGGGCCGTACCGCCACCGGCGTGCGCGGCATGCGCCTTGCCGAGGGCGAGGACGTGGTCAGCCTGATCGCGCTGGATGGCGATGGCGACATCCTCACCGCCAGTGCGCGCGGCTTCGGCAAGCGCACCCCCGTTGTCGACTACCCGAAGAAGGGCCGTGGCACCCAGGGCGTGCTGGCCATCAAGACCAGCGATCGCAACGGCAAGCTGGTCGGTGCGGTGCAGCTCTCGGAGCACCACGACGTGCTGCTGATTTCCGATGGCGGCACCCTGGTGCGCACCCCCGCTTCCGCGATTGCGCAAGTGGGTCGCAATACCCAGGGCGTGACCCTGATGCGCCTGGCAGCGGACGAAACCCTGCAGGCGATCGAACGCCTGGATGCGTCGCTGGAAGCAGGCGAGGTCGACGGCGCCGAGGGGTTGGCGGTCGTGGCTCAACCTGCGCCAACGATGGCCGATCCGGGCTGAAGCCTGCACTCCAGCCATATGAAAAAAGGCGGCCTCGGCCGCCTTTTTTCATCGAAGTGCGTTGGATCAGGGAATGTTTTCGAGCACGTGCTCGGCCGAGGACACCCGGAATTCCCCTGGCGCTTCCACGAACACCTGCTTGACCACCCCATTCTCGGCATAAAGCGCAAAGCGCTTGCTGCGCGAGCCCATGCCGAATGCGCTGGCATCCATTTCCAGGCCGAGCTTGCGGGTGAAGTCGCCATTGCCGTCGGAAAGCATTTTCAGGCCGTGCGGCACGTGCTGGCTCTCGCCCCAGGCCTGCATGACGAATGCGTCATTGACCGCCATGCAGGCCACGCCCACGCCGCGGCGCTGGAACTCGTCGTAATGCTCGACGAAGCCGGGCAGGTGGCGTTCGGAGCAGGTCGGCGTGAACGCACCCGGCACCGCGAACAGGACCATCTTGTTGCCGTCGAACAGGCTGTGCGTGTCGATCTTCTGCACGCCGTCGTGGATGTATTGCAGGACTGCTTCGGGGATCTGCTCGCCAGATTGAATCGTCATCGTCGAACCTTGACTGAGGAATGGTGGGGTCAAGTCTAGATGCAGCCGGCTTCGCAGGCGGTGACGGGAGATCGGTTACCCTCACGCCGGCCGCGAGCATGCAGGCCCGTTGTTGGAGAGCGCATGGAATTCAAGGATTACTACGGCATCCTGGGCGTGGAGCCCAGCGCGGGCGATGCGGAAATCAAGACCGCATACCGCCGGCTTGCGCGCAAGTTCCACCCGGATGTGAGCAAGGAAGCGGGCGCCGAGGACAAGTTCAAGGGCGTCAACGAGGCCTACGAGGCGCTGCGCGATCCCGCCAAGCGCAAGGCCTATGACCAGTTGCGGGCAGGCGGTTATCGCCCCGGCGATGAGGTGCGGCCGCCGCCCGGCGGGTTTGGACGTGGCCCAGGCGGGCAGCCGGATTTCGATTTCGACGAGATCTTCGCCGGTGGCGGGGCCGGCGGGGGTTTCAGCGATTTCTTCGAGAGCATGTTCGGGCGTGGGCGCGGCGGCCCCGGACCACGCGGTCCGCAGGCGCGGGGTGGCGGCGATGGCACCACCCGCGCCAAGCTGGCGGTACCGCTGGAATCCGTCTACACCGGCGGCAGCGTTCGCATCGGCGTGGGCGGACGCACCCTTGAAGTGCGCGTGCCCAAGGGCGTCAAGCCTGGCCAGTCGATCCGCCTGGCCAAGCAGGGCAATGGCGGCGGCGATCTGTTGCTGGAGATCGAATACGCCGCCCACCCCAGGTTCGAAGTCGATGGCCGCAACATCATCCACGTGCTGCCGGTGGCACCTTGGGAAGCGGCGCTGGGCGCGACAATCAGCGTGCCAACGCTGGGCGGTGCGGTGGACCTGAAGATCCCTGCGGATTCCGAGTCCGGCCGGAA
The DNA here is from genome assembly GCA_040385305.1 of Pseudomonadota bacterium. Lineage (GTDB taxonomy): Bacteria > Pseudomonadota > Gammaproteobacteria > Xanthomonadales > Xanthomonadaceae > Thermomonas. The sequence continues at coordinate 30,832 of JAZKHR010000072.1, forward strand.
GCTCCGACTGCGCGGACGCGGGCTGCCCGGCTCCACGCAGGGCGCGGACGGCGACCAGATCGTGGAACTGGAGATCCTGGCGCCGCGCGCCCACGACGAATCCCAGCGCGACGCTTACGCTGCAATGCGCGACGCATTCGGCAACGACTGGCGGCGGGGGTGAGCGTGACTTCCGAGCACCACAGCCGCGTGTGCGCGAACGCCAGTATTCCGGCGATCAAGCCGCAGTAGGCGTCGCCGACCCCGATAGATACTGGCTGATCAGGTCCGCCAACTCGGACTCGCTGAACGGCTTGGTGATGTAGGCCTTGGCACCCTGGCGCATGCCCCAGACACGGTCCGTATCCAGGTCCTTGGTGGTGACCAGGATCACCGGGATGTGCCGGGTGGCCGCGTCGCGGGTGATTGAACGCGTCGCCTGGAAGCCGTTGAGGTTCGGCATCACCACGTCCATCAGGATCAGGTCCGGGATTTCGCGTTTGGCCGCCTCGACGCCGGCTGCGCCATCTTCGGCCGTCAGCGCGTCGTGGCCGAGTTTTTCGACGATGCGGCGGATGCCCATCAGCTGCGAGGGCGAGTCGTCGACGATCAGGATGCGTGCCATGCGAAGTTTCCCCTAGGATGAATCGATTGTAGCGGGCGGCCGGCGGCCTGCAAGGTTGGCGCGCGGGCGGCGCGGGTACCGGCTCAGAGGCGAACCAGGGTCCTGCCCAGCGACGCCCCGGACAGCATGCCGCGGAACACGTCCTGAAGCCCGTCCAGCCGGACCTCGCGGGTACAAATAGCGTCCAGCGCGGCCGGTTTCCACTCGCCCGCCAGCCGCCTCCAGACCTCGTCGCGGAGGTCGCGCGCGGTGCCTGCCGACGCCACGCCCAGCAGCGACACGCCGCGGATGATGAAGGGCATGACCGTGGCGTCGAGCGCATGCGATGCCGCCAGGCCCGCGCTGGCCACGTTGCCGTAGGGCGCCGTCTGGGCCAGCAGGCTCGCCAGCATCGGCCCGCCCACGTTGTCCAGGCCGCCGCCGAAACGGGTGGATTCCATCGGGCGCGTGGTCGCCAGCGCGTCGCGGCCCAGCACCTCGCTGGCGCCAAGCGACTTCAGGAAATCGGCATGCTGGGGCTTGCCGCTGATCGCCTGGACCTGGAAACCGGCCTTGCGGAAAATGGCCACCGCCAGCGATCCCACGCCGCCGGTGGCGCCGGTCACCGCGAGCGGGCCAAGGCCTGGCGTCTGCCGGTTCTCCACCATGCGCAGCAGGGCCAGCGCTGCGGTGAAACCCGCGGTGCCGAGGATCATCGCTTCGCGCAGGTCCAGGCCGCCCGGCAGCGCGATCACCCACTTGGCGTCGAGGCGCGCGTATTCGCCGTAGCCCCCATCGCGCGTCTCCGACAGCCCGCTGCCGGTGACCAGGACCGCGTCGCCTTCCTTGAACGCAGGGTCGCTCGAGGCCACGACATGCCCGGACACATCGATACCACCGACCAGCGGGAACCGGCGCAGGATCTTGCCCTCGCCGGTGCCGGCCAGTGCGTCCTTGAAGTTGACTGAGGAGTACGCGGTCTTGACCACCACCTCACCGGGATTGAGCTCGTCCAGCCCGATCTCTTCGATACCGCTGCGGTACCCCGCATCATCGTCGTGGATACGAAACGCCTGGAAGCGCGCCGGGATGCTCATACGTCCTCCGTGGTCAGCTGCAGTTGCGAGCGCCGCTTCTCGTCGAGCCACTTGTCGGCCCGCGCCGGCACGTAGTGACGCATCCAGGCGAGCAGGGCGTCGATGTCGCCGCCGTGCCAGAGGTCGTTGCGTTGTTCCTCGTGCAGGAAACGCTCGCGCACCATGCGGTCCAGCATCGCCATCAGCGGCTGCCAGAACCCGTTGACGTCGAGGAAGGCGCACGGCTTGCGGCCGAGCCCGAGCTGGCGCCAGGTCAGCATCTCGAACATTTCGTCGAGGGTGCCGAATCCACCCGGCATGGCGATGAAGCCGTCGGACAGATCGAACATCCGTGCCTTGCGGGCGTGCATCGAGTCGACCACTTCCAGCCGGGTCACGCCGCGATGGGCAACTTCCCAATCGACCAGCTGCTGCGGGATCACGCCGATGACTTCGCCGCCATTCGCCAGCACCGCATCCGCGACGATGCCCATCAGGCCAACGTTGCCACCGCCGTACACCAGCGCGAGGCTGTCTGCGGCCAGTCGCGCGCCAAGCGCCGTAGCTTGGGCCGCGTAAGCCGGGTTGCTGCCGGCGTTGGAGCCGCAATAGACGCAGATGGACTTCATGGAGTTCGCTCCGGGTGGGACCGGCCGCACCGCGGCGCAAGGGCCTTCGCGACACGCCGCAAGTACGTCCATGTAGGCTTTTCGGCGGCGTCCATGCCGCCGAAAGTCGCGAAGACCCTCACGCCACGCCGCAGCCTCACTCGCGGCGAGCAGGCCTCAATTCGCCTTGTGGATCGCCCGCTTGTGCACGGCCATCGCCGCATCGTGCACTGCTTCCGACATCGATGGATGGGCGTGGCAGATGCGCGCCAGGTCGTCGGCGCTGCCCTTGAACTCCATGGTCAGTACGCCTTCGTGCACCAGTTCGGAAACGTTCGCGCCAACCAGGTGCATGCCCAGGACGGTGTCGGTCTCCGCATGCGCCAGCACCTTGACGAAGCCCGCAGGCTCCGCCATCGCGACCGCGCGGCCGACCGCCGCGAACGGGAAACTGCCGGCCTTGTACGGGATGCCCTCTGCCTTGAGTTGTTCCTCGGTCTTGCCCACCCAGGCGATCTCCGGCTCGGTGTAGATCACCCATGGAATGGTGTCGAGGTTGACGTGGCCGGGCAGGCCGGCGATCAGTTCAGCCACTGCGATGCCTTCCTCGAAGCCCTTGTGGGCGAGCATCGGCCCGCGGACGCAGTCTCCGACGGCCCACACGCCGTCCACCCCGGTGTGGCAGTGTTCGTCGACCTCGATCATGCCGCGTTCGTTGACCCTGACCCCGGTGCCATCGGCCAGCAGCCCCTTCGTCGCGGCGCGGCGGCCCACGGCGACCAGCAGCTTGTCGACCACGATCGACTGCTCGCCCTTGTCGTCGGCGTAGGTCACGTGCACGCCATCCTTCTTCACCTCGGTCTTGCTCACCTTGGCACCGAGCTTGATGTCCAGGCCCTGCTTCTTGAATTCGCGCGCCGCAACTTTTCCGGCTTCGCCATCGGCGAGGACGAGGAAGTTCGGCATGGCTTCGAGGATGGTGACCTGCGCCCCCAGGCGGTTCCACACGCTGCCCAGTTCGAGCCCGATCACGCCTGCGCCAATGACACCGAAGCGCTTCGGCACCGCTTCGAAATCCAGCGCGCCCACGTTGTCGACGATGTGGTCGCCGAACTTCGCGAACGGCAGTTCAATCGAATCCGAGCCAGCTGCGATGACGACGTTGGTGCCCTTCAGCTCGATTTCCGAGCCATCGTGCTGTTTCACCTTGACCACGTTGCCCGGCTGCAGCTGGCCGAAGCCGTAGAAGGGGGTGATCTTGTTGGCCTTGAACAGCGCTGCGATGCCGCCGGTGAACTGCTTCACGATCTTGTCCTTGCGGCCGATCATGGTGGGCACATCCATCTCCGGCTTCTCGAAGCTGATGCCGTGCTGGTCGAAGATGTGGCCCATGTTCCAGAACTGGCGCGAGCTGTCGAGCAACGCCTTGGACGGGATGCAGCCCACGCGCAGGCAGGTGCCGCCGAGCGCGGGCTGGCCGTCCTTGCCCAGCGCGGCGTCGATGCACGCCGTCTTCAGCCCAAGCTGGGCGGCACGGATGGCCGCGTGGTAACCGGCGGGGCCGGCGCCGATGACGACGACGTCGAAGTGTTGGGTTTCGCTCATGGTTCGATTTCCTTGGGTGCAAACAGGAAGCCCCGCCGAGCGGGGCTTCGCCGGATCACATGCCGAGCAGCATCCGGTGCGGATTCTCGAGCTGGTTCTTGATGTCGACCAGGAACAGCACCGCGTCCTTGCCGTCGATGATGCGGTGGTCGTAGCTCAGCGCGATGTACATCATCGGTGCCACCACCACCTGGCCGTTCTCGGCGATCGGGCGTTCCTTGATGGCATGCATGCCGAGGATCGCCGACTGCGGCGGGTTGACGATCGGCGTGCTCATCAGCGAGCCGAAGGTGCCGC
>JAZKHR010000073.1:0-3695 GCA_040385305.1 Pseudomonadota bacterium
CATGGCGTAGATGCGGTTGAGATAGCGGATGCGCCTGTCCGCCTGCATCTGTTCGGTGATGTCGCGGTTGGCGCCGATCATGCGCAGCGCGGCCCCATCGGCGTCCCGCTGCACGAGTCCGTTGGCTTCGATGTCGCGCACCTCGCCGTCCGGGCAGACGATCCGGAACCGCGTGCGGTATTCGCCCATCCCCGCAACGGCGTCGGAAATCTCGGCCTGGACGCGTGCGCGGTCTTCAGGGTGCAGGCGCTGCGTCCATGCCTCGTAGACTTTCTCGAACGCATCCTGCTCCAGTCCGTACAGCCGGAACATCTGCGCGTCCCAGACCAAGGTGTCCTGCACGATGTCCCAATCCCAGATCCCGATCTGCGCCGACTGCGTGGCTAGCACCAGGCGGGCGCTGGTATCGCGCAGCTCAGCGTCGGCGCGCATGCGCTCGGTCACGTCCTGGCACGTGCCGATTGCACGCAGCGGCGTGCCATCCTCGCCACGCTCGACCTGCCAACGCTCCTCCACATGCTTGATGCGGCCATCCGCCATCACCAGGCGGTGCTCGGTCGCCCCTTGGCCGGCACCTGTCAATGAATCGGAAAGAGCTGCATCGACGCGGGCGCGATCATCCGGATGGACGCACTGCAGGAATCGCTCGTGCGTGGGCTGGAACGTTGCGGGCTCCGTTTCATGGATGCGATGGGTCTCATCCGACCAGACCACGCCGCCCGTGGCCAGGTCGGTTTCCCAGCTGCCGATCTTGGCTACCCGCTGCGCGGTCAGCAGGCGCTGGCGCTCCTGCTCGAGCCGTTCACCCAGTTGCTGCTGCTCGCGGTCGCTGTCCTGCAGGGCGCGCATGGCGCTGTTGCGCGCGGTGACGTCGCGCTGCACGGAGACGAAGTGGGTGATGGCGCCCTGCGCATCGCGGATTGGCGCGACCTGCCATTCCTGCTCGTATTCGCTGCCGTCCTTGCGGTAGTTCACTGTTTCGCCGACGAACGTCTCGCCGCGTTCCAGGTCGGCGCGCAGGCGCTCGATGACCGTCCGATCGGTGCGCGGTCCCTGCAGGAATCGGGGATTCTTGCCGATGATGTCGTCCAGACCATAGCCGGTGAGACGGGTGAACGCCGGGTTGGCGAACACGATGTGCGGACCTGGAAGATCCAGCACGGAGTCGGTGATCATGACCGCATCAGTCGACTGCACCAGGGCGGCATTGAGCAGGTGCAGCCGGGCCTCCGCCTGTTCGCGCGCGGCGATATCCTCCAGCAGCGCGCGATTGCTGTCCTGCAGCTGCAGGGTTTTTTGCTCCAGCTTGCGGATCAGCGTTTCGCTGTAGGCCTGCATCAGCCCTTCGTCGCCGCCAAGGCCGGGCGCAGTGGAGGGCGCCGGCGCACCGCGCGACTGGACCTCGGTGATGCGCGCCAGCAGTTCCTCTGGCTCGGAAGGCTTGAGGATGAACGCGTCCGCGCCCAGGCTCATCGCCAGGCGTTCGTCCTCGGCCTCGGTGTAGGTCGCGGTGTAGACCACGAACTTGATGCTGCTCAGGAGCGGATCTGCCTTCCAGTGGCGCAGCAGGGTGTATCCGTCCATCACCGGCATCAACAAATCGGACACCACCAGGTCGGGCGGCGACTGCCTGGCCTTCTCCAGTGCCTCCGCGCCATGGCGGGCGGTGTCCGGCTGGTACCCGTGGCCCGCGAGCAGCGCCTCCAGGTAGTAGAGGTTTTCGTCCTTGTCGTCCACGATCAGCACCCGGATCATGGCGGAATACCGACCCCTGGCGCGTTCATGTGCGCGGCGACCTGGGCCACGAAGGTCTGCGGCTCGATCGGCTTTTCGATGTAGCCGTCGCAGCCCGCTGCCATCGCCCGGTCACGGTCCGCGGGCATCGCATAGGAGGTGACCGCGATGATCGGCGTGTCGCGCAGTGCCGGCAGATCGCGCAGGGCGCGCGCAACGCAGTAGCCGTCCATGCCCGGCAGTTGGATGTCGAGCAGCACCAGATCGGGCGGCGTGGTCGCGGCCAGCGCAATCCCCTCCGGCCCATCCAGCGCGGGCACCACCGTGTAGCCGTGGTGCTCCAGCAAGTATGTGGCCAGGTAGCGGTTCTGCACGTTGTCCTCGATCAGCAGGACAGTTGCGGTCATGGGTTGCTGGCTCCGGAAGCGGGCAGGGTCACGCTAAAGGTACTCCCCTTGCCGGGGGCGCTGGCCACGCTGATGCTGCCACCCATCAGCGCCACCAGCCGGCTGCAGATGGCCAGGCCCAGGCCGGTGCCTTCGTGGCTACGGGTCAGGCCGCTATCCACCTGGCGAAACGGCAGGAACAGGTCGCGGAGGTCATCGTCGCTGATCCCGATCCCGCTGTCGGCCACATGCATGCGGATCAACTGCGGTGTGCCGGCTTCGGCAGCGGACGCGGGTGCGTCGACGGTCAGGGTGACGCTCCCGCGCTCGGTGAACTTGATGGCGTTGCTGACCAGGTTCAGCAGCACCTGCTCGATACGACGACGGTCCCCGACCATCCCCAGCGGGGCGGCGGGCAGCACGGTCTCAAGCGTGAGTTTCTTTGCCGCTGCCTGCGGTCCGACCGAGGCCATGACCCGCTCGACCAGCAGCGCGAGGTCCAGTGGCGCTGGATGGATCTCGAGTTGACCCGCTTCGATCCTGGAAATATCGAGCACGTCGTTGATCAATTCCAGCAGGTGCCGCGCACTGCCGCGGACCATGCCGAGTTGCTTGGCCTGCTCCGCGTTGAGCGGACCGGCCAGCGACTGCAGCAGGATGCCGGTGAAACCGATGATGGAATTGAGCGGGGTGCGCAGCTCGTGCGACATGGTGGCCAGGAAGGCGGACTTGACCCTGTCCGCCGCCTCTGCCCGGGCCAACGCCGCCTGCAGCTGCGCAGTCCGCTCAGCCACGGTCTGCTCCAGCGTTTCCTTGGCCTCCTGCAATTGCAAGCGGGCGTGCTTGCGCTCGGTGATGTCGCGGACGGTGCCGGTGAGCCGGTCCACCCGCCCCCGGTCATCGAGGTGCACTTCACCCAATTCATGGACCCAGCGCACCTCGCCATCGGCGCGCACGATCCGGTGCTCGATGTCGAGCGGTGCCTTGTCCCGCAGGGATTGGTCCTGCGCCTGCTGCAGGCTGGCGAGGTCGTCTGGGTGCACGTACGCGACGAACCGATCAAGGGTCACTGGCGCCGCGTCCTGCCCAATGCCGAAGATCCTGTAAATCTCGTCGGACCAAGCGAGGTGGCCCGTCGCGATGTCCAGCTCCCAGCTGCCCATGTGGGCGATGCGCTGCGCCCGGGCCCACAACGATTCGCTGGTGTCCAGGCGGGTAGCGGCTTCCTGCCGCTTGCGCGCGGCCGTTTCTCTGTCGCGTCGGAATACATCGCCGAGCGCGCTGATGGCAATTCCGGCAAGCGCGAGTTCCGCCGCTCCCAATGGCAGCACGGCGCCGACGGCGTACGCGGCTGCGCACGCGAGCGCGGTCGCCAGCAACCCGCCCCACAAGCCGAGCAGCCAGGCAGCGAGCACCAACGCTGGCACGAACAGGAACGGGCTGCCCCCGTAGTGCTGAATGGCGATGGCGACTGCCAGCGCCCCTGCGGCCAACAACCAACGCGGCAGTCTGCTGCCCCTGTTCGCCGGCCACGGTTGTGCGCCGTGGTCGGCGGAACGTCCTGCCAAGGTGCGA
>JAZKHR010000074.1:0-13074 GCA_040385305.1 Pseudomonadota bacterium
CCGCGCGCACCGTGGGTGACGTGATCGGCAAGTACCACCCGCACGGCGACAGCGCGTGCTACGAGGCGATGGTGCTGATGGCGCAGCCGTTCTCGTATCGCTATCCACTCGTCGAGGGACAGGGCAACTTCGGTTCCACCGACGATCCGAAGTCGTTCGCGGCGATGCGCTACACCGAGTCGAAGCTGTCGCCGATTGCCGAAGTTCTGTTGGGCGAACTCGGCCAAGGCACGGTCGATTGGGACCCGAACTTCGACGGGACGCTCGAAGAGCCCACGTGGATGCCGGCGCGCCTGCCGCACCTTCTGCTGAACGGCACCACCGGTATCGCCGTCGGCATGGCCACCGACGTGCCGCCGCACAACTTGAACGAGATCGTCAGCGCCTGCATCCGCCTGGTGGATGATCCCGACGCCAGCGTGCGCGACCTGTGCGAGCACGTGCGCGGGCCGGACTATCCGACCGCGGCGGAGATCATCACTCCCGCAGCCGACTTGCTCGCGATGTATGAAACCGGCACCGGTTCGATCCGCGCGCGCGCGGTGTTTGAACGCGAAGCCAACAACATCGTCATCACCCAGTTGCCTCACCAGGTATCGCCGTCCAAGATCATCGAGCAGATCGCGGCGCAGATGCGGGCCAAGAAGCTGCCGTGGCTGGAAGACATCCGCGACGAATCCGACCACGCCAACCCCACCCGAATCGTGCTGGTGCCGCGCAGCAACCGTGTCGATGCCGAGCAACTCATGGGCCACCTGTTCGCGACCACGGACCTCGAGAAGAGCTACCGGGTCAACATGAACGTGATCGGGCTGGACGGGCGCCCGCAGGTGAAGAACCTGAAGATGCTGCTCAGCGAATGGCTGCTGTTCCGGACCGACACCGTCACCCGCCGCCTCAAGCATCGCCTGGAGAAGGTCGAGCGCCGCCTGCACCTGCTGGAAGGACTGCTGGTCGCGTTCCTCAACCTCGACGAAGTCATCCGCATCATCCGCAGCGAAGACGAGCCGAAGCCGGCCTTGATCGCGCGCTTCTCCCTATCGGAGGAACAGGCGGACTACATCCTCGAAACCAGGCTGCGCCAGCTGGCGCGGCTGGAGGAAATGAAGATCCGCGGTGAGCAGGACGAGCTGGACAGCGAACGCGATCGCCTGGTCTCGACGCTGGGCAACAAGGCCAAGCTGAAGAAGCTGATCAAGGACGAACTACTGGCCGACGCGAAGAAATTCGGTGATGCCAGGCGCTCGCCACTGGTTTCGCGCGGGGCGGCGCAGGCACTGGCCGAGACCGAACTGGTGGCCAGCGAACCGATGACCATCGTGCTCAGCCAAAAGGGCTGGATCCGCGCGGCGAAGGGCCACGACATCGACGCGGACACGCTGTCCTATCGCGACGGCGACGGCCTGCTGGCCGCGGTGCGTGGGCGCAGCAACCAGCAGGTCGCCTTCATCGATTCGGCCGGACGCGGCTACTCGACACCCGTCCACACCCTGCCCTCCGCGCGCGGCAACGGCGAACCCCTCACGGGCCGTTTCACCCCAGCGCCCGGCGCGTCGTTCCAGGCGATGGCCAGCGGCGAGAGCAATGCCCGTTTCGTGATCGGATCCAGCCATGGATATGGCTTTGTCACCCGTTTCGAGAACCTGACCAGCCGCAACAAGGCCGGCAAGGCGCTGTTGTCGCTTGGCGAAGGAGGCCGCGTGCTGCAGCCGGCGGTGGTAGCGGATGTCGCTACCGATCGCGTCGTCGCGGTGACCAGTGCGGGCCATGTGCTGGCCTTCGCACTCAGCGACTTGCCCGAGCTGGACAAGGGCAAGGGCAACAAGATCATCGAGATTCCCAAGGCCAAGCGCGGCACCGAGCGCGTTGTGGCGTTGGCCGTGGTGCCACCGGGCGGCAAGCTATTGGTCGCCAGCGGCGCGCGCACCATGAGCCTCTCCTTCAGCGACCTCGATGCCTACCTCGGCGCCCGAGGCTCGCGCGGTGGCCTGCTGCCGCGCGGCTGGCAGAAGGTCGATCGTTTGGCGGTGGAAACTTGACCCCCGCGTCGACGGCGAGACCGTGGTTGATTCGCGAAACAGCATCTCCCGCCGCGACGCGAAATGCCCGCCGGTAGACGCCGTCGAACGAGGAGACACGCATGCACCCTGATTTCTGGCACCAACGCTGGTCCGATAACCAGATCGGCTTTCATCAGAACGCGCCCACGCCGTTGCTGCTCAAGTACTGGCCAGCGCTCGGCGTCGAGGCCGGCGCGCGGGTGTTCGTGCCGCTGGCGGGCAAGTCGCTGGACTTGGCCTGGTTTGCCTCGCAGGGGTATCGGGTGCTGGGCGTGGAGCTCTCGCAAGTCGCCATCGAGCAGTTCTTCGAGGAGCAGGCGTTAACGCCAGACATCCATGAAACGCACTACGGCCTGCATTATGTCGCCGGCCCGATCGAACTCATCTGCGGCGATGCCTTCGGCCTTGATGCCGAACTGCTGCACGATTGCACTGCAGTGTTCGACCGCGCCGCACTGATCGCCCTGCCATCCGGGTTGCGGACGCGCTATGCCGCGGAGCTTTATGCGCGCCTGCCGGGCGGTTGCCGCGGCTTGCTGGTCACGCTGGAATACCCGCAACACGAGAAAGATGGACCGCCGTTTTCCGTGCAGCAGGACGAGGTGCGGGGCCTCTACGGAGCCGACTGGGACATCGAACTGCTTGATCGCCGACCGGTTCCGCCGGAACACCCGGGCTACGTGGCGGGTGTTTCCGGATTGGACACGGCGGTGTACGCGCTGCGCAGGCGCTGAAGCCCGAGCGTGAAACGGGCTCAGGTCAGCGCGTCCTTGTGCACGCCGGCCACGGCGCGACCGGAAGGATCCGCCATCCTCGAGAACGCCTCGTCCCAGGCAATGGCCGCAGGCGAAGAACAGGCAATCGACTTGCCGCCCGGTACGGTTCGTGCGCACGCATCGCCTGGGAATGCGTCCTCGAAGATACGACGATAGAAATACGCCTCCCGGGTGCGCGGCGGATTGATGGGAAACCGCGCCTCCGCGGCGGCAAAGTCTTCATCGCTGACGTTGGCAGCGGCGTGCGCCTTGAGTCCATCGATCCAGCCGTAGCCTACGCCATCGCTGAATTGCTCTTTCTGCCGCCACAGGATTTCCTCGGGCAGGTAACCGTGGAATGCTTCGCGCAGCACCGATTTTTCGATGCGCTTGCTGCCGTCTGCCGTAGTCCCTGACATCTTGTGGCTGGCATCCATGCGCATCGCCACGTCCATGAATTCCACGTCCAGGAATGGCACCCGCGGCTCCACGCCCCACGCCATCATCGACTTGTTGGCGCGCAGGCAGTCGAAGCTGTGCAGTCCGTCCAGCTTGCGCACTAGCTCCTCATGGAACTCGCGCGCGTTTGGCGCCTTGTGGAAGTAGAGATAGCCGCCGAACAGTTCGTCGCTGCCCTCGCCGCTCAGCACCATCTTCACGCCCATCGCCTTGATCCGCCGCGCCAGCAGGAACATCGGCGTGGAGGCGCGGATGGTGGTGACGTCATAGGTCTCGATGTGGCGGATCACTTCCGGCAATGCATCGAGCCCTTCGGCGAAGGTATAGGTAAAGCCGTGATGGACGGTTCCCAGCGCATCTGCTGCAACCCGGGCCGCCGCCAGGTCAGGCGAGCCTTCGAGGCCGATCGCGAACGAATGCAGGCGTGGCCACCAGGCTTCGCCGCTGTCGTCATCCTCCACCCGCTTGCGCGCGAACTTGGCCGCGCAGGCCGCCACCAGCGACGAATCCAGCCCGCCGGACAGCAACACGCCATACGGCACGTCGCTCATCAACTGGCGGTGCACGGCGCGCTCGAACGCTTCGCGCAACTCGGCCTTGTCCGCCGCCACGCCCTGCACCGCGTCGTAGTCGCGCCATGCACGCTGGTACCAGCGCACCAGTTCACCGCTGGCGCTGTCGTAGACATGGCCGGGCGGGAACGCCGCGACGTCTCCGCAGACCCGCACCAGTGCCTTCATCTCCGACGCCACCCACAGGCGGCCGTCGGCGTCATGACCCCAGTACAGCGGGCAGATCCCCATGTGGTCGCGCGCGATCACCACCCGCCTGGCCGCTGCGTCCCAGAGCGCAAAGGCGAAGATGCCGTTGAGCCGCCCGAGCCAGGCTGCCGGCGCTTCGCCATCGCGATGCAGGGCATTGAGCACCTCGCAATCCGAGCCGGTCTGGAAGGCGTAAGGCTGCGCCAGCCGGCGTTCGAGGTCGCGGTGGTTGTAGATCTCGCCATTCACCGCCAGCGCGAGTTGGCCGTCGCCGGAGTGGATCGGCTGCGCGCCGCCGGCCGGGTCGACGATGGCAAGGCGCTCGTGCACCAGCAGCGCGTTCGCATCTATGGATACCCCGCTCCAATCCGGGCCGCGGTGGCGCTGGCGCGCGGACAGCGAGAGCGCGAGCGGCCGGAGGAGATGCAGGTCCGCGCCGGGGCGGAAGTCGAAGACGCCAAGGATCGAGCACATCGGGGAAATCCTTGCTGGGTTGTTTGCGGGGCGGAAACGAAAAAGCCCGCACTTCACAGTGCGGGCTTCGGGAAGATCAACGGCTGACGCGCGCTAATCGCCGACCCGCGGGGGCCTGGCGTTATTGCGGTTATTGTTGGCGCGGGCGAACGTCATGCACGGATCGTGCCGCAGCAATCGCCTGATGGCAAGGGACAATTTCCGAGGTGGCCGCTATGGCGGCGGGTCGTCGCCGCTTGGTCGCTTCGATTCAAATTGGGGGAAGGTGGATGCTTCGATGGTTCAAGCGCGGGTCGCTGGCACTGCTTGTCGTGCTGGGGTTGGCCCTGCTCGCCGCGATAGGGGCGCTGCGCGGCAGCCTGCCGGCGCTGGAAGGCGAGCGTCCGCTCACGGGTCTGTTGGAGGCGGCCACGGTGACTCGCGACGCCAACGGCACGGTCACCATCGATGCGGCAAGCGAGGCAGACGCCATGCGTGCGTTGGGGTATGTGCACGCACAGGAGCGCTATTTCGAAATGGACCTGCTGCGCCGCACTGCGGCGGGTGAGCTGGCGGCACTGTTCGGGCCCATCGCGGTAGACACCGACAAGGCCCACCGCCTGCACCGCATGCGCGCGCGCGCGGCAGGCGACCTCGATGCCATTGCCGGTGACAAGCGCCACGTCCCGGATGCCTATGTGGCGGGCGTCAATGCCGGCGTGGCTGCGCTGCGCGCGCGGCCCTGGCCCTACCTGTTGCTGCGCCAACAGCCGCGGCCTTGGCAGGCCGCCGACACACCCTTGGTTGCGTTCGCCATGTATTTCGACCTGCAGGGCGGGCGTAATGCCAGCGAGCTGGCGCGCATGCGCATGCAACCGCACCTGCCGCCTGCCCTGTTCGCCCTGCTGATGCACGAAGGCAGCCGCTGGGACGCGCCCCTGCAGGGTGCTGCGCGCGGCGACGCCGTCCTGCCCGCTGTGCGCGAAGTCGACCTTCGCTCCCTGCCCGCGCCCACCGCCCCTGCACCCGGCCAGGTGGAATCCAAGGGCACGCCCGGCAGCAACAACTTCGCGGTGGCCGGAACCCTCACCGCCGACGGCCGCGCCATCGTGGCCGACGACATGCATCTTGGCCTGCGCGCCCCGAACATCTGGTTTCGCGCCCGCCTGCGCTACCCCGATGCGCGAGCGCCGGGCAACCGGGTCGACGTGCAGGGCGTCTCCCTGCCCGGCTTGCCGGGGATCATCGTGGGCAGCAACGGCCACGTCGCCTGGGGTTTCACCAACAGCATGGGCGATTACATGGACTCCAGGCGTGAGTGGCCCTGCACCAATCGAAGCACGGCCGGCTGCGCTCGCGTGGTGGTGCACCGCGAAAGGATCGACGTGGCGGGCGCCAAGTCGGTGGAACTCGATGTCGAGCAGACGCAATGGGGGCCCGTGACCAGCCGCGAAGCGGACGGCAGCGTGTTGAGCCTGCGCTGGACCGCGCACCTGCCCGGTGCGGTCAACCTCGGGGTCACCCACCTCGCGGTCGCGCGTGATGTCGAACAAGCCCTGGCGCTCGCCGACGGCATGGCGCTGCCGACCCAGAACCTCGTGATCGGCGATGCACGTGGACGCATCGCATGGAGGCTGCTGGGCCCGTTGCCGCAGCGCGGCCCGGGATGCAACAAGCCGGGCGCCGTGCAGGACGCCACGCAGGCCTCGGCCTGTCCGCCTTGGTCGGCATCGACCGCCGCAAGCGTCACCCTGGGTTCCCCCGCCATCGACCGGCTGTGGACCGCCAACAATCGCGTGGTCGATGGCGACGCCCTCCTGCAATTGGGCGACGGCGGCTATGCGCTCGGGGCGCGCGCACTGCAGATCCGTGCTGGCCTGTATGCCAGGCAACGTTTCAACGAACGCGACCTGCTCGCGATCCAGCTCGACGACCGCGCCTTGTTCCTGCAGCCCTGGTGGCTCCTGCTGCGCGAACGCGCGCAAGTGGCGGGTACGCCTGCGCTGACGGCGCTCGCCGCTGCCGCCAGGCGCTGGGAAGGCCGCGCTTCGAGCCAGTCCACCAGCTACCGGATCGTGCGAGCGTGGCGCATGGCGGTGAACGATCGCATCAAGGAGGGGCTGCTGGCACCGGCGCAGGTGGCGCTCGGCAAGGAATTCGTGATGCCGGAGCTGTCCCAGCTCGAGGGCGTGTCCTGGCCGCTGGTCACCCAGCGCCCGGCGCATCTGCTCCCTCGCCACCATGCAAGCTGGGACGCCCTGTTCGAGGACGCCGCCAACACAGTGCAACACGATCTCATCAAGGCCGGCCCCCTGCAGGAACGCACGTGGGGCGAACGCAATACCGCCGCCATCTGCCACCCACTGGCCAGCGCGGTCCCGCTCATCGGCAAACGGCTGCTGTGCATGCCGGCGGAACCGCTCCCCGGCGATACCGCCATGCCACGCGTGCAAGGCCCGGGCTTCGGCGCATCGCAACGCATGGTGGTGGCTCCGGGCCACGAGCGCGACGGCATCCTGCACATGCCCGGCGGGCAAAGCGGGCACCCGCTGTCGCCGTTCTGGGGCGCCGGCCACGACGACTGGGTCCACGGCCGGCCCTCGCCATTCCTGCCTGGTCCCGCGCGCTACACCCTGCGGCTCGCGCCGGCGCGCTGAAACTCAGTCGACCAACAGGGTTTCCATCAGTCGCAGGTAAACGCCGGGCAGCGCTTCCAGGTCCGCAACACGCACGTGCTCGTCGACCTTGTGGATGCTGGCGTTGACCGGACCGATCTCGATGCACTGCGCGCCCAGCGGCGCGATGAAGCGCGCGTCCGAAGTGCCGCCGCCGGTGCTCTCCTCGGGCGGCGCACCCGCGAATTGCCCCAGCACCTCGCGCGCTGCCGCGCGCACGCGGCCTTCCGGCGTGTGGAAGGGCTCGCCGCCGCGATGCCAGCGGATGCTGTACTCCAGGGCGTGCGCACGCAGCACCGCATCGCATTCGGTTTCAAGTCGCAACGCGTCCCAATTGGGGTTGTAACGCAGGTTGAACAGGACCTGCAGCTCGCCCGGGATCACGTTGTTGGCGCCGGTGCCTGCATGGATGTTGCTGATCTGCAGGCTGGTGGGCGGGAAGCTCTCGAAGCCGCCGTCCCACCTGCGCGCAGCCAGCTCGGTCAGCGCCGGCATCGCCTGGTGAATCGGGTTGCGCGCCTTGTCCGGATACGCAACATGACCCTGGATGCCGTGGACCGTGAGCGTCGCGGAAAGCGTGCCGCGGCGTCCAACGCGCACCAGGTCGCCCAACACCTGCTTCGATGATGGTTCGCCGGTGATGCACCAGTCGATGCGCTGGCCGCGTTCGCGGAAGGTATCGGCAACCTTGCGCACGCCATCGATGGCGTCGCCTTCCTCGTCCGAGGTCACAAGCAACGCGACCGTTCCGGCGTGATCCAGATGCGTTGCAACGAACGCCTCCAGCGCCACCACGAACGCCGCCACGCTGCCCTTCATGTCCGCCGCGCCGCGGCCGTACAGCACGCCATCGCGAATCTCGGGAACGAACGGATCGCTTGCCCAGGCCTCGCGCGGGCCAGGCGGCACGATGTCGGTGTGTCCCAGCAGCACCAGCACCGGACCCTCGCCACTCCCATGCGTCGCCCACAAATTATCGACCTCGCCGAAGCGCAGGTGCTCGCAGGCAAAGCCCGCCAGACGTAATCGTTCCGCGATCAATTGCTGGCAGCCGGCATCGTCGGGAGTGACCGACGGCCGTGCAATCAGGTCGCAAGCAAGTTGCAGCACATCGCTCATTTTTCGATACCAAGCATTCTCTTGAACCCGTTGTCCGAAAACCCCTGCGAGATGGTGCCGTCGTCCATCACCACCACAGGCCGGCGGACCAGCTGCGGGTATTCCTTCAGCAACAGCTTCCATTCGGCATCGCTGCCCGGTGCCTTGCGGTTCGGCGCCAGCGTGCGCCAAGTGGTTGAGGACTTGTTGATCAATGCCTCCCATCCACCAACCGCCCCCTTCCACGCAATGAGCGTTTCAGCGGCCGGCGGCTCATCACGGTAGTCCACGAACCGATGTTCGATCTCGAATCGCTTGAGCCAGTTCTGCGCCTTCTTGCAGGTGTCGCAGTTCTTGAGTCCGTAGAGAGTGATCATGCTGGGGGATTCCGGAAGGATGGCCGGCAGGCGGATTTCGCGACCTTCGGCGACATGGATGTCGCCGATGAGCCTACATGGACGTACTTGCGGCGTGTCGCGCAGACCGTGCCCCGATCGCGCCCGTCCAGGATGCGCAGGCGCTCACTCCGCATGCCCCCGCAACAACTCATTGATCGACGTCTTGCTGCGCGTCTTCGCATCCACCTGCTTCACGATGACCGCGCAATACAACGAGTGCGACCCGTCCTTCGCCGGCAACTGGCCCGATACCACCACGCTGTACGGCGGCACCCGCCCGTAACTGACCTCCCCCGTCGCGCGGTTGTAGACACGCGTCGATTGACCCAGGAACACGCCCATCCCGATCACGCTGTGGTGACCGACCACGAACCCTTCCACCACCTCCGACCGCGCCCCGATGAAGCAATGGTCCTCGATGATCGTCGGCGTCGCCTGCAGCGGCTCCAGGACCCCGCCGATGCCCGCGCCGCCGGACAAATGACAATGCTTGCCGATCTGCGCGCAGGAACCGACCGTTGCCCAGGTATCCACCATGGTGCCCTCGCCCACGTGCGCGCCGATGTTGATGAAGCTCGGCATCAACACCACGTCCTTGCCCAGGTGGCTGCCCGCGCGCACCACCGCGCCCGGCACCACCCGTACCCCGAGCTTGCGGAAATCGGCCTCGTCGAACGTGGCGAAGCGTGCGGGGATCTTGTCCCAGAACGGCGCCGGATAGGCTTCCACAAGCTCCATTTCCTGCGTGCGGAAATACAGCAGGACCGCCTTCTTGAGCCATTCGTTGACCTGCCAGCCGCCCTTGCCATCGGGCTCGGCAACCCGCAGCCGCCCCTGCTCCAGACCTTCGATGGCGCGGTCGACGGCGGGCTTGGTGGACCCCTCGATCTCCTCCGGCGTCAACATCGCCCGGCGTTCCCACGCGCTTTCGATCTCGAATCGCAGCGTCTCCAACTCGGCGGCGCGCATGGCCGCGCGGGCCTTGGCCGGCGACGGCTTCGGCGCGGCATCATCGGCTACAGGTGTTTTCTTCGGCTTGGCGGGACTCATCGTGCGTCTCCATCGAGTGCTGCCAGCAGCGCATCGCGCAGTGCCTGGCGTTGGTGGTCGTCGTGCAGCGGGCGGTCGTGCTCGTCGCTGATCTGGAACATGTCCTCGGCGCGTTCGCCGAAGGTGGCGATGCGTGCGTCGTGCACCCGCAGCTTGCATTCGCGCAGCACCCGGGTCACGTCCGCCAGCAGCCCGGGGCGGTCCGTGCACACCAGGCTGAGCAGGGTGCGGCCGTTCCCGGCATCCGCAAAGTCGACCTGCGGCGCGATCCGGAAATGGCGCAGGTGGCGCGGCTGGGTGCGGCGTGCGGGCAGGATGGTATCGAGGTCATCGGCCTGCAACGCAGACAGCAACCGTTGTTCCGCCAACTGCGGCGTGACCAGCCTCTGGCCATCGGCGGGCACGACCTCGAAGGTGTCGACCACGCAGCCGTCCGGCGCATCCAGCAGGCGCGCCTGCTGGATGGCGAGGCCCAGCCGGTCGAGGGTGGCCACGATGGCTGCGAACAGGCCGTCGCGGTCCCTTGATCGAACGAAGACCTCCAGCGCGCCGGCCTGCGAGCCGAGCGCCCGCGCGGCGACCCGCAACACGCAGCCCTCCACGCCGAGCAACTGTGAAGCCTGCCAGGCCAACGCATCGGCTCGGCCGCGCAGGAAACTTTCATCGGGCAGCCACGCGAACAGGGACGCCGATGCTTCGGCGGTGATGCCGGCTTCGGCCAGCAGCGCTGCAGCAGCACGGCGGGTTTCGGCGATGCGCTCCGCGGACGCCACCGGATGCTCGAGTCCGCGCCGCAAGGCCAGCCGGGTGGCGGTGTAAAGGTCGGCCAGCAGCCGGTCCTTCCATGCATTCCACAACTTCGGCGAGGTGCCGGCGATGTCCGCGCAGGTCAGCAGGTACAGCAGGTCCAGTCGTTCGCGGTCGGCCACCTGCGCGGCAAAGCGATGGATCACCGCGGGATCCGCGATGTCCTGCTTCTGCGCGGTGGTCGACATCAACAGGTGTTTTTCCACCAGCCATGCCACCAGGTCACCCTCGGCCTCCGAGAGTGCATGCGCCTCGCAGAACACGCGTGCATCCACCGCGCCAAGTTCTGAATGGTCGCCGCCGCGCCCCTTCGCGATATCGTGGAATAACGCCGCCAGCAGCAGCAGTTCAGGCTTGCGCAAGCGCGGCCAGACTTCATGCGCAATGGCGAAGCGCTGGTCCGGGTCGCCGGTGGCGAACTGGCCGATGTTCTTCAGCACCATCAGCGTGTGCTGGTCCACCGTATACACATGGAACAGGTCGAACTGCATGCGCCCGGTGACCCGGGAGAACGCGGGAATCCACCGCCCCAGCACGCCCAGCCGCGCCAGGCGCTGCAAGGTGTCCACTGGCCGTGGGCCGCGCAACAGGGCGATGAAGGCTTCGCGCGCGGTGGCGTCGACGGCGTCGAAGGCAGGCAGCGACGGCAGCGCCTCGGCCAGCGCGCGCGCCGTACGCGAATGCAGGCCGCGGGCCTGCGGCGTGGCGGCCCAGGTGGCTAGCAAGGAAAATACCGCCTCCACCTGCCCGTGCGGCCAGCCTGCTGCATCGCCGGCTGCGGCCAGGTAGCCGTGGCGCAGCTCGAACCCATCCACCAGCGGCTGCGCCCGGACATCGCCGTCCAGGGTTTCCTCGAAGCGTTGCAGCAGGCGGTCGCCCACGCGCAGGACCAACGCCGCCGCGCGATAGAAGCCCTGCATCATCTGTTCCACGGCCAGGCTCGCCTGGTCGTCGGCATGGCCCAGTCGCTCCGCCAGCGCCTTCTGGTGATCGAAGCGCAGGCGCTCCTCGCGCTTGCCGGCCACGAGGTGCAGGCCGAAGCGCAGCCGCGACAGCACGCGCCGTTCGCGGTCGAGCGTTGCGAACTCGTCGGCGCCCAGCTGACCCAGCGCCACCAGCGCTTCGACGTCGCGCGTGCCAGCGACTCGCATCGCCATCCAGCGCAGGGTCTGCAGGTCGCGCAGTCCGCCGGGGCCCTCCTTGATGTTGGGTTCGAGGTTGTCGCTGGTATCGCCGAAGCGCGCGTGTCGCTGGCGCAACTCCTCGCGCTTGGCCACGAAGTACGCACGCGGCGGCCACGCCAGCGCAGGCGCGATGGTGGCCTGGAGTGCGCCGGCCATCGCGGTGTCTGCAACCACCGGCCGCGCTTCCAGCAAGGCGGTGAGCACCGTGATGTCCTCGCACGCAGCCTGCGTGCATTGCGCCAGCGAGCGCACCGCGTGGCTCACCGGCAAACCGGCATCCCACAACAGGGCAAACAGGCGGGCCAGGGCCTCGGCATGCGCGGCCTGCGCGGCCTCTTCGGCCACCACCAGCAAGTCCACGTCGGAATGCGGATACAGCTCGCCTCGGCCGTAACCTCCGACCGCGAACAGCGACAGCGGGGCATCAGCCGGCACGCAGCGCACCCACGCCTCCCGCAACACGCCGTCTATCCCGGCGGCGCGGCGCGCGGTCAGGCCATCGACGTCATCGCTACGGTCGAACCGCTGCGCCAGCGCGGCATCCGCCTGGGCCACCCGCTGGCGCACCACGGTCGCCCAGCCACCATCCAGCGCGGGGCACGCATCGGCGTGCACCCCGTTCACAGGTCGTTGTCGTCGCCGGGCAGCCGGGTCAGGATCTCGACGCCATCGGCGGTCACGGCCACGGTGTGTTCCCACTGCGCGGACAGCTTGCGGTCCTTGGTGACCACGGTCCAGCCATCCGGCAACAGCCGGGTGTGGCGGGCACCTTCGTTGATCATCGGCTCGATGGTGAAGGTCATGCCTTCCTGCAGCAGCACGCCCTCGCCGGGGCGGCCGTAATGCAGCACTTGCGGATCATCGTGGTAGACCTTGCCGATGCCGTGCCCGCAGTACTCGCGCACCACGCTGAAGCGCTGGGCCTCGGCGTACTGCTGGATCGCATGGCCCACGTCACCCAGGGTGGCGCCCGGCCTGACCGCGCGGATGCCGCGGAACATGGCTTCGCGGGTGACGTCAACAAGGCGCCTGGCCATGACCGAGGGCGTGCCCACGAAATACATGCGGCTGGTATCGCCATGCCAGCCATCCTTGATCACGGTCACGTCGATGTTGACGATGTCGCCGTCCTTCAACACTTTGGCGTCGCTGGGGATGCCGTGGCAGATCACGTTGTTCACCGACGTGCACACGGTCTTGGGGAAGCCGCGATAGCCGACATTGGCCGGTATCGCGCCCTGCACGTTGACGATGTGGTCGTGGCAGACGCGGTCCAGCTCCTCGGTGGTCACGCCGGGCTTCACGAAGGGCGCGACGACCTGCAGCACTTCGGCGGCCAGGCGGCCTGCCTCGCGCATCTTCTCGATGTCGGCG
>JAZKHR010000075.1:0-12709 GCA_040385305.1 Pseudomonadota bacterium
GACATCCCGGTCCACCTGCACCTGCACGAGACCGCGCAGGAAGTGCAGCAGTCGATCGAACAGCACGGCCAGCGGCCGATCGCCCGGCTTGATCGCCTGGGCCTGGTCAATGACCGCCTGATCGCGGTGCACATGACCCAGCTGACCGACGCCGAGATCCAGCTGTGCGCGGAACGCGGGGTCAGCGTGGTGCATTGCCCGGAATCCAACCTCAAGCTTGCGTCCGGGTTCTGCCCCGCATGCGCACTGGCGCGTGCGGGCGTGACCCTGGCCATCGGCACTGACGGGTGCGCCAGCAACAACGACCTCGACATGGTCGGCGAGACCCGCACCGCCGCGCTGCTGGCCAAGGCCGTGGCCGACGATGCCGCCGGCTTCGACGCACACGAAGCGCTTCGCGCCGCCACGCTGGGCGGCGCGACAGCGATGGGCTTCGACCATCTGGTTGGCAGCATCGAACCCGGCAAGCAGGCCGACCTGGCGTGCATCGACCTGTCCCAGCTTGAAACCCAGCCGCTGCACAACGTGGTCTCGCAACTGATCTACGCCAGTGGACGCCACCAAGTCAGCGATGTCTGGATTGCCGGCGCGCAAAAGCTGCGCCAGCGGGTGTTGGTCGACATGGATCTCGATGGCGTGATCGCCAATGCGCGGCAATGGCGGGCGCGCATTGGCAACGTGGTGACCGGATGAACAGCGCAGCCGACAATTTCTCCCAGGCCGAGCTCGACAAGTTCGACGAACTCGCACAACGCTGGTGGGACCCGGCCGGTCCGCAGAAAGCCTTGCATGCACTGAACCCGCCGCGCCTTGGTTACGTCGCCGAACGCTGCACGTTGCGCGACGCCGCGGTGCTCGATGTCGGCTGCGGCGGCGGCCTGCTGAGCGAAGCGATGGCGCTGGCGGGCGCGCGGGTGACTGCGATCGACCTTGCCCCGAACCTGCTCAAGGTCGCGCGCCTGCACGGGCTGGAATCCGGGATCAAGGTCGAGTACCGGGAGATGCCGGTGGAGCGCCTTGCGGAGGAAGCGCCTGCCTCGTTCGATGCGATCACCTGCATGGAAATGCTGGAACACGTGCCGGATCCCGCTGCGATCATCCAGGCCTGCGCGCGGCTGCTGAAGCCGGGCGGGCGCCTGTTCGTGTCCACCCTCAACCGCACCGCGGCCGCATTCGCGCTGGCCATCGTGGGCGCCGAATATATCGCCAGGCTGTTGCCGAAGGGTACCCACCAGTACCGCGACTTCATCAAGCCGTCCGAACTGGCTACGTGGCTGCGCGCGGCGGGCTTCGAACTCGAGGATGTCAGCGGCCTGTTGTACGAGCCGTGGCGCAATGCGGCGCGGATCGTCGCGCGAACGGATGTCAATTACCTCGCCTGCGCGCGCAAGCCTGCATGAGCGCGCGCACGTTTCCGCGCCTGGTGCTGTTCGACCTCGACGGCACCCTGCTGGACAGCGCGCCGGACATGGTGGCAACGGCCAACCGCATGCGCGCCGCGCGCGGGCACGGCCCGATGCCGCTGGCCGACCTGCGACCGCACGTCTCCCGCGGCTCGCGTGCGATGACCGCCGCGGCGCTGCCTGAACTTGCCGGTGACGTGTCCCCGGAGTTGATCCGTGAGTTCCTCGACACCTACGAGGAGGAGCTCGGGCGGAGCAGCGCGGCGTTCGACGGCGTGGCCGAGCTGCTCGATGCGATCGAAGCCGACGGCGCACGCTGGGGCATCATCACCAACAAGCCGGAGTACCTGGCGCGGCAGGCGGTGCCGCTGCTGGGGTGGGAGACGCGCTGCGCGATCCTGCTGGGTGGCGACAGCCTCCCCGAGCGCAAGCCGCACCCGCTGCCATTGCTGCACGCCGCCGAGGCATTGGGCGTGGCGGTCGAAGACTGCGCCTATGTCGGCGATGACCAGCGCGATATCGAAGCTGGCCGCGCCGCGGGCATGCACACGGTGGTGGCGTTGTGGGGCTATCGCCAGGACGACGAGCAACCGCAGGCATGGGGCGGCGATGCCCTGGCCGACGTTCCGCGGGATATGCTCGCGGCGCGGATATGGAGATCTGTGCGATGAGCGAAGCGGAGGCCCTGGACGGGTTCATCGGCAAATGGCAGGCCCGTTGGCCGGAATGGTCGGCGGCCGAGCCCTTCATCCCGGTGGTGCACCGAGCACGCGCACGGGCGTGGTTCGCGCTGCGCGACGAGTTGCTGGAAGCGGCCTGGTCCGGCGAGGACTCCCGCCCCGGCGAGGCCAAGCTGGGCTGGTGGGCGGAGGAGCTGGATGGCTGGTCGCGCGGTGCGCGTCGGCACCCGCTGGGCACCGCGCTGCACAAGGTGCCGGCACCATGGCGCAATCTTGCCGCCTGCTTGCCCGCGCTCCGGGCCAGCCGGGAGCGTCCGCACAGCTTCGATGACGCGCTGTTTTCTCTCGAACCCTACGCAGAGGCGCTGGCCGGCATCGGTCAGCATCTGTTTGACGCCGATAGTCCGGCGCCTGCGCACAGCGTGGTGGTGTCCCTGCTGGCGGAGCGCGTGCAACGCTTCCCGGATACCAGCACACCGCTGGGCGACGTCAACGCCCGTGGATGGGCGCGTGGACTCCTGGCGCAGTGGCCACCCCCGGGCGATGGCACGCGTCCGGGCCGGATCCATGCCGCCATCGTGCGGGCCCGCCTGCAGCGCTATGCGGATGGGCGCGAACCGGTCGTCCCGCGCCTGCCGGCCCTGCTGCTGGCGTGGCGCGCAGCCCGGAGCTGATCGCGGCACACAGCGTTGCGGAGGCATGCGCGCACCCGCCGGTACAATTGCGGCATGTCGAACCATGCTGCTCATCCGCTTTCGCCTGCACCTGACCTGCCCGATGTCGCAACCGACGCGGCCACCCGCACCGGTGCGCTGGACTGGGTGGGCATGGACCGGATCGCCATGCCGATCCTCCTGCAGGGCCACGACGGCCGGCTTATCCAGGTGCCTGCCTCGGTCGATGTCGCGGTGGACCTGCGCGATCCGGCCGCACGCGGCATCCACATGTCGCGGCTGTACCTGCTGCTGCAGCAGTCACTGGCCAGCGAGGCGCCCACGGCCCCGTCCCTGCGCCATCTGCTGGTCGCCTGCATTGCCTCGCAAGCTGGCTTGTCCACGCGCGCTCGCCTGGTGCTGCGCTACGACCACCTGTTGCTGCGCCCGGCGTTGGTGACCGACAACACGGGCTGGAAGAATTACCCGGTGACCATCGAAGCTGAATTGCTTGATGACCACTTGCAGCTGGCGCTGTCGTTCTCGGTCGAATATTCCAGCACCTGCCCGGCCTCAGCGGCGCTTTCGAGGCAGATCAATGCCCGGCGCTTCGCCGGGGATTTCGATGGCATGCGGGCGTTGTCGAATGCGGCGGTCGCCGACTGGCTGGCATCGGAACGCGGCCTCGCCGCGACCCCGCATGCACAGCGCAGCCGGGCCGACGTGCGCGCCGAGCTCAGGCCCGCGTTCGACGACCTGCCGGTCAAGGACCTGGTCGACGTGGTCGAGGCCGCGCTCGGCACGCCAGTACAGACCGCCGTGAAGCGCGAAGACGAGCAAGCCTTTGCCGAAGCCAACGCTGCCAACCTGATGTTCTGCGAGGATGCGGCGCGGCGCGTGGCGTCTTCGATGGCCGCGGATGCGCGGGTTGCTGCATGGTCTGTGCGGGTGGCGCATTTCGAGAGCCTGCATGCGCATGATGCAGTTGCAGGCGTGAGCGGTCGAAACTTCTAGAGCGGGCTCCTCGCGTGCGCCGGCGCCTACCGTCGGGTGTTCGCTCCGCGACTCGAAAGGTCGCTACGTAAACACCCGATGGTTTCGCCGCCGCTTCGAATCGCCTCGATCAGTCTATTTGCGCTCAAGCACTAGCAGGGGGTCGATGCGGACATCGAACCAACTCATGCCCCAGTGCAGGTGCGGGCCGGTGGCGCGGCCAGTGGCGCCGACTGCGCCGACCACATCGCCTTGCCTGACCGTGTCGCCGACCTCGGCATCGATGCGCGACAGGTGCAGGAAATTGCTGCTGATGCCGTGACCGTGGTCGAGCACCACGGTGCCCCCGGTGAGATAGAGGCCCGGGTCGGTGAAAGTGACCACGCCGTCTGCGGGCGCCTTGACCGGGGTGCCGGAGGGCGCGGCGATGTCCATCCCGGAATGCCCCGACTTCGGGGTGCCGTTGTACACGCGCTGGTTGCCGAAGCGGCCGCTGATGCGCCCCTTGACCGGCCAGATGAAGATTTGGGCGAACCCGGCGCGGGCATCGTCGCGATTGCGCACCGCGACCACCCGCGCCTGCTCGCGTTCGATCCGCTCGGCGACGGCCTTGGGCGGGTTGACCGTGGCGGGCGGCACGCCGTTGATGCGTTCGACCGGCCAGTCGCGCGGCGTGACCATGATCCGGATGCGCTGCACCGGCGCGTTCGCCAGCTGGACCTCGACCTGTAGTGGGCCGGCCTCATCGCGGCCAACGCCGAACACCACGCTACCGTATGGCGTCACCCGCAGCGCGCGCCCGGCATAGCGAACCTTGCTGTCGGCCGGGACCTTGCCGATCACCATCGCGCCTTGGGAAACGCTGGCCGGAAACACCACGCCGGGCACGTCGCCGGCATCACGCATGGTGGGTGGTGGCGGCAACGCGGTGTCCGTGCGTTGCTGCGCGGAGGCCAGCGGCGAAAGCGCAAGGCAGAGCAGGAGGGCGTAGCGGATCGGCATCAGCGATTGAATTGCAGGCGTTGTCCGCAAGGGTCGCCCACCAGTGCTGAACCGTCCCAGGCCAGCTGCCCGTTGACCCACGTCGCCGCGATCCGAGAATGGAAGGTCGCGCCTTCGAACGGCGACCAGCCGCAGCGGCTGATGACGTCGCTGCGCTGCACGGTCTGGGGCGCGTCATCGACCAGCACCAGGTCCGCAGCGTAGCCGTCGCGCAGGAAGCCGCGGTTGGCGACATCGAACAACTGCGCTGGCGCATGCGCAAATTTCTGCACCACCTGGGCGGTCGTGAGCCGGCCTTCGTGGACCAGTTCCAGCGCGGCCTGCAGCGCGAACTGCACCAGCGGCAGGCCGCTCGGCGCGCTGGCGTAGGGGCGGGCCTTTTCCTCCAGCGTGTGCGGGGCATGGTCGGTGGCGAGGATGTCGATGCTGTCGCTGGCCAGCGCCGCAATCAGCGCCTCGCGGTCGGCGGCGTCCTTGATCGCGGGGTTGCACTTGATCAGGTTGCCGAGCCGCGCGTAGTCCTCGCGGGCGAAGCGCAGGAAGTGCACGCAGGTCTCGGCGGTGATGCGCTTGCGGCTGCCGTCGGCGCGGATCAGCGGCCCCTGCTCGAACGACGCCAGTTCATCGGCGGTGCTGATGTGCAGCACGTGCAACTGGGTGCCATGCCGGCGCGCGAGTTCCAGTGCCAGCCGCGTGGACTTGATGCAGGCTTCGCGCGAACGGATGTCCGGGTGGCATTCGACGGGGATGTCCTCGCCGTACTTCGCCTTGAACACGGCGAGGTTCGCATCGATGGTCGGGGTGTCCTCGCAGTGGGTGATGATTGGCACCGGGGTGTCGCGGAAGATGGCGTTCAGGGTCTCCGGGTTGTCGACCAGCATGTTGCCGGTGGAGGCACCCATGAACACCTTGAGCCCCGGCGTGGCGCGCGGGTCGATGGCCTGCACGTCGGCCAGGTTGTCGTTGCTGGCGCCCATGTAGAAGCCGTAGTTGGCGCGGCAGCGGCCGTCGGCTCGGCGGTATTTGTCTTCCAACGCAGCCGCGTTCAGCGTGGGCGGGTTGGTGTTGGGCATGTCCATGAAGCTGGTCAGCCCGCCGGCAACCGCGGCGGCCGACTCGATCGCCATGTCGGCCTTGTATTCCATGCCGGGTTCGCGGAAGTGGACCTGGTCGTCGATCATTCCCGGCAGCAGGCGCCGGCCGCCGGCATCAATGACGGTTTCGCCGTCGCGCCCGGACAGGCCGCTGCCGATCTGCTCGATGCGGCCATCCGTGAAACGCAGGTCGCCGTCGAATTCGCGGCCCTCGTTGACCAGGCGGGCGTTGACGATCAGGGTCGAGGTCATGCGGGGCTCCGAGGGAAGGCTAGGGCGGCGGCACAGGATCGTGCCCGCCGGGATGCAGGGGGTGACAGCGACCGATCCGCCGGATCGCCAGCCACCCGCCCTTGAGTGTGCCGAATCGGGCGACGGACTGCATCGCGTACTCCGAACAGGTAGGCACGAACCGGCAGCGGGGGCCGAGCAGGGGGCTGATCCAGCGCTTGTAACCGCGCAGCAGCGCGATGAGAAGGGAGTCGATCACGGGGTATGCACGGTGCGCCGCACAGTCTGGCGCGGTTGCCGCTGTTTCCGCGGCAGGGTATAACACCCCGCTTTCCCGCCTCAAGGGAAGACAGAAGGATTACGTGCACGTGGCAGCGAAGAAACCCGCGAAGAAGACCGCCAAACCCGCCAAGAAGGCCGCCGCCAAGGCGCCGGTGAAGAAAGCGGTGGTCAAGAAGACCGCGAAACCGGTCGCCAAGAAGGCAGCCAAGCCGGCCGCCAAGAAACCTGCGCCTGCCAAGAAGGCAACGCTCGCGAAGAAGCCAGCGGCGAAGGCGCCTGCCAAGAAGGCGGTTCCTGCGAAGAAGCCGGCAGCCAAGGCGGCCCCCGCGAAGTCGGTGGTGAAAAAGGCCGCGGCCCCAATCAGCAACGCGGCACCCAGGAAGGCAGCCGCGCCGGTCAAGCCCGCACCCGCCAAGAAGCCCTCTGCGAAGCCGGCAGACAGCAAGCAGGTCGCGGCCAAGCCCGCGCCTGCGAAGGCCGCGCCCGTGGCAATCCCGGCCACGCCGGTCCCCGCAGCGCCGGCACCCGCTCCGGGCCGCGTTGGCAAGGCACCGGTGAAACCCGCGCCGAAGCCGACCACGCCCGCCAAGGTTGCCAAGCCGGCGGTGCCGCTCCCCGTCGTGCCGCGCAAGCCGGGCAAGGTGGCTGTGGCGCTGGTGTCAAAGCCCTCCAACCCCGCCCCCAAGACCAAGGTGCGGACCGTGCCGTACCAGACCGATGACGCCACCGGCCGTCCCATCCTGCCCAAGGGCTACAAGCCGGCGGCCGATGAGGAATACATGGGCGCGCTACAGCTCGAGTATTTCCGCCAGCGGCTTGCGAACTGGCGCGCGGACCTGGTCGAGGAGTCCAAGCAGACCATCGAGAACCTCAAGGAAGAAGTGCGCGATGTCGGCGACGAGGCCGAGCGCGCCACCCGCGAGACCGAGAACTCCTTGGAACTGCGTACCCGCGACCGCTATCGCAAGCTGATCGGCAAGATCGACAGCACCCTGAAGCGCCTGGACAATGGCGACTACGGCTATTGCGTGGATACCGGCGAGGAGATCGGCCTGGATCGACTGGAGGCGCGCCTCACGGCAGAGCGCACCATCGACGCCCAGGAGCGCTGGGAACACCTGCAGAAGCAGATGGGCGACTGACCTTTCCGGTCTCGTTCGATTAATGCAACGGCGCCTGCAGAGGCGCCGTTGTCGTTTTGGGGGCGCGATGATTCGGGGAAGCAGATGAACGTTTCCAAGCGCTGTTAACAAACCTTGCACGGGCGGATGACACCTCGGCCGGCACGCTGGTCACGTGGCAAAGGCATACATCTTCGGATGCAGCCTTTCCCGCTATCCCACCCAAAGGAGGAAGCAGCCATGAACAAGGACATCATCGCCGGCAACTGGAAGCAGCTGAAGGGCAAGGCCCAGGCCAAATGGGGTGACCTGACCGATGACGTGTTCGACGTCGCGGAAGGGAATACCGACTACCTGTCCGGCAAACTGCAGGCGCAGTACGGCTGGGATCGTGACCGCGCCAATCGCGAGATCGAAGATTTCGGGCGCACGCTGAACTGATCCGGGGCGCGACCTAGTCGCGCCCGTCACGGCTTCCCAAACCCCGGGCCAGCGCATGCGCTGGCCCGTTTTGTTCGCCTGGTGCTCGATCGGCTAATGCAGTTCGCGCAGGTCGAGCTTGCGCAGCTTCGGCGCCTTCAGGGCAGTCACGCCCACCACCGCCATGGTCATGAAGCCGCCCACCACCACCGACGTGGTCAAGCCCAGCAGCCGCGCCATCGAACCGGCATAGAACGCGCCGAGTTCATTCGACGAGCTGATGAAGATGCTGTTGACCGACGACACCCGCCCGCGCATGGCGTCCGGCGTGGCCAGCTGCAGGATGGTCGAGCGCAGGACCACCGAGATCCCATCGAACACGCCGGACAGCAGCAGGATGGCGACCGACAGCCACAGCGACGTGCTCAGGCCGAAGCCCACCATGCACGCGCCGAAGCCGACCACGGAACCCATCAGGATGCGTCCGGCATTGGCCTGCAGCGGCCGTCGCGACAACCACAGCGCCACCGCCACCGAGCCCAGCGCCGGCGCCCCGCGCAGCATGCCGAGCGCTTCCGGGCCGGCGTCCAGCACATCCTTGATGAAGGCCGGCGCCAGCGAGATCGCGCCGCCGAACAGCACCGCGAACATGTCCAGTGCCAGCGCGGCCAGCAGGATCTGGTGGCCGAACACGAAACGCAGGCCCTCGCCGATACTCGCCAGGACCGGGCCGCGTTGCAGTTGCGGGGCAGGTTGGGTCACCGGCATCCGCAACAGCGCGAACACGGCCGCGACAGCGAAGCCCGCCGCCACCGTATACGCCATCGCCTTGCCCGACCCACCGACCATCAGCCCGCCGAAGGCCGGCCCCAGCACCAGCCCGGTCTGGAAGACCACGCTGCCCATGCTGGCGCCGCGGGCGAACTGGACCCGCTTCAGCACCCGCGCGAACAGCGCGTTGTACACCGGTCCGAGGAACGAGCGCCCAATCCCGCCCACCGCCACCGCGAGGTAGATGGGCCATATCCCGACATCGGGGATGACGCCCGTTGCGAACAGCGCCAGCACGCCGGCATTCAAGGCCAGCAACGCGCACGCTGCGGCGCCCAGCTTGCGCCGGGGCAGGTGGTCGACCAGGTAGCCCGCGAACGGCGCCACGCAGAAGAACGGGATCACTTCCGCCAGCCCGATCAGCCCAAGAGACCACGGGTCGCCGGTGAGCTCGTAGACATGCCAGCCCACGGTCACCGCGACGATCTGGTAGGACAGCAGCGTGCAGATGCGGAACAGCATCAGCCAGCGGAAGCCGGCGATGCCCAGCGGCGACGCTGGTGTCTCGCTCATCCGCCGCCTGTGGCGCGGGCGTGTTCGCGGATGAAGGCGAGCAGGGACGCCAACCCGTTGCTGCGGGTCGGCGACAGGTGCTTGGCGAGACCAATGGCGCCGATGAAGTCAGGCTCAGTGGCCAGGATTTCGGCGGCGCTGCGGCCGGCGTAGACGCGCAGGGCGAGGAAAACCAGCCCGGAGACGATGGCCGAGTCGCTGACCGCAGCGAAGTCCAGCCGGGCAGCATTGCCGGATGGCACGATCCAGACCATCGACTGGCAGCCGAGCAGGCGGTGCTCCTCGGTCTTCCACAGCTCCGGGAACGGCGGCAGCTTGCGGCCCAGGTCGATCAGGTACTGGTAGCGCTCCGACCAGTCGCCGAAAAAGGCGAATTCCTCGGCAATGGTGGCCTGCGCCTCGGCGGCGGTGGGTTCCAGGGGAAACACGGCGTCGCTCACCCGCGTTTCCAGCGCACGCCGGCGGGCGTGTCTTCCAGGAGGATTCCCGCATCCGCAAGCTGCTTGCGGATGGCGTCGGCGCGGGCGAAGTCGCGCGACCGCTTTGCCTCACCGCGCTCGTCGATCAGGGCCTGGATGCGGGTGTCTTCATCCCGCGAAGCGCCGCGCGCGAACCAGGCGGGGGGCTCCTGCTGCAGCAGGCCGAGCGCCAGCCCGGCGCCCTGCAACTCCG
The DNA here is from genome assembly GCA_040385305.1 of Pseudomonadota bacterium. GTDB lineage: Bacteria > Pseudomonadota > Gammaproteobacteria > Xanthomonadales > Xanthomonadaceae > Thermomonas. Next base: position 9,896 of record JAZKHR010000075.1, read on the forward strand.
ATTTCAGCCTCGCCCTGTCATCGTCCGACATCGCCTTCCGCGCCTCGCCCGCGATGCGGGAGAGCTCGGCCAAGGCCTGCGGCGTGTTGAGGTCGTCGTCGAGCGCACTGTCGATGCTGGCAGGAATGCGCGGCTGCGCGTCTATGTGGGCGAGGTCGCGCAAGCTGCCGTACAGCCGGTCCAGCGTGCGGATGGCCTGGTCGACCAGGCTGTCCGACCATTCCAGCGGCTGCCGGTAATGCGCGGAAAGCAGGGCGTAGCGCAATGCTTCAGGCGGATGAGCGCGGACCAGGTCGTGGACCTTCTCGATGTTGCCCAGCGACTTGCTCATCTTGGCGCCGCCGAAGTTGAGCATGCCGTTGTGCAGCCACCAGCGGGCGAACGGGGCGCCGCCATGGGCGCACTCGCTTTGCGCGACTTCGTTCTCGTGGTGCGGGAACTGCAGGTCGATGCCGCCTGCATGGATGTCGATGGTGGCGCCGAGGTGCGCTTCCGCCATGGCCGAGCATTCGATGTGCCAGCCCGGGCGGCCGCGGCCCCAGGGCGACTCCCAGCCCGGCAGGTCGTCGCTGGAGGGCTTCCACAGCACGAAATCGCCGGCATCGCGCTTGTAAGGGGCCACCTCGACGCGGGCACCGGCCAGCATGTCGTCCGGGTCGCGCCGCGACAGCTTTCCGTAGCCCGGGTAGCTCGCCACCGCGAACAGCACGTGGCCCTCCGCGGCGTAGGCGTGGCCCGCCTCGATGAGGCGCTCGATCATGGCGATGATCTGGGCGATGTGGTCGGTCGCTGCTGGCTCGATGTCCGGCGCGAAGGCGCCCGTCACCCCGAGCGCGGCCATGTCCTCGCGGTAGGCGGCAGCAAAGCGGTCGGTGATCGCGCTGATCGGCGTGCCCAATTCCTTCGCCGCCGCGTTGATCTTGTCGTCGACGTCGGTGATGTTGCGGGCGTAGCGCAGGCCGCCAAAGCGGCGGCGCAGCAGCGCGGCCAGCACCCCGAACACCACCGGCCCGCGGGCGTTGCCGATGTGCACGTAGTTGTAGACGGTGGGCCCGCACACGTACATGGTCGGGCGTCCCGCATCCTGCGGGGTGAACGGTTCCAGCCGGCGGCTCAGGGTGTTGTAGAGATGCAGGCTCATGGCGTCATGCGCAGGGGGTTCGCCATTCTAGCGGGCCGCGGATGGGTACCGGCGCATGACAGGGCCGATTCATGTCCCGGCCACGCAGCGCCGATACACTGGGCCCATGCCGCTGCAGCGCACATGCCTCACCCTCGTCCTCGCCGGCTGCGCATTGCTGGCGGGCATGCCGGCGCATGCGCAGGAAGCGGGGGCCGAGGTCGTGATCATGCAGGAGAACGTGCGCTTCGACTACGCGCAGGTGCTGGCGGTGGACCCGGTCTACCAGGTCCTTCGCACCACCCGCACCGAACGCGTCTGCGACGGCCAGGAGCAGGCGATCAAGAACGGCCTGTCGCGCGTGGTCGGCGCGGTGAAGGGGACGCTGGGCGCCAAGGTGGAAGACTCGGGGGAGACGGAGAATTGCCGCAACGTGCCGGTGACCCGCGACTACCGCCGTCCCATCGCCTACGACGTCGACTATGTGTACAAGGGCAGCAAGTACCGCACCCGCATGGCGCGCGACCCCGGCAACCGCCTGCGGATCCGGGTCTCGGTCACCCCGCAGCCCGTGGCAGGGCCGTGAACGCCCGCCACCACTTGCACCACGCCCGCCCGCATGCGAGCATCCGCGCCCTCATGCATGCCCACTCGACCACGCGCTACGCAGACACCGCCCGGATGGCTTCCGGGATGACGTCGCGTGCCCGCCGACCGGACAGTTCAACGCTCGCTGGGTAGCCGGAACGCACGATCGTGATTGCACATTCCTGAAACCCGGCCCAGCGCTGGGTTTTTTCGTTTTCAACCCGCAGCAATGCACGCGCGCCTCCGGCACGGCAACGCAAACGGATGCAAGGACTACCGATGAAGCACTTCCTCAACACCCAGGACTGGTCCCGCGCCGAACTCGACGCGCTGCTGGCGCGCGCCGCCCACTTCAAGCAGGACAAGCTGGGCGATGCGCTGAAAGGTCGATCGATCGCCCTGGTGTTCTTCAACCCCTCCATGCGCACCCGCACCAGCTTCGAGTTGGGCGCGTTCCAGTTGGGTGGCCACGCGGTAGTCCTGCAGCCCGGCAAGGACGCCTGGCCGATCGAGTTCGACCTCGGTACCGTGATGGATGGCGACACCGAGGAACACATCGCCGAGGTGGCGCGCGTGCTGGGCCGCTACGTGGACCTGATCGGCGTGCGCGCGTTCCCGAAGTTCGTGGACTGGCAGCGCGACCGCGAGGACATCGTGCTCAAGTCGTTCGCGAAGTATTCGCCGGTACCGGTGATCAACATGGAAACCATTACCCATCCCTGCCAGGAGCTGGCGCACATCCAGGCCCTGCAGGAGCACTTCGGCAGCACCGACCTGCGCGGCAGGAAGTACGTGCTGACCTGGACCTACCACCCGAAGCCACTGAACACCGCGGTGGCCAATTCCGCCCTGACCATCGCCACCCGCATGGGCATGGACGTGACCCTGCTGTGCCCGACGTCGGAGTACATCCTCGATGAGCGCTACATGGGCTGGGCGGCGCACAACGTGGCGGAAAACGGGGGTTCTCTTGCGGTGAGCCACGACATCGACAGCGCCTATCGCGGCGCGGACGTGGTGTATGCCAAGAGCTGGGGCGCGTTGCCGTACTTCGGCAACTGGGAACCCGAGAAGCCCATTCGCGACCAGTTCAAGCACTTCATCGT
>JAZKHR010000076.1:0-14314 GCA_040385305.1 Pseudomonadota bacterium
ACGACCTTGGACGCGCGCAGGAATGCGGTCAGCGCCAGCACCAGGTCAGTGGCGGTAATCCCCGGTTTCGGCTTGCCGGCGAGTTCCACCGCGACCATGTCGGGCGTGCGCATCCACGAGGCGCGACCGAGCATCACGTTCTCCGCCTCCAGTCCGCCCACGCCGATCGCGATCACGCCCAACGCGTCCACGTGCGGGGTGTGGCTGTCGGTGCCGACGCAGGTATCCGGGAAGGCGACACCGTCTTCCACCGCGACCACCGGGCTCATTCGCTCCAGGTTGATCTGGTGCATGATCCCGTTGCCCGGCGGGATCACCACCATGTTCTTGAACGCGCGCCGGGTCCATTCGATGAAGTGGAAGCGGTCCGCGTTGCGGCGGTCCTCGATCGCACGGTTGCGCGCGAATGCGTCGGGATCCGAGCCGGGGGCTTCCACCGCCAGCGAGTGGTCGACGATCAGCTGCACCGGCACCACCGGGTTCACCTGCGCCGGGTCGCCGCCCTGTTCCGCGATCGCATCGCGCAACCCGGCCAGGTCCACCAGGGCGGTCTGGCCCAAGATGTCGTGGCAGACCACGCGCGCCGGAAACCACGGGAAGTCGAGGTCCTGGCGGCGCTCGACCAGCTGGGTCAGGTATTCGCCGAGCATCGCCGGGTTCGCGCGGCGCACCAGGTTCTCGGCGTGTACGCGGGCGGTGTAGGGCAGGGCGTCCCAGGCACCGGGACGGATCGCGTCGACCGCGGCGCGTGCGTCGAAATAGTCGAGCGCGGTGCCCGGCAGTGGCTTGCGGTAGTCGTTGTTCATTGCTCGATTTTACGCCGTCGCCCGAAGCTCGGCTTGGCCGCCCCTCTAGAATGCGCGCATGCCCGCCGCGCCATCCCCCGTCATACCTGCCGACCAGCTGCGCCTGTCCGTCGCCCCGATGATGGACTGGACGGATACCCACTGCCGCGTGTTTCACCGGCTGCTGGCGCCGCATGCGCGGCTGTACACGGAGATGGTGCACGCCAACGCGGTGATCCACGGCGACCGTGCACGCTTGCTGGCGATGGATCCGGTCGAGCATCCGGTTGCATTGCAGCTTGGTGGCAGCGAGCCGGCATTGCTGGCGCAGGCCGCGCGTATAGGCGCAGGACATGGTTTCGACGAGATCAACCTCAATTGCGGCTGCCCGTCCGACCGCGTGCAGGCGGGCCGCTTTGGCGCGTGCCTGATGCGCGAACCGGCGCTGGTCGCCGAAGGTGTGGCGGCGATGATCGCGGCAGTGCCGGCAAGCGTGCCGCTGACGGTGAAGTGCCGCCTCGGGGTGGACGATGATCACGAATGGGATCGCTTCCTCGGCTTTGTCGACACCATCGCGGACGCAGGCTGCCGGATGTTCGTGGTGCATGCGCGCAACGCGTGGCTGCAGGGCCTGTCGCCGAAGGAGAACCGCGAGGTCCCGCCGCTGCGCTACGACTGGGCGTACCGGCTGAAGCGCGAGCGGCCGCAGTTGCAGGTCATCGTCAATGGCGGCATTGCCGATGCGGCGGAAGCCGGCGCGCACCTTGCCCATGTGGACGGCGCCATGCTCGGCCGCGCGGCCTACCACGACCCGTACCTGCTGCACCTGTTGGATGGCGCGTGGTTCGGCGGTGAAGTGAGAACCCGCGCCGACCTGCTGCGCTCGTTGCAGCCCTACGTCGAGTCGCAACTGGCGCGCGGCGTGCTGCTCAAGCACATCAGCCGGCACCTGCTCGGCCTGTTCGCGGGCCAGCGCGGCGGCCGCGCGTTCCGGCAGGTCTTGAGCGAAGGCGCGCACAAGCCGGGCGCGGATTGGTCGCTGGTCGAGCGCGCGATCGCGCTCACCGAATCGTTCCACGAGCACGCCGCGGCATGATCACCCGCGACATCGCCCGCTTCGCTGACGCCGCCCGAGCCGCGGCGCCTGACTTCGGCCCGGCGACGGCGCGTGCAGCCTTCCTGGTCGCGCCGGATGGCTTCAGCCGTGCGCTGCAGTCGGCAGTGGATAACCGCTACATGGCGGCTGCCGGAGCCTTCGACGCCGACCGAGCGAGCGCCCAGCATCGGGACCTGCACCGCGCCCTCGCCACGGACCTGCCGACGGTCTGCTTCGCCGGAGATCCGGCCACGCCGGACGCAGTCTTTCCCAACAATGTGTTCGCGACCGTGGCAGGACGCTTCGTGGTCGGCCGCATGCGCCACCCGGTGCGCCAGCGCGAAGCGACACGCACCGATATCCGCGGCTTCTTCGCGCAGACGCTCGGCTACCGGGAGATCGACCTGTCCTCCCAGCCGCATCCCTGTGAGCTCACCGGCGCCCTGGTCATCGACCGCGCCCGCGGGCTCGGCTTCGCGGGCCTGTCGGAGCGCTGCGACGAGGCCGGTGCGCGGCTGATGCACGAGGCGCTGGGCCTGCGCGCGACCCTCATGTTCGACCTCGCCGCCGGCGAATACCACGCCAACGTGGTGCTGGCAGTGCTGGCTGGGCGCGCGGCGGTGGTCTGTCCCGCAGGCTTCGCCGACCCCGGGGTGGTCGAGGCGATCATTCGCCTGTACGCGCCGCATGCCATCATCTGCACGCCTCGGGAGCACGCGGCCTTCGTCGGCAATTGCATCGCCCTGTCCCCGCACAAGGTGTGGATGAGCGCGAGCGCGGGCCATGCCCTGGGCCGCGACCACCGGGGGGGCCTGGCGGCGGCCGGATTCGCGGTCGCCACGGTGGAACTCGCTGCCATCGAGGCGGGTGGCGGCTCCCTGCGTTGCTGCGTGGGCGAGGTGTTCTGACAGCGGGCATTCCGATCGGGCAGGTTTTGCAGCAAAATGAATGGCGAGCCACCCTGTTCAGAAAACTTCAGGGGGGATTCACCGGTGTCCGCCAGAATCACCCCATCTCCATCACCCTCGAGTCACCGCACGTCATGTCGCGACACCGCCTGCCCATGCTGAGCCTGCTTGCCATCGCCGCCCTGGCGATGCTGTCGGCCGTGCCCGTACTGGCCTCGCCGCAGCAGTCCCGCGACCGTGATTCCGAGAAGCGCGAAGACGACAGGCGTGCGGACGACCGGCGCGCGCAACGCGACAGTCTGTCCGACGCCGTTCGCCGGGTGGAACGCGATACCCGGGGCGAAGTCCTGTCGGCGGAGCGCGTGCAGTACGACGGCCGCGACATGCACAGGGTCAAGGTGGTCGACGACCAGGGCCGCGTGCGGGTGTTCATGCAGGAACCGCGAAGCGAATCCGAGCGTGCTGACGCCGTGCCGCGTGGTCGCCGGCCGCCGCCTACACGCAGTGACGACGATTGATCGCGCAACACTAGGCGCGAATCCGGCTGCCCTGCGGCCATCTTGCAAGGAGTTTCCATGCGTATCCTGCTCGTCGAAGACGAAGCCCCGCTGCGCGAGACCCTGGCCGCGCGCCTGAAGCGCGAAGGCTATGCCGTGGATGCCGCCCAGGACGGCGAGGAAGGCCTGTACATGGGCCGCGAGGTGCCGTTCGATGTCGGCATCATCGACCTCGGCCTCCCCAAGATGTCGGGCATGGAACTGATCAAGGCCCTACGGGACGAGGGCAAGAAATTCCCGGTCCTGATCCTCACCGCACGCTCGAGCTGGCAGGACAAGGTCGACGGCCTCAAGCAGGGCGCCGATGATTACCTGGTCAAACCGTTCCATGTCGAGGAACTGCTGGCGCGCATCAACGCGCTGGTGCGCCGCGCCGCCGGCTGGAGCAAGCCGACCCTGGAGTGCGGACCGGTGGTGCTGGACCTTGCGGCGCAGACGGTCACCGTCAACAGCAGCAACGTCGACCTCACCAGCTACGAGTACAAGGTGCTCGAGTACCTGATGATGCATGCGGGTGAACTGGTCTCCAAGGCAGACCTCACCGAGCACATCTACCAGCAGGATTTCGACCGCGATTCCAACGTGCTGGAAGTCTTCATCGGTCGCCTGCGCAAGAAACTGGACCCGGACGGTGCTTTGAAGCCGATCGAAACGGTGCGTGGCCGCGGCTACCGTTTCGCGATCCCTCGCACCGGGGAGTGACGGCGCCAATGCGCGGCGATGGCTGACGCCTCCCCCTTCCCGCAACGTGCGTTAGCCTGAGGCGCATGCCCGCCGCCGATCCGGAAACCCGCAACCACGACGGCAGCACGCGTCGTCGGTTGCGCATCGCCCAGCCCCGCTCGCTGCAGGCGCGCCAGTTGCTTGCCGCCAGCCTGGGCCTGGTCGCATTCCTCGCCCTTGCCGGCTTTGCGCTGGACAGGGCCTTCCTCAGCACCGCGCAAAGTGGCATGCGCGAGCGCTTGCACAGCTACGCCCTGGCGTATGCCAACAGCGATTTCGCCCGCGATGGCAGCGTCATCCCGCCCTATGATCCGCCGGATCCTCGCTTCAAGCGCCCCGGCAGTGGCCTGTACGCGCAGATCGTGTTGCCCGCGGGGCGCTGGGAATCGGAGTCCGCGCAAGGCCCCAGGCTTCCCGTCGGCACCATGCTGGCCGCGCGCGAGCAAGCCTTCGAAGGCCCGCTGCCGCTGACCCAGATCGATGGGACGGTCGGCCAGGTCTACCGTTACGGGTTCGGCCTGATCTGGAGCGAGAGCGAGGACCGCGCGCGCGAGTTCCCTTACACCGTCTACATTTTCGAAGACACCACCGCCCTGGGCGCGCAAGTGGCCGCCTTCCGCTCCGCGCTGTGGATCAACCTCGGTGGCGCCGGGCTGGTGCTGCTGCTGTTGCAGGGACTGGTGCTGCGCTGGAGCCTGCGCCCGCTGCGCGACGTGATCGGGGAACTCAAGCGCGTCCAGCTGGGCGCGGCGTCGGGCATGAGCGAACAGCATCCGCGTGAGTTGGAACCGTTGACCCAGAGCATCAATGCCTTCATCGACACCGAGCGCGAGAACCTGGACCGCCAGCGCAACACCCTGGCCGATCTTGCGCATAGCCTGAAGACCCCGTTGGCGGTGCTGCGCACGCGGCTCGACAGCGGCGCCGGCGACGCCGACCTGCGCGAGGAACTCGATACCCAGCTGCGGCGCATGGGGGACCTGGTGACCTACCAGCTCTCCCGCGCGGCGCGAGCAGGCCACCAGTTGTTTGCGGCCCCCGTGGAGATCGAGCCGCAGGCGGAGAAGATCGTGACCAGCCTGGAGAAGGTGTACGCGGCCAAGGGCGTACTGTGCGAGTTCGAGATCGCCGACGCCGCCCGGTTCCACGGCGAAACCGGTGACCTGCAGGAACTGCTCGGCAACCTGCTGGAGAACGCCTTCAAGTGGTCGCGTTCAAGGGTGCTGCTGGGCATCGCCGAAAGCGCGCCCGGGCCCGGCCGCCGGCCCGGCCTGACCATCACCGTTGACGACGACGGCCCCGGTATCGCCGAGGACCGCATCGCGCACGTGTTGCAGCGTGGCGTGCGTGGTGATGAGCGCGTGCAGGGCCACGGCATTGGCCTCGCCATCGTGCAGGACATCGTCAAGAGCTATCGCGGCGAATTGCGGGTCGCGCGTTCGCAGGAACTCGGCGGCGCACGCTTCGAGGTGACCTTGCCGCCGGGCCTGTAAGCCACGCCAGCGTGCTCGCTCAATCGAGCAGCGCAGGTCCGTAGAAGCGTTGCAGGTGCGCTGCAACTTCGGGCATCGCACGGCGCAAGGGGCCCGCGTCGCTGAAGTGGCATTCGCTGCATACCGAGAAGAATTCCTCCGGCGATGCCGCGGCATAGGCATCGATGGCGGTTTCGCGGCCCGCGTCCACTTCTCTGCACAGTCCTTCATAGGCCAGCTGGAAATCGCGGGCCCAGGCGCGTTGCCAGTCGCGCGGCAGCGGGGGGGTACCGTCGAGCACGCCGTCCAGCGCATCGAGCTTGTGCGCGATTTCGTGGGCGACCACGCAGAACCCTTCGCGCGGCGACGCGATGTCCGCGCGTACGTCGGCCCAGGACAGGATCACCGGGCCTTGGTCCCAGGCTTCGCCAATCAGATCCTCGGCGCCTTCATGGAAAACGCCGTGCGCATCCTGGTGGCTGCGCTGCACCCGGAACGCCGCTGGATACACCAGCAATTGCGACCAGCCGTGCAGGCCCTCGCGCCCAAACTCCAGCAGCGGCATGCAGCACAGCATTGCCAGGCGCAGGCGCTGCACCTCATTCAGCGCCAGGCCGTGCAGCGGGGTGATGGCCTTGGTGGCAAGGAACAGCGATACAAGTTCGCGAAGCCTTGCCGTGCGGGCGTCATCGGCGTGGCGCAGCCATGACAAGCCAGCCGCGGACTGGCGCCACAGCAGGGGATCGATGTCGACGCCGGGATGGCGCTGTTGCCAGAACCAGGCCATGCACGGTCAAGCCGCGTGGCGGCGACTCAACAGGACATGCTCAGCGGAACATCCCGGGCAGGAAGCTGTGCCAGCGCGGCGCGGTGGAACGATTGCCACCGCCGGTACGCGGCGATGCCGCGGCCTTGGCTTTTTCGCTGCGCTTGGCCTGGGTCTCCGGAACGTTCGGGTCCGCTTCGCTGCCATCGGCACGCTCACCGCCGGAAATGCCTTCGGAACGGCTTTCGCTGCCGTCCGACGCCATCTGGCGCGATTCAACCGCCACGGCCTGGCTGCATGCACCCAGCAGGACGATGCTCAACATGGCAGGAATCGGATCAACACGCATGGGGGTCACCGCTGTTGGGGAAGGGCAGCATGGCGCCATCCGATTGCCACTATAACGTTGATGCGGGCCGGGCGCGAAAGGTTGCATTGCTGCGTCGCAACACGCTTTGCGACGCAGCTGCCCGCAGACTGCCGCCATGCCGCAGTCGCCGCCCGCCGCCAGCCCCGCCCTGCTTACCGCCGCCGGCCTGCGACGGGCAATGATCTCGGGTGCGCAACGGGTCATCGCCTCGCGCGAGGAACTGAATCGGATCAACGTGTTCCCGGTCGCCGACGGCGATACCGGCAGCAACCTGGCCTCGACCCTGGGCAGCGTGCTGCAGGGGGCGCTCAGTCGCCGCAGCCGGCATATCGGCGAGCTGCTGGTGGGCGTGGGCAACGATGCCATCGACGGCGCCCGCGGAAATTCCGGGGCGATCATGGCCCAGTTCCTGTACGGCCTGGCCGAACACGCCCGCAACGCGCCAGCGTTGGACGCGCCGGCCCTGGCCGCGGCAGTGCGTCGCGGCGCGGATGCCGCCCGCGCCGCGCTGGCGCAGCCGGTGGAAGGCACCATCCTCAGCGTGATCTCGGCGTTCGCCGATGCGCTGGATCAAGCGGCGCGCGAGCCGAACGGCGATGCGAAGAGCGGCTTCGCGCAGGCCCTGCAACGCGCCCGCAGCGCGCTCGCCAACACCCCGAGACAGATGGCCCTGCTGCAGCGGGCGGGCGTGGTCGACGCGGGCGCCCAGGGTTTCGTCGATTGGCTGGAAGGCATCGCCGACTATGTCGAAGGCGGGCCGCGGGCGCTGCGCATGCGCGGCGTGGTGGCTGCAGCCAACGAGGCGGGCGCGCTGCCGGCGCATGTCCACGAAGACGTGGATCCCGAGCGCCGCTACTGCACGGAATGCCTGGTCCTGGGCGAGGGCATCGTCCGGGCCGATCTGCAGTTGGCGCTGGTGGAGTTGGGCGTCGCGTCGCTGGTGGTGGCAGGCGGCGCCAGCCGGGTGCGCGTGCACGGGCATGTCGGCACGCCGCAGCTGCTGTTCGATGCCTGCGCGGGGTTTGGCCGCGTGGAAGCGATGAAGGCCGACGACATGCTGCTGCAGCAGCGCAGTGCAGAGTCGCCGCAGTTGGTGGCAGTGGTGACCGACAGCGCTTCCGACCTGCCGGAGACGCTCGCTGCGCGTTATGGCGTCCACAGCGTGCCGGTGCGGGTCAGCCTGGATGGTCGCGACTACCTCGACCGCCTGGGCCTCACCGCCGGCGAGTTCTACCGGCGCATGGCCGCCACGCGGCAATTGCCGAAGACCAGCCAGCCGCCGGCGGGCGATTTCCGCCGCGTGTTCGAGCACGTGCTCGCCCACCAGCGGGATGCGGTGTACGTGGGCCTGTCGCGGCCGCTGTCCGGGACCCTGCAGTCCGCGGAGACCGCTGCGCGCGGGCTGGCGCGTTCGCCGCGCGTGGTCGACAGCGGACATGCCAGTGCCGGCCAGGCACTGCTGGCCTGGCGCGCCGGCGAACTGGCGTCGCAGGGCGCGAACGCATCCGACATCGAGACGGAGTTGCTGCGCCTGCGCCCACTGACCATGACCTGGGCGATGGCCCGCGACATCTCGCATGCGGTGCGCGGCGGGCGCATCCCGCGCTGGGCGGAACCGCTGGTGCGCTGGAGCGGGTTGATCCCCATTGCTGCCATCAAGCCCGACGGCACCCTCAAGGTGGCGGGCGGACTGTTTGCCCGTGGCGGCGCGCCGGAGGCGTTCGCCCGCCATATCGGCAAGCGGGTTGCGCAGGGCCAGGGCTGGCGCCTGGTCGTCGGCCATTGCGCTGCCTTAGCGGATGGGGAGCGCCTGTTCGCCGCGCTGCGCGAGCGCCTCGACATTGTCGAAGGGCACCTGGTCGAGGTGGGGCCCGCCATCGGTGCGCATGCCGGGCCGGCGACCCTCGTCGTGGGGCTGCAGCCGGCGCCGACGTGACCCTCGCCGCAGGCTGGCTATGATGCCTGCCATGCCGCCCATCGCCACTTCCATCCTGCTGGTCCTGGTCGCCTACCTGCTTGGGTCGATCTCCGGCAGCCTGGTGCTGGGGCGCCTGCGCGGCGTGGATATCCGCGAGCAGGGCAGCGGCAATGCGGGCGGCACCAATGCGTTGCGCACGCAGGGCTGGAAGTTCGCGATCGGGGTGGCCGTGATCGACGTGGCCAAGGGTGCGTTGGCGGCCTGGCTGGCATTGCGCTACGCGCCGCTGCTGCCGACGCTCAGCGTGACCGCGCATGGTTACCTTGCGGCGACGGCTGCGGTGATTGGCCACGTGTGGCCGGTGTGGCATGGCTTCCGTGGCGGCAAGGGGGCGGCAACCCTGCTCGGTGGGCTGCTCATGCTGTGGCCGTGGGTGATCCTGCCGGTACTGCTGGTCTGGGGCGCGGTGCTGCTGTCCACCGGGTATGTGGGGATGGCGTCGGTGGCCACGTTCGCGTGCCTGCCACTGTGGGCATGGATTGGCGGCGCCGGGCCGGAACGCATGTGGTTCGCCGCGTGGGCGGCATTGTTCATCGCCTTCACCCATCGCGCCAACCTGCTGCGCCTGCGGAGTGGCGGTGAGTCGCGCTTCGAGCGTGCGCGCCTGCTGCACCGCCTGTACGGCCGCAGCCGGCGTTGAGCGTCCCGCGATGAGCGACCCGGGCCACGAACGCCTCCTGCTGCAACGCCTGGCCGATGGCCCGGTCAGCGGCGACGTGCTGGCGCGCGAGGCCGGGCTCACCCGCGCCGCGGTGTGGAAACGCATCGATGGATTGCGCGACGCCGGTATCGCGATTGCCGCAGCTCCCGGCCGCGGCTACTGCCTCGAGGAGCCGCTGGACTTGCTGGACGCCGGTACCATCCGCGCGGCGCTGCCGGCGTCGGCGCGGGCGCAACTGGCATCGATGGAAGTCGCGTGGTCGCTGGGTTCGACCAACAGCGAACTGCTGGGTCGAGATACCCCGCGTCACGGCTGCGTGGCGCTGCTCGCGGAACGCCAGACCCGCGGGCGTGGCAGGCGCGGACGGGCGTGGACATCGCCGCTGGCCGCGCATGTGTACCTGTCTGTCGCGCGTCGGTTCGAAGGCGGCCTGGCGCGGCTGGGCGGGCTCAGCCTGGTCGCCGGCATCGCCGCCTGCGAGGCGCTGCACGCGCTGGGGTATCCACAGGTTGCGCTGAAATGGCCCAACGACCTGGTGGTGGCCGACAACGGCGCACTGCGCAAGCTCGGCGGCCTGCTGGTCGAAGGCGGTGGCGAGCATGCCGGCGCCGCGCGTGCCGTTGTTGGACTGGGCCTCAATGTGCGCATGCCGCGCACGATGGCCGCGCGCATCGACCAGCCGTGGATCGACCTGGCCGGCATGGCGTCGGCGGTGCCTGTGCGCAACGACGTGGTCGCCGCCCTGCTGGGTCGGATGCTGACCGTGTTCGAGCAGTTCGACGCCGAGGGACTGCCAGCGTTCCTGCCCAGGTATGCGGCGCTGGACGCTTTGCAGGATCGGCCCGTCCTTGTGCATGAAGGCGAGCAGTCCTGGCAGGCGACCGCGCTCGGCATCGCCGGCGATGGCGCGCTGCGCGTGCGCGACGACCACGGTCGCGAGCGCCATGTGCACGCCGGCGACATCAGCGTGCGCGTGGCATGAGCACCTGGCTGTTCGACCTCGGCAACACCCGCCTGAAATTCGCTGCGTTGCAGGCGGATGGCACGCCGGGCGAGACCGTCGCGATCGCCCATGGCGATGCCGGTGCCTGGTTGCATGCGCTGCCATGCGGCGATGTCGCCTGCATCGCCAGCGTGGCAACGCCTGCGCGGCGGGTGGCGCTTGTGGACGCATTGCGCGCTTCCGGCTTCGCGCGGCTGCATGGCGTGCAGACGGTGTCGCGGCTGGGGGCGCTGCGGATTGCCTATGCACGCCCCGCGCATCTCGGTGTCGACCGCTTCCTGGCCCTGGTGGCGGCGTGCGGCGCGGGACCCGTGTTGCTGGTCGGCGTGGGCACCGCGCTGACCTGCGATTTGCTGGATGGCGACGGGCTGCATCGCGGCGGCCGCATCGCGCCTTCGCCGACGCTGATGCGCCAGGCCCTGCACGCGCGCGCCGTGGTGCTGCCGGAACAGGGCGGCACCTACGCAGCGTTCGCCGACGACACCGCGCATGCCTTGGCCTCCGGGTGCGAAGGCGCGGCGCTCGCGTTGGTGGAAGCCAGCCTGGACGCAGCGCAACGCCTCTTGGGCGCGCGGCCCGCCCTGTGGCTGCACGGCGGCGGCGCGCAGGCCCTTCGAGGGCGCCTGCCTGCGCACGCGTGGGTGCCGGACGTGGTGCTGCGCGGCATGGCGCGCTGGCATGCGCACTGCATCGCCTAGACTGGCGCCGATGATCCTGCGCGCCGCCATCGTCCTGCTGCTGATGCTCAACCTTGGCGCCGCCGCGTGGTGGTGGCTGGGCGATGGCAGTGCACCCCCATCGCCGCGTGCTGCGACGGCAGAAACTCCGGGGGCGCCGCGCTTGCGCCTGCTGTCCGAAGTCACGCCGCCCCGCCTTGCACCTGCGCCCGCGCCGGCAGCAAGCGTTGCAACGGGCTCCGCGTCGCCTGTCGCGAGCACCGGACTCCCTGCCTCGGCTACGCCGGCAACCGGCGCGCGATGCCTGCGGTTCGGCCCGTTCGCGGATGCCGCCGCGCGCGATGCCGCCCGCCCCGCGCTGGCCGCCATCGCCAGCAGCGTGGTCGCGCGCGACATTCCCGGCCGGGCCTCGCGCGGCTGGTGGGTGTTCCTGCCCGCGCTGCCCACGCGCGACGAGGCCCGAGCGCTGGGCGAGCGGATCAAGGCGGCCGGCATCAGCGACTGGTACGTGATGAACGAAGGCGACCAGGCCAACAGCATCGCCCTGGGCCGCTACGGCAGCGAGGACGCCGCGCGGCGGCGCGAGGGCGACCTCCGCGCCAAGGGCTTCGCCGCGCAGGCAGCGCCGCTGGGGAACCGCCCGCCGCAATGGTGGCTGGATGCGCGCATCGCGGATAGCGCAACGCCGGCGGCAGTGGCCGCGATCGCGCCATCCGGCGAGGTCGCCTGCACCGGCCTTCGCTGAACGCCCGGGTGGCCCGCGCTAGAATCACGTTCGCGCCGCTTTAGCTCAGCTGGTAGAGCAACCGCCTTGTAAGCGGTAGGTCATCCGTTCGATTCGGATAAGCGGCACCACCGATCCGATGCGTCCGCCTGCGCGCGACCCCGCATCGCCAGCGGAGAAGTCCCGATGATTCGACAGTTTGCCCCCGTGTCCGTGTTCGGCGTGCCCACCGACATTGGCGCGTCCCTGCGCGGGGCCTCGATGGGTCCCGAGTCACTGCGGGTCGCCGGCCTGATCGAGGCCATCGCCGGACGCGGCATCGACGTGCGCGACCTCGGCGACCTGCAGGGGCCGCGCAATCCCACCAGCGCGCCGGTGGACGGCTATCGCCACCTCGAGGAAGTGGTCGCCTGGAACCAGGCGGTGTTCGATGCCAGCACCCGTGAACTACGTGCCGGCCGGATTCCGATGATGCTGGGCGGCGACCATTGCCTGGGGATCGGCGCGATCGCCGCGGTGGCCGCGCACTGCAAGGCCAATGGCCGCAAGCTGCGGGTGCTGTGGCTGGATGCGCACGCGGATTTCAACACCCGCGAGATCACGCCATCGGGCAACATCCACGGCATGCCGGTGGCCTGCCTGTGCGGGCTGGGGCCGGAACAGCTGACCTCGCTTGGCGGTGCGTCGCCGGCGCTGCATCCCGGGCAGATCCGCCAGATCGGCATCCGCTCCGTGGATCCGGGGGAGAAGCGGCTGGTGCAGGACCACGGTCTGGACATCTACGACATGCGCTACATCGACGAAGTGGGCATGCGCCGGGTCATGGAAGAAGCGCTGGACGGCGTGGATGCCGACACCCACCTGCACGTCAGCTTCGACGTGGACATGCTGGACCCTGCCATCGCCCCGGGCACCGGGACCCGCGTGCCTGGCGGGGTGAACTACCGCGAGGCGCAGCTGATCATGGAAATGGTGGCCGACACCGGCTGCATGGGGTCGCTGGACCTGGTCGAGGTCAATCCCGCGCTGGACAAGCGCAATGCCACCGCCGAGCTGGCAGTGGACCTGGTGGAAAGCCTGTTCGGCAAATCCACCCTGATGCGGGATTGACTGGCCGAGAGCGATTGTTCATACATCATTGGGCCAGCGAGACGGACATTGCACACCGGCTTCACGGCCGCGCGCCGTTAATGGCGCACGCAAGAACACCAACCCGCCCCAACTGGAGATTCCCATGAAGCGTATGCTCGCCCTCGTTCTACTCGCCGCGTTCTCGACCGTCAGCCTGAGCGCCTGCAACACCGTGGCCGGCATGGGCAAGGATGTGGAAGCGGTTGGCGACAAGGTTGAGGACAAGGCCGTCGATTGCAAAGACGGCAAGTGCTGATAGCCGCACTCCCTGCATGACGTAACGCAGGAGCGCGAATCGCAAGGATGCGTGGCGGGCCGGGGGAAACCCCGGCCCGTCTTCGTTTGGGGAACAGCAGTCATTCCGATGCAAAGCGGGCCGGCGAGGGAATGACTCGGCGTGTCCTCGTGGGGCGATCGATCACCAGCGCGGCGGGTCGGCCACGAAACCGTTGGGGAAGGCGCTTGGCGCGTTGCGGGCGTAGGGCATGTGCAGTCGCGGCAGGATGCCATGCGCGACCAGGGCGTCGGCATCGTCGTAGCGGAGCTGGCTGACTTGCTGCGGACTGCGGCTGGCGCGCACGAATTCCGTCTGCCCGACCGGCGCCCATTCGCGCTGGCCATGGCCGGTGCCGAGGCGTTGCGGCATGGATTCGGCCATCGCGCTATCCGCACTCGCAACGGGGGCAGCGGCCTTGGCTGCATTTCCCGCCGCGCGTTCGCGGGCGCCGGACTGCGTGGCGATCGGCGGGGATGCGGGCGGCGGCGTGTACACCGGGCGCAGCTGGCGTTCGCGAAACACCGCGATGCCGATCACGCCGACGTTGTCGGGCCGCCCGGTGCGCGCGGCATAGCTGTCCGGCAGATCGGTGAACACGAACTGGGCAACGTCGTCCAGCGACTTGCGCCAGCCGGCGATCTCCGTCGATTCCCAGGGCGCCAGCACATAGCCGCCCTGCGAAGGCGATGCGTCCTGTCCGGTGACTGCGTTCAGGCCGTCGACCGAGAGCACCACCAGCACGCGCTGGCCAGTGGTGTTGGTCAGGCGCACCGAATAGCGATGGCCGGGCACGCCGGCAATCCAGTCCTGGCCGCGATGGCGGTATTCGGGCAGCCATTGACCATGATCGCGGTCGATCACGTCCAGTTGTACCAAGTCGCGAGCGGACAGCGGCATGCAGGCCGCAGCGAAGGATAGGGCAAGGGCAAGCAAGAGGCGGCGCAACATGGCGGTTCTCCGGTGGGTGCGCGCGGGGCGCATTGGGGACGCCTGCCAGCAAACGCCCCGGTGGGTGCAACGGGGTTGGCGCGCCTGCCAGCTAGAATGGGCGCCGCAGCATTCCGCAACGGCATCTAGCGCATGACCACCCGTGTCCTCACCGGCATCACCACGTCCGGCACGCCCCACCTGGGCAATTACGTCGGTGCGATCCGCCCGGCCATCGCGGCCGCACGCACGCCGGGCG
>JAZKHR010000076.1:14414-17007 GCA_040385305.1 Pseudomonadota bacterium
CGCGACCAGGTCCAGCACATCGAGATGGCGCGTGACTTCGGCCAGCGCTTCAACCATCTCTATGGCGATCATTTCACATTGCCGGAAGCCGTCATCGAAGAGCAGGTCGCCACCTTGCCCGGCCTGGACGGCCGCAAGATGAGCAAGAGCTACGACAACACCATCCCCCTGTTCGCCCCGCGCAACGAGTTGAAGAAGTTGATCGCCGGCATCCTCACCGACTCGCGCGCGCCGGGCGAAGCCAAGGACACGGAAGGTTCCGCGCTGTTCCAGCTGTACCAGGCCTTTGCGTCGACGGACGAGACCGCGGCGATGCGCCAGGCGTATGCGGACGGCATCGGCTGGGGCGATGCAAAGCAGCAGCTGTTCGAGCGCATCGATGCAGAAGTCGCGCCGCTGCGCGAGCAGTACGACGCCTTGCTAGCGCGCCCGCAGGCGATCGAAGCGCAGTTGCGCGACGGCGCCGCGCGCTTGCGCGTGCAGCACGCCACGCCCACCCTGCAGCGCCTGCGCGAAGCAATTGGCCTGCGTGATCTTTCCAGCAATGCCTCGGCGGATGCCGCCGCGCGGGCGAAGAAGGACGCGGGTGCCGCCGCGCCTGCGTTCAAGCAGTACCGCGATGCCGACGGCAAGTTCTATTTCAAGCTGGTGCAGGGCGAACGGGTGCTCTTGCAGAGCGTGGGCTTCGCTTCGCCGCGCGACGCCGGCCAGCGCATTGCCCAGCTCAAGGAAATCGCGCCGACCCAGGGCGGGCTGGAAGGCGAAGCCGCCGACTTCATGCTGGGCGATGGCGTGACCGACGACGACGTCAACGTTGCGCTGGCCGCGTTCGTGGCTGCGCAACTCGAAGGCGAGGCCGGCCACCGATGAACGACGTGGGCAGCGTGCCTTGGCTGGCGCTGGTGCTGTTCGCGCCATGGTTCCTGATACTGGCCGGCGTGTACTGGTGGCATCCGCGCCAGCCCCGGCATGCGGCCCGGCGCAGGTTCGACGCCGCCGCTTTGCTGGTCGCGTTCGCGGGCTGCCTGGCCAGCCTGTACTGGAGCTTCGACATCGCCGATCGCAGCTATGGTGCGTTGTGGCCGCAAATCCTGGCGACCTCGGTTGGCTATGGCGTGTTCCTGGCGGTGCTGACCGCGGCGTTCTTCCTGCGCCGGCGATTGCTGGCGCAGGTCGGGGTCTAGCGGCTGGCGTCAGGCCGGCTGTGCCAGATCGTCCAGCAACGCTGCGAGGAAGCGCGCCGCCTCGCCGCCGGTGCAGGCGCGGTGGTCGAATGTCAGCGAGATCGGCATCCGCCGGTGCACCTCGATGCCGCCCATCACCGCCACCACGTCATGGCACAGTTTGCCGGCGCCGATGATGGCCACGCACGGCGGCACAACGACGGGCGTTGCATAGCGGCCGGCGAACATGCCGAAGTTGGACAGCGAGATGGTGTAGCCGGACAGTTCCGAAGTGGCGATGCTGCGGTCTTCGACCTGCGTGCGCAGGCGCTTGATCGCGGCGCGCACGCCGGCGGCGTCGAGCATGTCGGCATTGCGCAGCGCCGGCACGAACAGGCCGTCGTCGGTATCCACCGCGATGCCGATGTCCACGTGCGGGTGCAGGGTGCGGCTGAGGTTGGGGCCGTCGAACCACGCGTTCAGCGCCGGCACCTGCTTGCATGCCGCGACGATCGAGCGCACCAGTCGCGCAGTGATGTCCTGCTTTCCGATCCAGGCGTGCAGGTCGGCATCGTCCACCAGCGTGGTCGGCACCACCTGGGCGTGCGCGTCGGCCATGACCCGCGCCATGTTGCGGCGCACGCCCTTCAATTGTTCCGGCTGGCCGGTGGCGGCCGCGCCCGGCGGTTGCGTGCGCATGGGCTTGCCGGACTGCGACAGCGTGCTGCGTTGCGCAGGTTGCGCTGCGGCGGCAGGCATCGGTGCGGCGGACGCGCGGGACGCAGGAGCAACAGCACCAGCCTTGGCGCTGCCGTCCGCTGCGGCGGCCTTTACATCCTGCATCGATACCGTGCCATCCGTGCCGGATGCGCGGACGCGGCTGATGTCGACGCCCAGCTTGCGCGCCATCGCGCGCACCGCGGGCACTGCCTTGACGCCACCGCTGGCGATCGCGGCCTGTGCCACCACCGTGTTGCCGACCTGCATCGCGCCCACAACGGTGCCGGCATCAGCCTTGGCTGCAGCGTTCGCACCCGGATCCTCGGGCTGGGGTTCGTCGCTGGCTTCGATGGCGCCGCCTTCCGACGAGGCCACCACGCGATGATCTGGCGCCGGATCCGGGCTGCCTGCGCCATGGCTCGGGCCGTGGCTGTGGCCGGTGTCCTGGCCATCGGCCCGCTGCGGCAGGCTCGGGTCGATTTCGAATTCCGCGAGCAGGGTGCCGGTGACCACGATGTCGCCGGCACCGCCCGCGAGTTTCAGCACCTTGCCGGACACAGGCGAGGGCACGTCGACCACCGCCTTCGCGGTTTCCATCGAGACCAGGTTGTCATCGAGGCGGATGCTGTCGCCGACCTTGACGTACCACTCGACGATGGTCGCGTCCGGCAGGCCTTCGCCGAGGTCGGGGAGGATGAAGGTCTTGTTCG
>JAZKHR010000077.1:0-4071 GCA_040385305.1 Pseudomonadota bacterium
GCGCGCAGGGCGGTGTCGATGTCGAGGCCGCGCGCATCGCGCAGCGCGTGCACCACGTTGCGGATCTCGCCCAGCAGGTCGGCCGACAACTGTTCCGCCAGCGCGAGTTGCGGCGACGGCGCGGCTGCGTGCAAGGCGCGCAGGTTGAGCCGCAACGCGGTGAGCGTGTGGCCGGCCACGTCATGCAGTTCACGCGCCACGCGCAGGCGTTCGCGGTCGCGCGCGGCGTCGTCGAGCAGGGCGCGGGTGGCCAGCAGGTCGGCGTTGACCCGGACCAGGCGGTCACGCGCGTCCTCAGCGTTGCGGGCGTAGTGCGAGGTCATCGCCGCGAACAACTGGAAGCCGCCGTAACTCAGCACCAGCACCAGTGCATTGGAGTGCCCCGCGCGCACGAGCAGCAGGTACACCGCAAGGTTCAGCGCGGCAGCCAGGGGCAGCACGATGCGCAGCGGCCAGGTCATGGCCAGCTGCGCCACCAGCACCACCAGCAGCACCGGCGCGGTGCCGCGATCCAATGCGAGCCCGACCAAAGCCAGCGCGGCGACGGCCTCGACCAGCAGGCACGCATTGCGCAGGGCCGGCTGGCGATCGCTGGCGGTGTTGCAAAGCAGAAACGCTGCCAGCCATCCCGCCAGCAGTGCGTCATTGCGCCACGCGGGCTCGTCACCGCCATGCAGGGTCATCGCCACCGCAAGCCAGGTCACGAAGCCGGCCAGGTTCAGCGGGTGCAGCAGGCGGGTCAGGAATTCGCGCATGCCGCCATGCTGCGGCGTACGCACAGTCGGGGCAATGGCAGCGCGCGCGAAAGTGACTTCCGGCAGGGCGAAGCGATGACCCCCGGCACCTGTTCGCCGCACGCGCGGGATCGAGACTGGCGGCGCCCGCTCCGGAGATCGCCATGACCGCCTATGCCCTGCTCGCCATCGCCCACGCCGCCTTCGGCACCCTTTCGCTGGCCACGTTCTGGACCGCCGGCATGGCCCGCAAGGGCAGCCCGCTGCATGTGCGCGCAGGCCAGGTCTACCTGGTATCGATGACAGCGCTGCTCATCGCGGCGCTGCCGATGAGCCTGATGATCCTGTTCCTCTACGCCAAGCCGGTGCTCGGCAGCTTCCTGCTGTACCTGCTGGTCATCACCACCACCAGCGTGTGGCTGAGCTGGCGCGCGATCCGCGACAAGCGCGACTGGGCGCGCTTCACCGGCCCGGTCCATCGCGGACTGATGTGGCTGAACCTGGCCAGCGGCGTCGGCATCGCGGTGGCCGGACTCCTGTTCGCGCAGGAGATGCAGTTGATCATCGTGGCGTTCTCGCTGATCGGCATCTCCACCTTCGTGCGCATGCGCCGTTTCGCCGCGCAGCCACCCACCGAAGCGCGCTGGTGGATGCGCCAGCATCTGAGCGCGATGCTCGGCAACGGCGTGGCCACCCACATCGCGTTCCTGTCGATCGGCTTGCCGAAGCTGCTGCCGTGGCTGGCCGGCCCGGTGTTCCAGAACGCCGCATGGCTGGGGCCGCTGGGCGTTTCCACGCTGGCGGGCATGTACCTCGGCAGGAAGTACTTGCGCACGCCGGTGCGTGCGGCCGGGGCAGCGCAGCAGGCCTGAGGCGTTGCGCAAGACTCCTGCAAACAACGGCGCAGGGTCCCGGCGCGGGACCGCCGTGATGGGAGTGGATCGGGTCGCTACTCGGCCGCCACCCAGCTCCAGCGCACGCCAAGCTGCAGGCTGCGGCCGATGCCGGGTTCGAAATACCGGCCATTGGCCTCGTTGACGATCAGCGAGCCCACGTGGGCGCGGTCCAGCGCATTGTCGAGACGCATGAAGCCCTGCAGGCCGCCGCCCAGCGTCGCCCAGCGGCGCGATACTTCCAGGTGCAGGAGCCCGTGGCCGGCGGCGCGCGCAAGCCCGCGGTCGTCGGCGAGCACATTGCCGGTGCCCACGCCCTCGGCTGCCAAGGTCCACGGGCCGGGCTGCCACTGCAGCCGCAGGTAGGCTTGCTGGTGCGGGATGCCGGGGATGCGCGCGCCAGCAGGCACCGCCCCGAACCCCCCCAGAAACCGTGCATCCAGCCAGGTCCATGCCAGCTGGGCTTCCCAATCGGTTCGCAATGGCAGCCGTGCGGACAGCTCCGCGCCCTGTCGACGCGAGCGGCCTACGTTGCGAAAGGTGCTGCGGCCAGCCACGTTGCTGGCCACCGCCAGCTCGTCATCGGTGTCGGCGCGGAACAGCGCGGCATCGATCCTGGCCCCGCGCGGTCCACGCCACTTGGCACCCAGCTCCAGGTTGCGGCTGGTGGCCGGGCGCAGCTCCAGCGCCAGGCCGGCGCCGCCGTCGGCGCGGTAGGCCAGTTCGTTGAAGGTCGGGGTTTCAAAGCCGCGACCGCTGGCGACATGCAGGCGCAGCCCCTCGCGCACTTCAAAGCCCAGGCCAGCGACCGGCGTGCTGCGGCCATGCGCCACGCGGCCGCTGTCATCGGGATTAGTGCCGATGACGTAACCGTCGCGCGATTCGAAGGACACCCGGCTGTGCCTGACGCCTGCCAGCAGCGACCAGCGCGGCGCGATCCGCCACCAGGCTTGGGCGTAGCGGTCCACGTTGCCCACCTGGTTGCGTTCGTCGCGCCGCAGCGCACCGCGCACGCCCAGCGCCGTACCGCGGAAGTTCTCGAAGCCGCGGCGGTGCTGGCGCAGGCGGTCCACGTTCGTGCCCACTGCGGCGTCCACTGTGCGCCCGGCCAGCGTGCCCTGCCAGGTCCAGCGCAGGTCGAGCCCGGCGTAGGCGCTGGCCAGGTCGATCACGCCGCCGCCGTTCAGCGGATTGGCCTGCGAAGCCACCGGGACGGCGAGGAACTGCACCACGTCGCGGCTTCCGGCATACGCCATGGCCTGCAGCGCATGGCCATCGGCGAACGGTTGCCGCCAGGTGACCCCCGCCTGTCCCTGTCGCACCGACTTGCGGGTGTTGAAGGCCAGAGCCTGTGCCGGCGCCTGGCGAGGATCCTCGCGCAGCTGGTCGGCGCTAAGGCCCAGCGGGTCCTGCGCCTTGGGGATGTCCACCGCGTTCAACACCACGTCCACGCGTGCCCCGGACGCGCCGTCCCACCCGAACTTGCCGTTGACCAGGCCGCGCCGCGCCGCGCTGTGCGCGCGGTGGCCGTCTGTGCGGAAATGCATGGCGGAGATCGCCTGCGACCATGCCCCGCTGCGGCCGAGCCAGCGCGCCGAAAGCTGCGCCATGCCGTGGCTGCCAGCGACCGCCGACAAGCGCGCTTCAGTCGGGTCACGGCCGTCGGCGCTGAACAGCTGGACCACGCCTCCAGAGGAATTCCCGTACAGCGCGGAAAACGGGCCGCGCAGCACTTCGATCCGCTCCGCGCCATCCAGCGCGAAATGGGACAGCTGGCCCTGGCCGTCCGGCATGGTGGCCGGGATGCCATCGGCCAGCAGGCGCACCCCGCGCACGCCGAAGGTCGAACGCGCGCCGAAGCCGCGGATCGACAGTTGCAGGTCCTGCGCATGGTTCTGCCGGTCGCGCGCCTGCACGCCGGCCACCCCGCCAAGATGCGCCGACACCTGCACGCCGGCGCGTGCGCCATCGCCGTCCAAGCGCACCGCATCCAGCGAGGCCGGCAACTCGAATGCATCGGCGCCGGGCACGCGGGCGATGACCTGCACGCCAGCTATGGTTTTCGGAGGCTCTGTCCCCATCGCAACAGGCGCCGCCAAACAGGCCATCGCGAACAACCGCCAGCGGAGCGTCAACGCAGCAACGGCGAGGCCGGCGGGAATTCGCTTCGCGCCTCGAAATGGCGCTGCGTGAACACCCGCCGGCCTCGCCGTTACCCGGAACTCCAGTTGCGCCATCGCTCAGACGTCGCCGTCGTTGCTCCAGCCTTCGCCGGTGCCTCGGTGATACACGCGATCGGTCGCAAGCACGTTTCCGGCCGGGATCGAGTCCTGGGTCGCCAGCCGTGCGTAGATCGGAGTGAAGTCGGGGCCGGTGGCGTCCATCAACTGCTCGAAGCTGTCGATCACGAAATAGGTCTTCTGGTAACTGTCGATGCGGTAGCG
>JAZKHR010000078.1:0-7256 GCA_040385305.1 Pseudomonadota bacterium
GGTGCGAACGCGCGGATGTGGCCAGGCGAGTGGGTGCCGTTGACCAGTTGCTGGCGCAGGGCATCGTCGCGCCACAAGGTGCGCCAGACCTGCGACCAGCCCATGAAGAAACGCTGCTCGCCACTGAAGCCGTCGATCACTGCGGCCGGCTTGCCATCCAGCGAGCGCCGATAGGCTTCCAGGGCGATGGTGAGGCCGCCCAGGTCGCCGATGTTCTCGCCCATCGACACCTTGCCGTTGATGCGCATGTCCGGCAGTTGCGGGAACGTATAACCCTCGTACTGCGCGCCGAGCTTGGCCGCCTGCACTTCGAACTTGGCCGCGTCCTCGGCAGTCCACCAGTCGCGCAGGTAGCCCTTGCCGTCGGACTTGCGGCCCTGGTCGTCGAAGCCATGGATGATCTCGTGCCCGATCACGCCGCCGATCGCCCCGTAGTTCACCGCCGGGTCCGCAGCGGGATCGAAGAACGGGGGCTGCAGGATCGCGGCCGGGAACACGATCTCGTTCTTGACCGAGTTGTAGTACGCATTGACCGTCTGCGGCGTCATGCCCCACTCTGCCTTGTCGACCGGGCCGCCCAGGCGCTTGCGGCGGTAATCCCATTCGAACTGGCGCGCGCGCTCGGCATTGCCGAACACGTCGCCGTTGACCACCTCAAGTGCGCTGTAGTCGCGCCACTCCTC
Organism: Pseudomonadota bacterium; assembly: GCA_040385305.1. Classification (GTDB taxonomy): domain Bacteria; phylum Pseudomonadota; class Gammaproteobacteria; order Xanthomonadales; family Xanthomonadaceae; genus Thermomonas. Next base: position 684 of record JAZKHR010000078.1, read on the forward strand.
CGGGTGGCCGATCTTCAGGCCGAACCCTTCGAGCTTTGCCATCGCCTCTTTCTTGGTCGCCGGGCTCATCCAGTCGAGTTGTTGCAGGCGCGCCCCCATCGCCGCCTTCACGTTGGCGACCAGGTCATCCATCTTGGCCTTGGCGTCCGCCGGGAAATACAGGTTCACGAAATCGCGGCCCACCGCTTCGCCCATGGTGCTCTCGGCGAAGGCAACACCACGCTTCCAGCGCGGACGCTGCTCGGGCTGGCCTGAGAGGAACTTGGAACGGAATTCGAACTCGGCATCGACGAATGCCTGGGACAGCAGCGGCGCGGCGTCATCCACCGTATGGAACGCCTGCCAGGCCTTGAGCGTGTCGAGGTCGGTCTCGGCAAAAATCGCTGCCAGCTTCGGCATGGCGGTGTTCTGCCGCAGCACGACGCGGTCAGCCTGGGTCAAGCCCGCGGCGTTGAAGAACGTCGCCCACGGGAACCCGGCGGCCATCGCGTCGATCGCATCCATTTCCACCGGGTTATAGGTCTTGTCGCGGTCCCGGCTTTCAGCGCGGGTCCAGTGCGCCTGGGCGATGCGGGTTTCCATCGCCATCACCTTGGCTGCGTGCGCCTTGGGGGCGTTCCAGCCGGCCAGCGTGAGCATCTGCTCGATGTAGGCCTGGTAGCGCGCGCGCTGCGGCGCGAACTTCGGGTCCAGGTACATTTCGCGGTCGCCGAGGCCCAGGCCCGACTGGCCCAGGTAGAGCGTGTACAGGTCGGGGTTGCGCTGGTCGTCGGAGACCGACGGGCCAAAGAAGCTGCCGCCGAAGCCGCCCAAGGCCAGGCCCATCAAGCCCGCGATCGCGTCCTTGTCGGCAGCGCTGCGAATGGCGTCCAGGCGCGGCGCGAGCGGCTTGATGCCCTTTGCCTCGATGGCGGCCTCGTCCATGAACCCGCGGTACAACGCGGCGATCTTGGCCGGGTCGCCGCCAGTCGCGGGGTCGCCAACCGGATAGCCCTCGACCAGGGTCCTCAGCCGCGCCTCGGACAGGTCGCGCAGCACCAGGAACGAGCTGTACATCGACTTGTCCGACGGGATCTTGGTGTTCTTCGCCCAGTTCCCGCTCATGTAGGCAAAGAAGTCCCCGCCCGGCTTGACGCTGGTGTCCATGCCGGCGGTGTCGATGCCCCAGGTGCCCAGCCGTTTGGCCGGGATCATCGAGCCACCGCCCGCGGACGCGCCGTCTTCGAACAGGACCCGGTTGAAGCAGGGTTCGTCCAGGCAGTGATCACGTTCCTGGGCGGCAAGCGGCGCCCCCATGGCCAAGGCGACAGCAGTCGCAGCGAAAAGCAGGGTCTTCTTCAAGAGGGTTCTCCGGATATGAATGTGGCGCGTGCAAGGCCCGCGGTCCTGGCCGAACCCTCCTTTTACTTGACCTTGTCAGGATCGCGCAGTGCCATCGGTTGGGTCAGCAGTGGTGACGCATGAGTGGAGGCGCGGCGAGGACGGCATAATCCAGCGCCGCCATCGACTTTACGGATGTTGCTCGTGAGTCCGCCAAGCCTCAAGCGCCCGAACTTGCCCGCCGAACTTGCACAGGCGCTGGCCCGCTCCGAGACCGAGATCGCCCGTGATCCATACGACTACGTCGCTTGGCATGACCGTGGCAGCGCGCTGTTCGCGGCCGGTGCACTCGAGGAAGCACTGGCCTGCTACGACCGGGTCATCGCCCTTCAGCCGCGCCTGGCGGAGCCGCACGACAACCGCGGGTTGACCCTCCAGCGGCTGGGCCGGTTCAGCGACGCCATCGCCAGCCACGATGCCGCCATTGCATGCAACCCGCGCTTCGCGCCTGCCTACCTGCGCCGAGCGATGGCACTGCGGGAGTTCGGGCGGTTCGAGGAAGCGCTGCGTGACGCGGACCGCGCCGTGACGCTCGACCCGGAATCGCCGCTCACGCTCAATGGGCGCGGCATCATCCACAACGACCTTGGCCAATGCGCCGCGGCGGTGGCCGACTATGGCCAGGCGCTGCAGCGCGCACCGAAATTCGTCGAGGCACGCAACAACCTCGGCAATGCGCTGCACGACCTCGGGCGATTCGCTGAAGCGATAGGCCATCTCGACCAGGCGATCGCCCTGCGCCCCGGCTACGCCGACGCGCACAGCAACCGCGCCCTCGCCCTGCAGGAACTCGGCAGGCTGGACGAGGCCGCGGCATCGTTCGACCGCGCCCTCGCTGCCAGACCGGCATTTGCGGAAGCCAGCAAGCGACGCGGCTCGCTCAAGTTGCTGCGTGGCGATTTCGCGGGTGGCTGGAAGGATCTCGATGCCAGCGTGCAGGCAGCCCAGGCCCGGCATCGCGCCAATGGCCAGGCCGCGACCATCCCCCTGTGGTCCGGCGAACCCCTGCGGGACAGGTCGATCCTGCTGTCGGAGCCGAACGGCCTGGGCGACACGTTGCAGTACTGGCGGTTCGTGCCTGCGCTCCTCGCAATGGGCGCGCGGGTCGCGTTCAGCGGCTCCCCACGCATGTTCCCGCTGTTGCGCAGCAGCCCGTGGCAGATTCCACTGTTGCCGGAGTACGAGGACGTGGACGGCTTCGATTTCCGCAGCGAACTGTGGAGCCTGCCCAGATTGTTGCGGACCTCGGTCGAGAGCATCCCGGCCGACGTTCCCTATCTCACCGCCGACCCCGGGCGAGTGGCACGCTGGAGAGGCTTGTTGTCGGCCGATTCGATCAACGTCGGGATTTGCTGGCAGGGCAATCCGGGACGCAAGATCGATGCGCGTCGCTCGATTCCCTTGGCCGAATTCGCGCCACTGGCGCGCGTGCCAGGCGTGCGGCTGATCAGCCTGCAGAAGGTGCATGGCCTGCAGCAGATCGATGACGTGGCCGGCGTCATGCAGGTGGTGGTGCCGGACGCCGGGTTTGATGCGGATGCCGGCGCCTTCCTCGACACGGCGGCCCTGATGCAGGGCCTCGACCTTGTGGTGACTTCGGATACGGCCATCGCGCATCTCGCCGGCGCCCTGGCCCGCCCAACCTGGGTGGCGTTGCAATGGATGCCGGAATGGCGCTGGATGCTGGAACGCCATGACAGCCCGTGGTACCCGACCATGCGCCTGTTCCGCCAGTCTGCGCGCGGGGATTGGGCGGGGGTGTTCGCAGCAATGCACGCGGCACTGCGCAACGGCAAGCATCGAGACGAGACCGTGCAACAACCGGGTCCGCTCCTGCCTTAGCGCGTACTTGCGCCTGGCTTGACGCCGGTGACAATCTTCGGCCCTGGCGCCGCGGTCAATGAGGGCCGGTCGACTCGGCTTGACCGTCGTTTGCACCTCGGGATCATCGGGACTTTGGGACTTGCTGGAGCGGCTGCACGCATGGCTGGCCGTACCCGGGCGCTAATCCCGTTGTAATAGCCTGGTCATCAAGACGATTGTTCCCAGAGGCGCGCCATGGCGGAACCGCGACGGCATTGGCCTTCGCGCCAGCCTGCGCCAACCGCCCGCACCTGAGCAGGAGTAAACGATCATGCGAACCACACCCGTCATCAGCCTCGATGTCCGCCAAGGCAGTTCCAGTGATGCCGGGTGGCAGGACGTGGAGGCGTCCAACGGCCAGACCTACTCGTTCCATTACTCGGGGGGGGATGACGCCAAAGGCGGGGTCAGGGCCATCGTCGGCAAGGGGGTTGTGACTGGCCCGCTGCGGCTCGTCGCCGACAAGCGCTACGAACTGGACGGCTGCTTGTTCACGGACGACACCCACGACCAGCTCTCGTGGAGCGGGAAGGGCCAAGCGGGCAGCCTGCGCGACGAGAACACCAAGGCCCAGACCGCCTACTACACGACCATCGTCCTCGACACCGTCGCCAAATGTCAGATCCCCTGCGACCCGATGATCAAGAACGAACTTCGTTGAATTGGAGCAGGTGAACCTTTCCCGCCAAAGTCCGGTAATCTCGCTCAATCGTTCATATTCATGAACGTCACGCCCAAGGCCGCCGCGATGCGATACCGCGCCTTCATCAGCTACAGCCATGCCGACGAGGCATGGGCGCGCTGGCTCATGCGGCGGCTGGAGACCTATCGGGTGCCGTCGCGGCTGGTCGGCGCGCCGGGCATCGACGGTCCCGTCCCCGCCCGCCTCGGCGCCTTCTTCCGCGACCGCGATGAATTGACCGCGTCCGGCGACCTGGCCGCCACCATCCGCGCGGCGCTGTCCGATTCCGCGGCGCTGATCGTGGTGTGTTCTCCGGCGGCAGCAGCCTCGCGCTGGGTTGGTGCCGAGGTCCAGGCCTTCCGCGACAGCGGCCGCGGCAACCGCATCCTGGCCTTCGTGGTCGAGGGCGAACCTGGACAGGCCGCAGGTGAACATGCCTGCTTCCCGCCCCCGCTCATTGCTCCTGGCGAGGACGGGCAGCCGGTGGAGCCACTCGCCGCCGATGCCCGCAGCACGGCCGACGGCCGCGAACGCGCCTTCATCAGGCTGGTCGCCGGCTTGCTCGGGATCGGCTACGACCAGCTCGCGCAACGCGAGGCGCACCGCAAGCAGCGCCGCCTCTTGCAGGTGGCCGTGGCTTCGCTGGCCGGCATGACCCTGGCCCTGGGCCTTGCCGCTACGGCCTATGTGGCTCGCAACGACGCCCAGCGCAGGCAAGCCCAGGCCGAGGACATCCTCGGCTTCATGCTGGGCGACCTGCGCGAAAAGCTGACCACGGTGGGCCGCCTGGACTTGATGCGCGCAGTGGACGACAAGGCGGCGGGCTATTTCGCAGCACTCGATCCGCGTGACCTGAGCGACCGCGCGCTGGAGGAACAGGCGCGTTCTCTGAGCGGCATCGGCCAGGTGCGACTGGACGAAGGCAACCACAACGAAGCGATGAAAGCGTTCCGCGAGGCGCATGAGCGCAGTACGGCGCTCCTGGAACGACAACCGGAAAACGGCCAGCGGCTGTTCGACCTGGCTCAGGCGGAATACTGGATCGGCTACGTGGCCCTGCGCCAAGGCAATTACGACGCTGCCGAATCATGGCTGCGCAAATACCGCGACAGCGCCGCTCGGCTGGTGGCGCTCGATCCCGGCAACTTCGACTGGCAACGCGAGCTGGGCTACGGCCACTACAACCTGGCGGTACTCGACGAGCGGCGCGGGCGCTACACGACGGCCGAGGCAACCATGCTCACCGGCCTTGCCTTGTTGCGCGACTGGCTGAAGCAACGCCCGGACGACCTGCAGTTGCGGGACGAGGCCGCCGACCTCGAATCCTGGCTGGGCAGTCTGGCCTTGTGGCAGGGCCAGCTTCAGAAGGCGGAAACCTACTTCGCGGAACAGCTGCAGGCAGTGCGCGTCAACATTGCCAAGGACCCCAAGAACACCAAGTGGCAGCAAAGCTTCGTGGTGGCGTCGCTGCTGATGTTGGAGGCACAGGGCCAGCGCGGGCGAATCCGCGAAGCGCGGGAAACCCTCGCACGAATGGCGCCGCTCGCCGCGGCACTACACGCGCAGGACCCCTCCAACAACATGTGGCGCCTGTCGCTCGGGCGCAGCCACTGGTGGCGCGCACAGCTGGACGCCGCCACCGACCGGGCAAGCGCCACAAGCGCTGCGACGGCCGCAGCGGACATGCTGGCACAAGCACACTCGGCGGCGAAGGAAGACCAGAACATCGCGGCCTGGCTGTTGCGCGCCAGGACCCTGCAGGCGCGGCTGGCGATGGACGCAGGGGACACCACGGCCGCCGCGCGAAACCTGACCGACGCGAAAAGGTTGACGGACGCTGCCTTGCAGGCCGCGCCGACCGAGAAGCTGCGACCGTGGCTGGCCGAACGCTTGCTGCTGCAGGGCGATCTGGAAGCGCGACGCGGCAACGCGGCGAACGCCACGCGCGCCTGGTCAGAGGCACGACGCTTGCTGCGCCAGGTTGCCGAGGACGCGGGGGGCACGCGACTTCATGCCAATGCCGCGCACATCGCGTTCGCGCGGCTCGATCCGTTGCTGCGAGCGGAGCGCGCCCTTGGCCGCCACGACGAGGCCGCCCGGATACGGCAACGCCTCGAGGCCGCGGGTTACGTGCCCCTGCAGCCCTTCCCCGCCGCTGCCGCAACCTTGGTGGCAGCTCGCTGACCCCTGCTGCGTTCCGCCCCGCCTGCCCGCACACGGGGCAGCGGCCCACCCCGGCCTGACGGCCACGTTCGAGGAGTTTTCCCATGCCAAATACCCCGCAGATCAACCTGGACCTCCGCAACAGCACGCAGACTGAACCCGGCTGGGTCAACGTACCGGCAAGCAACGGGCAGCCGTACAGCTACCGCTTCACGGGTGGCGACGACGGCCAAGGCGGCCTGATCCAGGGCGTCAATCAAGGACGCGACACTGCGCCTCTCCAACTCAATGCCGATCGCCGCTATCAAATCGCGAGCAGCAACCCGTGCGTCTTCCGGGGTGACGACTATCACCAGCTAAGCTGGAATGGACAATCTCCCTACGCCGGCAGCATCGTCGACGCGAATACCGCGGTCGAGACTGCCAAGTACACCCTCAACGTGGCAGACACCGGCAACGGCAACTGCATCATCCCGTGCGACCCG
>JAZKHR010000078.1:7356-15461 GCA_040385305.1 Pseudomonadota bacterium
GTCGGCGTACCCACATCGCCCACGGGCGTCAGTACGCACCCATGTAGTCTTTCTTGCCAATCGCAACGCCGTTGTGGCGCAGCAGGTCATACGCCGTGGTGACGTGGAAGAAGAACTGCGGCAGCCCGTACGCAAGCAGGTAGGCCTGGCCGCCGATGCGGCGTTCCTTCGGCGTACCGGGGCGCAACAGGATCTCGCGCTCATGGCTGCCTTCGAAGCGTGCCGCGTCCAGCCCGCCGATGAAGGCCAGCGTCTCCTCGATTCGCTGTTGAAGTTCAGCGAAGGTGTCGTCACGACCGTCATGTGCGGGCACCTCGGCACCCGCCAGCCGAGCCGACACGCTGCCGGCGAAGTCGCAGGCAATCTGCACCTGGCGCGCCAGGGGGAACATGTCGGGAAACAACCGAGCCTGCAGCAGCGCGGCAGGGTCGATCTTGCGTTCGGTCGCAAAGGCGTCCGCCTTGGCAAGCACGCCGCCCAACGCGGCGAGCATCTGCTGGAAGACGGGAACGGACGCGGCGTGCATCAACGGGGACATGGCGATTCCGCGGTGGAAGGGAGCCTCATGTTATCCGGCGTGCAGGTGTGCAAGGCGAAGGGAGCACCTCGGGCCCTGAGGCCCCAGCGTCTCCTCCTGCTGGAGGGTCATCCGCCCAAGAGCGCCAACACCGCGCGCGCAGCATCCTCCGACGACGCGGGGTTCTGCCCGGTCACGAGATTGCCGTCGGTGATCGCATACGGCTGCCAGTCGTCCTTCTTCGAGTAGCGCCCGCCCCGGGAGGCAAGCATGTCCTCGATCAGGAACGGCACCACGTCGGTGAGCCCCACCGCCGCTTCTTCGGTGTTCGTGAATCCAGTCACCGACTTGCCCTTCACCAGCGGCGTTCCGTCCGGACCGTTGGCATGGCGCAACACGGCGGGTGCGTGGCAGACCGCGGCAACGGGCTTGCCGGCGGCATACATCGATTCGATCAGGCCGATGGAGTCCAGGTTTTCCGCCAGGTCCCACATCGGGCCATGGCCGCCGGGATAAAACAGGGCGTCGAAGGGATCGCAGACCACGTCGGACAGCACGTGGGTGGTCGCCAGCGCCTTGACCGCCTCGGGGTCGGCGCGGAAGCGCTCGGTCGCGGGCGTCTGCGCATCGGGGGCATCGCTCTTCGGGTCGAGCGGCGGCTGGCCGCCATGCGGGGAGGCAAGCACGACCTCGTGACCGGCATCCTTGAACACGTAGTACGGCGCTGCGAACTCCTCCAGCCAGAAGCCGGTCTTTTCGCCCGTATCGCCAAGCTGGTCATGCGACGTCAGCACCATCAGGATCTTCATCGTCGGCTCCATGCAGAGAGGCGCGCAACGTAGCAACCGCCCCGCTAATCACGCGTGATGCGGACGCCGCCCCCTGCCCCTGACCGCCGCTATGGATCAGGAGAACCCGGCTCCGATTTCGTCAAGGCGCCGAGTTCCTTGATCTTCATTACGCGTAACTTTTCCACCTTCCTGAGCGCTTCGCGCGCCTCCTTGATGACTTCCTGGGCCAGGTTACGGTTGGTGTGGTGGCGTTGCGCGTCAATCGCGGCATCAAGCCCTTGCTGGGCTGCCCGGATCGCCTTGTCGACACGATAGAGAGGGCCGTGCGCGCTCTCGGTCAGAGGTGGATCGTAGCGTTTCGCCATGGCGTGCATCCGTGATCAGAACCGTCAGCAATTGTCATTGACACCATTGTTGCCGCGCGCTCCCTCAACCGCGTTCTTTCAGCTTTCGGGCGGCTTCGGCCGCCGCGTTCCGCAGCACCCCGGCATAGAACATGCGGGCCCGGCCCGCCTCCCGGCCAGCCGTCTCCAGCCCCTGGACGTAGGCGGAGAGCAGGTCACGGGCGTTGTATTGGTGACCCAGGTCGTCAATCGTCCTCGCAACTGCATCACGCACGTGCCAGTCGACGTTGATGCCTGACTCCGCCTCCTCGGCGAGGTCAATGACCCGCAGGAGATGAGGCGTGACCAGCCCTACGATGGTGACCTTCACTGGCTCGACCTGATGTGCACTGGATCGGGACGATAGCGCGAAGCGTCGTTAATGACGCGTGGCGGGATGTACCGCGAGCATCCGGGCGACGTTGCAGGCGACAGAGTTCAGGGGACCTTTCGCCGGTGCAGGCTCAACGATGGATGCGTTGCAGGCGGAGGTGCACCGAGGCCCCGTTGTCGCGGCGATGGCCGCACTCCCCCGCGAAAGGCGTTGATGGCTGATGACGGCAACCCGTGGCTCCCACCGCCGCGGCCACGCCCGGGGAGGCTTCGATTGAGGAATTCCAACGCCGTGCTGGGGATGCTTGCATGCTTGCTGGTGGCCCTCTGTGCGCCGGCATCTGCCATTGCGGGGCATGGCGCGGGCGAGCGAAAAGATGGACCGGAACCGCCTGCGGAAATCCGGATCGAGCTGACCGCCTCCGTGGCCAGGCTCCAGCTCGTGCCCGGCATGACGACCGAGGTCTATGCGTACAACGGTCAGGTGCCGGGGCCGGCGCTGGAGTTCCGCGAGGGCGACCGGGTCCGGGTGCGGTTTCGCAACCAGCTCCCGGAAGCCACCACCGTGCACTGGCACGGCATGCACCTGCCCTTCCCCTCGGACGGCAGCCCCTTCCATCCCGTCGCGCCCGGCGAGGAATACGAATACGCCTTCACCGTGCAGCCGGGCACGGCGGGTACTTACTGGTACCACCCGCACCCCGACCACAGCACCGGACGCCAGGTCGCGCGGGGTTTGTACGGCGGCATCGTGGTGCGCGCGGCCGACGATCCATTGCCGGCGATGACCGAGAGGTTGCTGGTGCTGTCGGACAACCGTTTCCATGGGGACGGCACGCTGGACCTGCCGGAGCCGCACTCGCACCAGGGACGCGTGGACTTCGAGAACGGCCGCGAGGGCACGGCGCTGTTCGTCAACGGCAAGGTGATGCCGGAAGTTTCCATCCGCAGCGGGGAGGTCCAGCGCTGGCGCGTGGTCAATGCCTCCGCCGGGCGTTTCTACCGGCTGTCGATCCCGGGCCACAAGCTGCTGCACGTGGGCAGCGACGGCGGTCTGTTCGAGCGTCCCGTCGAGGTGGACGAGTTGTTGCTGGCCAGCGCCGAGCGCGTCGAGTTCCTGCTGCGCGGAAGCGGCACGCCGGGCAGTTCGGTGACCGTGCAGGCACTGCCCTACGACCGCTACATCCCGCAGACCCGGCCGAAGGACTGGGAGCAGCCGCGCGACCTGCTGGTGCTGCGCTACGACGACGCGTCCCCGGTGGCCCCGGTGGCCCTGCCCACCACCCTGCGGCCGATTCCGGCGCTGGACCCGGCGCAGGCGACGCAAACCCGGGTCATGGCGATGTCGCAAGGCCTCATCAACGGCCTGCAGATGGACATGCAGCGGGTCGACGTCAGCGCACGGCTTGGGGCAACCGAGATCTGGCAGATCGAGAATCTGGTCGGCATGGACCATCCCTTCCACCTGCACGGCTTCCAGTTCCAGGTGCTCGACCGCGACGGCGTGCCGGAGCCGTTCCGCAGCTGGAAGGACACGGTCAACGTTCCGAAGCACCAGACCGTCCGCTTCATCGTTCGCTACGACAACTACCCCGGGATGTGGATGTTCCACTGCCACATCCTGGACCACGAGGACCACGGGATGATGGGCGTCCTGGAGGTTCGATGACCGCGCCAAGCGCTTCATGGGAGACGTCGATGTCACCGTACCCGAACCAACGCGGCCAGCTGTGGCTGGCCTGCCTGCTGTCGATTTCAGCCGTGGCCTGCAGCGCGCTCGCCCGGGGCGATGCCGCTGGCGACGCCGCCGCACCCATCGCCCGCGCCGCCACTGGCCTTCCTGCAGGGCAGGCGACCCGTGAACAGGTGTTGCGCGGCCGGCAACTGGTGATCAGCCACGACTGCGGCGCGTGCCACGGGGGCAATCCCAACCCGGCCGCGAAAGGCTGGCTGGCCGGGCAGTCCGCCGATGAGAAGCCGACGATGATCGGGCCGTTCGCAGCGTGGCCGCGCAACCTCACTCCGGACCTCGACACCGGGATCGGCCGCTACAGCGAACGCCAGCTCTTCAACGCATTGCGCTACGGGCTGCGGCCGAAGACGACGCCGGATATCACCATCAATTCGATGGTTCCGGGCGAAGGCAACCATCCGGCAACCCCGGACTACCTGTCGCCGGGCATGCCCTGGCTGTACTGGCGCTTCATGCCCGACGACGACCTGTGGGCCATCGCCGCGTACCTGAAGCACGGGCTGAGGCCGGTGAGCCATCGTGTCGCGGACAGCGGGGCGCCGCCCGACCTGTGGGCCAGCGAATACACAGTCGCGAAGGTCGGTACCCATGTGTTCCCGACCTTCCCAACCCAGCACGAGCGCCTGGAGGATCCAGCCCGTCGCGAACAGGTGCTGCGTGGGCGTGCGCTGGTGGCGCAGACCGCCTGCGCCGCTTGCCACGGCGGGGCGGTGAATCCCGGGCAGGATGGCTGGCTGGACGGCGTTCGGCCCGAACGCCGCCCGGAGCTCGTGTTCCAGGTCGGGCCATTCAAGACCTACCCGCGCAACCTGACGCCCGACAACACCACCGGTCTGGGGCGTTTCAGCGAACGGCAGATCTTCAATTCCCTGCGCTACGGCCTGCGCCCGGGCGACACCGCCGACATCGAGATCACTTCCACCGTGCCCGCGCAGGGCAACCACCCAGCCCATCCCAAATACCTGGCCCCGCCGATGCCCTGGCCGGCCTGGCGCCACCTGGACGATGAAGCGCTGTGGGCGATCGCCGCCTACCTGAAGCATGGGGTCAAGCCGGTCCGAAACCGCGTGATCGACAGCGAAGGTCCCCCCGATTTCTGGGCGAGCGAGTACACGGAGACAAAAATGGGGTCACTGCCGGCCGCGCCCTTCCCCACCGCGAACGAAACCGAGATGCGCTAGACAGGCCGCGCCTGGGCAGGACCGTCTCGCGCAGCGGCCACCGGCACGAACGGACGTCGCGCGCCGGTTGGCGAGGGGATGCCGGGCACTCGCGGCAGGGTCGGCACATGCGCGCATTGCCGAACCTGTGAAGCGCCCGCAGTCGGCGCGCGGTTCGAGAAAGCATAGGAGTACCCGTGCCCAACGGAGGCCGGCATAGGGGCACGCTCCCTACGGAAATGCCCCTGCCCCCCCTTCTCGAAAACCCTTCCTGACCACGCCGTTTACACATCCCCATCGGCTGCCATGTGCATACAATCTCGCGCCTGAACAGCCATGAGGCGCAGATGCCACCGATCTCCAGCCTGGTCACCCCACTCAGCCAGTTCCGCGCCGTGTGCGAGAACGCCACAGCGGCGCTGTTCGTGATGAACGAGCACCAGCACTGCGTCTACATGAACGGATCCGCACAGCAGCTCACTGGGTATCGTCTCGAGGAGGTGCTGGGTCGTCCGCTGCATGATTTCGTGCACCACACGCGACCCGACGGCAGCCCCTATCCGCTTGAGGAATGCCCGATCGACCGCGCTGCGCCGCAAAACAACAAAGCGCAAGGCGAGGAAGTGTTCGTCCACAAGGACGGTCACTTCTATCCCGTCGCGTTCACCGCCAGTCCCGTGAAGGAGAACGACACGGTGGTCGGCACCGTGATCGAAGTGCGCTGCATCCACGATCAGAAGCGGCGCGAACGCGAGGCGCAGGCGCTGCGCGAGCTGTCACAGCGCATGCTGACCGAGGTCGAGCTGGACGCCATCGTTCAGTCGGTCACCGACGTGGCCACCGAGCTGACGGGCGCGCAGTTCGGTGCCTTCTTCTACAACGTGACGGATGCCGTCGGCGAACGCTACATGCTGTACGCGCTCTCGGGCGTGCCCCGCGAAGCGTTCGCAGCCTTCCCGATGCCCCGGGCAACCAGCATGTTTGCCCCGACGTTCAACGGCGAGGCGACGATGCGCGTCGATGACGTCCTGGTCGACCCGCGATACGGACAATCCGCGCCGTACCACGGCATGCCTGCGGGCCACCTGCCCGTGCGCAGCTACCTGGCCACCCCGGTGGCTGCGGATTCCGGCGAGATCCTGGGCGGCCTGTTCTTCGGGCATGCGCAACCCGGGGTCTTCACCCGGGATCACGAGAAGCTCGTCGAATCGATCGCTGCGCAGGCAGCCGTCGCCTTCAGCCGTGCCCGGCTGTTCGCCGAAGCCCAGGCGGCGCGCGACCGCGCGGAGCATGAGGCGCGCGAAAACCAGCGCCTGTACCAGGCAGCCCAGCAGGCCAACGAGATGAAGGACCAGTTCCTGGCCACTGTCTCGCACGAACTGCGCACGCCGCTCACGTCCATCCTTGGTTGGAGTGACATGCTGGCCACCGGCCGTTTGCCGCCTGACCGCTGGGCGGAGGGCATGTCGGTGATCGCGCGCAATGCCCGCTCGCAGGCGAAGATCGTGGACGACCTGCTGGATGTCTCGCGGATCACCAGCGGCAAGCTGGAATGTCAGGTCGCGACGGTCGACCCCCGCATGGCGGTGGAGGCAGCCTTGCACGCGGCACGCCCCAGTGCGCGTGCGCGCCAGGTCAGCCTGGAGACCAGGATCGATGACGCCGTGAGCGATGTGCGGGCGGACGCTGAACGACTGCAACAGGTGGTCGGCAACCTGCTTGCCAATGCGCTGAAGTTCACCGAGCCCGGCGGCCGCGTGGAGGTGGAGGTGCGCGAGGCCGACGGTCACGTGGAGATCCAGGTCGCTGACGACGGACATGGCATCGACGCCGAATTCCTGCCGCATATCTTCGAGCCTTTCAGCCAGCACGACGCCACCACCACCCGCCAGCACGGCGGGCTTGGCCTTGGACTGGCCATCGTGCGCCAGCTGGTGGAAATGCAGGGCGGCACGGTCGCGGCCCGCAGCCCGGGAGCGGGACTGGGCGCCACTTTCGTGGTGAGACTGCCGGCGGCCGATGCACGGGCGGCTACCCAACCCGCACCAGCGGCCGACCTTCCCTTCTACACGCCTTCCCGCGGCAGCCAGGCGCCAGACCTCAGGAACTGCCGCGTGCTGGTGGTGGACGACGAACGCGACACCCGGGAGATGCTGGCAGGCCTGTTCGCGACCTGCGGCGCCATGGTGAAGAGCTGCGCGAGCGCGCGCGATGCGCTGGATGCGGCGCCGGACTTCAACCCCGACGTCCTGGTCAGCGACATCGGCATGCCGGAGCAGGACGGCTACCAGTTCATCGCCGCCCTGCGCGCGCAGGAGCGCGCCGCAGCGCGCATGCCGGTCCCCGCGGTCGCGCTCACCGCCTATGCCCGCGTCGAGGACCGCATGCGCGCGTTGAAGCTGGGCTTCCAGATGCACCTCGCCAAGCCCGTGCACCCGTCTGAGGTGTTGTCGGTGGTCGGTGCGCTGCGAGGGTGGTCGTCGGAGGCCGCGGTGGGGGGGAATTGAAGGCCGCCCTGCCCATCCTCGTCACCCTCGCCGCCGTTCTGGCCGGATGCTCGCGCGACGCCAGGCACGCGGAGCCTGCACGCCCCGCGTCTACGGCACCCGCGTCCATCGACGCCACGTCGGCACCCATCGCGGTCCCGCCCAAGGCCCCTGCTGCGTCGACCATGGCGACCAGTGCAGCGGTCCAGCTCGCGTTGTCCGGCGAAGGCCTCGCCTTCGTGAGCGAAGGCGGCAGCGTGCGCCACCTGCCCTTCAACACGGAGGCCGCCGTAGCCATCGAGGCTGTCAGCCGAACCTACGGAGGCGTCGCACCGCAGCGCGGACGCAACGAGGAGTGCGGGGCGGGCCCGCTCGACATGGCGACCTGGCCGGACACCCTGACCGTGATGTCGCAGGATGGCCGATTCGTTGGCTGGAGCGTCTCGCGCGGCGCAGCCGCGGGCGGGAATGTCGCCCCGGCCACGATGGCCGGCATCGGCATCGGCAGCACCCGCCGGGAACTCACCGACGCCTATGCGGCCGACATCCGCACAACCACGCTGGGCGAGGAATTCGCGGCTGGCGACGTATTTGGCTTGCTCGACGGGCCTGCCGCCTCCGCGCGCATCAATGCCATGTGGGCGGGAGCGAGCTGCAATTTCCGGTAGCCAGAAGCGCAGCC
>JAZKHR010000079.1:0-5812 GCA_040385305.1 Pseudomonadota bacterium
TTACTCCGCCAGCTTGCCGCCGGCAGCGATGATCGCGGCCTTGGCGCCAGCAGTCGCCGCGATGCCGGTCAAGGTGAATGCCTTGGTGACTTCGCCCTTGACCACGATCTTGGCCCGCTTTGCGGTGCTCGGCACCAGCCTCGCGGCGCGCAGGGCCGCGAACGTGACCTCGCCGGCCGGCAGCTTGTCCAGCTGGTACAGCAGCACTTCGGCGGTGTCCAGGGCCTGCTTGGAATGGAAGCCGATCTTGGGCAGCCGCTTGTACAACGGCATCTGGCCGCCTTCAAAGCCAGCCTTGATCTTGCCCTTGCCGGAGCGCGCGAACGAACCCTTGTGGCCACGACCGCAGGTCTTGCCCAGGCCGGAACCGATGCCGCGGCCAACGCGCTTGCGGTCCTGACGAGCGCCCTCACCGGGGCTCAGTGTGTTCATTTTCATCGAATTATTCCTCGACCCGAACCAGATAGTGGACGGTGTTGATCAGGCCACGCACCTGCGGGCTGTCCTTCAACACGCGCGTGCTGTTCAACTTGCCCAAGCCGAGCGCCTTCACCGAAAGGCGATGGATCGACTTGGTGCCGCGCAGGCCCTTGACCAGGCGCACGGTGACCGTGCCAGCGCCGGACTCGACGGTACC
Organism: Pseudomonadota bacterium; assembly: GCA_040385305.1. Lineage (GTDB taxonomy): Bacteria > Pseudomonadota > Gammaproteobacteria > Xanthomonadales > Xanthomonadaceae > Thermomonas. The sequence continues at coordinate 638 of JAZKHR010000079.1, forward strand.
CTTCCTGGAACTCGCGGTATCGTTCTTGGTGGTGCTCTTGACGAAGGCGCTCTTGGCAACGGCCTTCTTGGCGGTGTCGTTCTTAGCCATGAGCCAGGTCCTCCACCTTCTTGCCGCGCTTGGCCGCGATCTTCGCCGGCGAGTGCATCGACTCCAGGCCGCGGATGGTCGCGCGCACCAGGTTGATCGGGTTGCGCGAACCAGTGGCCTTGGCCAGCACGTTCTTCACGCCCACCACTTCCAGCACGGCGCGCATCGCGCCACCGGCGATCACGCCGGTACCTTCGGACGCCGGCTTCATGAAGACGCTGGCGGCGCCATGGTTGGCCTTCACCTGGTGGAACAGGGTGCCGTTGTTGAGGTCGACCGTGGTCATGGCCTTGCGGGCATATTCCATCGACTTCTGGATCGCGACCGGCACTTCGCGCGCCTTGCCGTAGCCCATGCCGATCTTGCCATTGCCGTCACCCACCACCGTCAGTGCGGTGAAGGTGAACTGGCGGCCGCCCTTGACCGTCTTGCTGACGCGGTTGACCGCAATCAGCTTCTCGATCATGCCGTCATCGACCTTTTCGCTGTCGCGATTGCGATCGCGGCCGCGTGATTCGCGTTGTTCTGCCATATCGATATCTCGTTTCGTTGAAGGGATTTGCGGCGTTGCCGCTTATTGTTGTGATGTGGTTCGGATGCACCGCCAGGACCGGAACCGGCCATGGCGTCCGATGCACCTCGCATCGGCAAGTGGAACGGAAGGCGGGGATGGCACCCCGCGATTCCGCTGGATCAGAACTGCAGGCCGCCTTCGCGCGCGGCGTCGGCCAGCGCCTTGATGCGCCCGTGGTAGCGGTAGCCCGAGCGGTCGAACGCGACCTTCTCGAAGCCCGCGGCCTTGGCGCGCTCGGCGATCACCTTGCCCACCTTGGCGGCGGCATCGGCGTTCTTGCCGTTCTTCAGGCCTTCCATCACGCCCGACTCCACGGTGGAGGCAGACGCCAGCACCTTGGCGCCATCGGCGGTGAACAGCTGGGCATACAGGTGCTGGCCGGTGCGCAGCACCGACAGGCGCGGCACGCCGAGCTTGCGGATGTGCGAACGCGTGGACTTGGCGCGACGCAGGCGGGCGATTTTCTTGAGCATGATCTTGGTCTCCGAAAGCTGAAAGCCGGGCTCGGATGAGCGCTTAGGCCTTCTTGGCTTCCTTGCGGATGATGGTTTCACCGGCGTACTTCACACCCTTGCCCTTGTAGGGCTCCGGCGGGCGGTAGCCACGGATCTTGGCGGCGACTTCACCGACGCGCTGCTTGTCGGCACCGGCGACCAGGATTTCGGTCTGGGTCGGGGTGGTGATGGTGATGCCTTCCGGCGTCGCGAACAGCACCGGGTGCGAAAAACCGAGCGCGAGGCTCAGGTCCTTGCCCTGCATGGCGGCGCGGTAGCCGACGCCGACCAGCTCGAGCTTGCGCTCGAAGCCAGTGGTGACGCCGTGCACCATGTTGGCGACGATGGCGCGCAGCGTGCCGGTCAACGGCGTCAGGGACGCGTCGGTGGAGGTCAGCAACGCATTGCCGTCTTCGATCTTGACATCGATGCCGGCCGGCTTCGGCACGCTCAGGGTACCCTTCGGGCCCTTCACGCTGATCGATTCCGGCTGGACGATCAGTTCGACGCCCTTGGTGATGACGACGGGCAGCTTGGCAACTCGGGACATGGTCGTTACTCCCTTAAGCCACGATGCACAGGACTTCGCCACCGACGCCCTGCTCGCGCGCGCTGGTGTCGGTCATGATGCCTTTCGACGTGGAAATGATGGCGACGCCGAGGCCGTTCAGCACCTTGGGCAGGTCGTCCTTGCCGCGATAGTGGCGCAGGCCCGAGCGCGACACACGCTTCAGGGTCTCGATCACCGGCTTGCCTTCGTAATACTTGAGGGCGATTTCCAGCTCGGCCTTGGCGCCATTCTGGGTGACGCGCGCATCGGAGATGTAGCCCTCGCCCTTGAGGACGTCGGCGATGGCGACCTTGGTCTTGGAGGACGGCATCTTTACCGTCGGCTTGCCTACAGCCGCCGCATTCTTGATGCGGATCAGCATGTCGGCGATGGGATCAGTCATGCTCATGGAATATTCCTGATGAGTACCGATATCCGCAGGATTGCGAATTCGAATTGTGGTGGAGCGTGTTGCGGTGCTGCTCGCGGCCGAAGGCCCGCATCGCTGCGGGCCACCGGCGTTTGCCTGCTTTCAGGGCAGCGAGCCGCCCAGTATAGCAGGCTGTCTGCTTACCAGCTCGCCTTGCGCAGGCCCGGCACGTCGCCGCGCATGGTGGCCTGGCGGAGTGCGTTGCGGCCGAGGGCGAACTTGCTGTAGACGGCGCGCGGGCGGCCGGTCAAGGCGCAGCGGGTGGTCTGGCGGCTCGGTGAGGAGTCGCGCGGCAGCTTCTGCAGCTTGACCGCCGCGTCCATCTTCTCCTCGTAGGACGCGTCCTGGCTGGAGATGATCTTCTTCAGCGCATCGCGCTTGGCGCCGTGCTGCTTGGCAAGCTTGGTGCGCTTGACTTCGCGGTTCACCATGGACGTCTTTGCCATCTGGTCTGCCTCAGTTGCGGAACGGGAAGCGGAAGGCTTCGAGCAGGGCCTTGGCCTCGGCATCGGTCTTCGCTGTGGTGGTGATGGCGATGTCCATGCCGCGCATCGCATCGACCTGGTCGAAATCGATCTCGGGGAAGATGATCTGTTCCTTCAGGCCCATGTTGTAGTTGCCGCGGCCGTCGAAAGAACGCGCCGAGACGCCGCGGAAGTCGCGCACGCGCGGCAGCGAGACGTTGATCAGACGGTCCAGGAACTCGAACATCCGGCCGCGACGCAGGGTCACCTTGGCGCCGATCGGCCAGCCGTCACGGATCTTGAACGACGCCACCGACACCCGGGACTTGGTCACGATCGGGCGCTGGCCTGCAATCTTGGCCATGTCGGCAACCGCGTTCTCGAGGATCTTCTTGTTGGTCGCCGCCTCGCCCACGCCCATGTTCAGGGTGATCTTGGTCAGCTTGGGGACCTGCATGGTGTTGGTGTAGCCGAACTGCTCCATGAGCTTCGGCACGACCTCTTCCTTGTAGAACTTTTCAAGTCGCGTGTTCATGTCAGATTGCCTCGCCGTTGGAGCGGAACACGCGGATGCGCTTTCCATTCTCCAGCACCTTGGTTGCAACGCGTTCGCCCTTGCCCGTCGCCGGGTTGAGCAGCATCACGTTGGAGATGTGGATCGACGCCTCGCGCTCGATCAGCCCGCCGGGCTGGCCGGCTTGCGGGTTCGGCTTGGTGGCGCGCTTGACCAGGTTCAGGTTGGAGACGTACACGCGCTCGCCCACCACGCGCAGCACTTCGCCAGTCTGTCCCTTGATCTTTTCGTTACCAGTGGTCACGACCACCTGGTCGCCTTTCTTGATGCGATTCATGTCTGCTTCCTCCGCTCAGAGCACTTCGGGTGCGAGCGAGACGATCTTCATGAACTTCTCGGAGCGCAGTTCGCGCGTCACCGGCCCGAAGATGCGGGTGCCGATGGGTTCATGCTTGTTGTTGAGCAACACCGCGGCGTTGCCATCGAAGCGGATCAGCGAACCGTCGGCGCGACGCACGCCCTTGCGGGTGCGGACCACAACGGCGTCATAGACGTCGCCCTTCTTGACCTTGCCACGCGGGATCGCGTCCTTGATCGACACCTTGATGATGTCGCCGATGTGGGCGTAACGGCGCTTGGAGCCACCGAGCACCTTGATGCACATCACTTCCTTGGCGCCCGAGTTGTCGGCGACGTCGAGATAGCTCTGGGTCTGGATCATGGCTGTCTCCTTTACTCGGCTGCGCGGGTGAGGATTTCCACCACCCGCCAGTTCTTGGTCTTGGACATCGGGGCGCACTCCGCCACGCGCACCAGGTCGCCCTGGTTGCACGCGTTCTCGGCGTCATGGGCGTGGAGCTTGGTCGAGCGACGGATGTACTTGCCGTACAACGCGTGCTTCACCTGGCGCTCGACGAGCACGGTCACGGTCTTGTCCATCTTGTTGCTGACGACGCGGCCATCGACCGTGTGCAGCTTCTTGGATTGTTCGGTCATCGCGGCTGTTCCTTACTTCTTCGCGCCGTTGGAGAGCGCGCCCAGCAGCGTGTTGACGCGAGCGATCTCGCGGCGGACGCGGCGGGGTTCATTGGACTTGGACGGAGGCAGCTGGCCAGTCGCGTGCTGCATGCGCAGCGCGAAACGTTCCTTCTGCAGCTCGACCAGGTGGGACTTGAGCTCGTCCGCCGACTTCTGACGCATTTGCTTGAGTTCCATCAGCGCACCGTCCGGGTCACGAAAGTGGTGGTGACCGAGAGCTTGGCGGCGGCCAGGCGGAACGCCTCGCGCGCGGTGGTTTCATCCACGCCCTCGATTTCATAAATCATGCGGCCGGGCTGGATCTGGGCCACCCAGTACTCCACGTTGCCCTTGCCCGAGCCCATGCGCACTTCGATCGGCTTCTTGGTGATCGGCTTATCCGGGAACACGCGGATCCACATCTTGCCGCCCCGCTTCACGTAGCGGCTGATCGAGCGGCGAGCGGCCTCGATCTGGCGCGCCGTGAGCTGGCCATGGGTAGTCGCCTTCAGGCCGTACTCGCCGAAGCTGACGAGGTTGCCATTCCAGGCCAGGCCGTCGTTTCGGCCCTTGTGCATCTTGCGGTACTTGGTTCGCTTGGGTTGCAACATGACTTAGTCCCTCGCTTCACGATCGCGGCGCGGACCGCGCGGACGCTCGCGGTCGCCACGATCGTTGCGATCGTTGCGCGGCGCGTTGTCGTCAGGCTTTTCCTGGCCGATCTGGCTGAAATCGAAAATCTCGCCCTTGTAGACCCACACCTTGATGCCGATGATCCCGTACGTGGTCTTCGCCTCGGCGAACCCGTAGTCGATGTCGGCGCGCAGGGTGTGCAGCGGCACGCGACCCTCGCGGTACCACTCGGAGCGCGCGATCTCGGCGCCGTTGAGGCGGCCGCCCACGTTGACCTTGATGCCCAGCGCGCCAAGGCGCATCGCGTTACCCACTGCGCGCTTCATGGCGCGGCGGAACATGATGCGGCGCTCCAGCTGCTGCGCGATCGACTCGGCGACCAGCTGCGCGTCGAGCTCCGGCTTGCGGA